>JBEILM010000031.1:0-40534 GCA_040379205.1 Gemmatimonas sp.
CTTCGGTTCCTTGACTGCCTTCGGTTCCTTGGCCGGCTTCGGCAGCTTCGGCGCCTTGGGGGCTTTGGAAGCCTTCGGCGCCTTGCCCGTTCGACGCGGCTCGTGGGCGACCGGTATGGCTTCGCCAGCAGCCGGCGTCGACGCCACCAGCTCCGGCAACGACTCCGGCATCAGCACGAGCATGCCCAGCGGCGGCAGCGAGACCGTGAACGACTGCGGATAGCCATGGTACGGCACGGCCTCACTCTCGACGACCTCCGGTACCGGGTAGGCGCTCCCGCCGAACTCCGGCGCGTCGGAGTTGAGCGCCACGCGATAGCGCACCGCCTCCGGTGCCCCGAGCCGGTAGTTGGGTCGCGGCACCGGCGTGAGGTTGAGCACCACCACCGCGTGCGCTCGGCCGTCGAAGCGCGCGTACGACAGCACCGACTGTTCCTTGTCGGCCACGTCGATCCAGCGGTACCCACCGGGTTCGTGGTCGCCCCGCCAGAAGCACGGCTCCGCGCGATAGAGCGTGCCGAGCGCCTCCATGAAGTCCATGAGGCCACGACGCCGCGGATCGTCGAGCAGGTGCCACTCGAGACTCACATCGTGGTTCCACTCGCGGTGCGACGCGAGTTCGGTGCCCATGAAGAACAGGGACTTGCCCGGACGGGTGACCGAGTAGCCGATGAGCGCGCGCAGGTTGGCAAGCTTCTGCCAACCGTCGCCGGGCATCTTCTCCAGCAGCGACCGTTTGAGATGCACCACTTCGTCGTGCGACAGCGGATTCATGAACTTCTCGCTGTACTCGTACATCATCGCGAAGGTGAGCTTGTCGTGCGCCCCCTTGCGGAAGAACGGATCGATGCGGAAGTAGTCGAGCGTGTCGTGCATCCACCCCATGTTCCACTTCAGGGTGAACCCCAGCCCGCCCTCGCTGATCGGCGCCGTGACCTTGGGCCACGCGGTGCTCTCCTCGGCAATCGTCACCACCCCCGGATGCAGCGTCTGCACGGCGTGGTTGAGCTGCTTGAGGAACGCCATCGCGTCGAGGTTCTCGCGCCCGCCGAAGCGGTTGCGCATCCACTGGTCGGCCTCGCGGCCGTAGTCCAGGTAGAGCATCGAGGCGACGGCATCGACGCGCAGCCCATCGAGATGGAACGCCTCGATCCAGTACAGCGCATTGGCGACGAGGAAATTGCGCACCTCGTGCCGCGCGTAGTTGAAGATGTGCGTGCCCCACTCGGGGTGATCACCGAGCCGCGGGTCTTCGTGCTCGTAGCAGGCGGTCCCGTCGAAGCGGCGCAGCGCCCAGTCGTCCTTGGGGAAGTGCGCCGGCACCCAGTCGAGAATGACGCCGACGCCTGCCTGATGCAGCGTGTCGACGAGGAAGCGGAAATCGTCGGGGGTACCGAACCGCGACGTGGGCGCGAAGTAGCCGCCCACCTGATAGCCCCACGATCCGCCGAACGGATGCTCCTGCACCGGCAGCAGCTCCACGTGCGTGAACCCCAGCCGCCGCACATGGTCGGCCAGCCGCGGCGCGATCTCCCGGTACGTGAGCGGGCTGTTGTCGGGGTGACGCATCCACGACCCGAGGTGCACCTCGTAGACGTGCATCGGCTCCCGCAGCACATCGGCCTCCGCGCGCTGCGTCAGCCACCCCCCGTCGTTCCACGCATAGCCGCTGCGCGGCTGCACGATGGAGGCGAACCCCGGCGCCTGCTCGAGCTTGAACGCGTAGGGATCGGTCTTGACGCGCACCGCACCGCTGCGGGCCAGGATCTCGAACTTGTACAACGCCTCGGGGCCGACGCCGGGCACGAACAGTTCGAACACGCCACTGGCGCCCAGCAGCCGCATGGTGTGTGCGCGTGCGTCCCACGCGTTGAAGCTGCCGATGACCGAGACCCGCACCGCGTTCGGCGCCCAGACGGCGAAGGCCGTGCCGTCCACCCCCTCGATCGTGCAGGGATGGGCGCCGAGCTTCTCCCAGATGCGCAGGTGCCGCCCTTCGTTGAAGAGATGGAGATCCATCTCGCCAAGCGTGGGCAAGAAGCGATAGGGGTCGTCCTGCATGACGGCCTGTCCCTGGGAGTCGGTGACTTCGAGCCGATAGCGAAGCGGCAGTACGCGGTCGGGCAGGAAGGCCACGAACAGCCCGCTGGCATCACGCGTCATGGGGACGCACTGCTCACCCATCCACACCGAGACGGTGACCGCCCGCGGCAGGAAGGCACGCACCGCCACACCGGCCACACCATCCACCTGGGCCGCGTGCGCGCCGAGCAGGTCGTGAGGATGTGCGGACTCACCGCGCACGAGGCGCAGGGCCGCGTCCGCCGCGGTCGGGAGCAAGGAGGTCATCGTCATGCCCGAAACATAAGGAGCGGGCCCCACCCTGTCCCCGGTTGCCCTGCGGCGCCCGGCCGCGGGAATCAGAACAGCGACGCCTGCTCGCCGATGGAGCGCGGGTCGACCGGGGGGACGCCGAGCCGTTCCTGCAGCATGCGCACCGAGGCGGGCGCATGGCCGGCGAAGTGATTGTTCACGAAGCCGTACACCTCGCGCACCTGCCCCTGCAGCACGGGGATCACGGCGGCCCACGCGTCGAGCTCGGCACTGCGGTCCACCTGCAGGGCGCCGTAGTCGGTGATCCGGCGGTCCGGGCCCATCCAGCGCAGGTACGCAAAGTCGGCCGTGGGCTGCTCACACAGCTTGAGCAGCCAATCACGCGGAATCCACCGACCGTCGCTGAGCGCCAGCGCCACCCGATGCGCCGAGAGCAGCGAGAGGGTGCGCCGGCGGATCCAGGCCGACTGGCGGAATTCCACCGCGAAACGGAGATCGGCGGGAAGCAGGGCCAGGAATCCGGCGAAGGCCCCTCCTTCGGCAGGCGCGAAGTCCGGGCCGCACTGAATGAGGATGGGGCCGAGCTGCGGGCCGAGCTCGCGCATGCGATCGGCGAACGCCGCGAGCACGTCGGCGCAGTCCACGAAGCGGCGTTCGTGCGTGATCTCCTGCGGCAGTTTGCAGGTGAAGGTGAAGTGCGCGGGCACGCGTGATCGCCATCCGCGCACCGTACTCACCGGCGGGATGGCGTAGAAGGTGGAATCGATTTCCACCACGTCGAAGGCGCGGGCAAAGGTGCGAAGGAAATCAGCCGGCCGCGTCCCGTCGGGATAGAACGGCCCGACCCACGCCGGGTAGTTCCACCCCTGCGTGCCGAGGCGCAGGGGCGCCGCGCCGTCAGCGGTAGGTTTCGAAGAAACCACGGCCCTGTCCGCTCAGCGGCACCCCGCGAATGCGTCCGGACAGCTGTGCCTCTCCGGCCATCTGCAGGAACCACGGCCGACGCAGGGCGCGGGCGTACGCGCCCTCGCCACGCTCCACGAGGCCGAGTCGGGTATCGGTGGCCACCGCATCGTCGATGGCCAGACGCAGGCGCAACGTGTCCGCGCCGCGTACGTCGAACAGTTCGGCCTCGGCCGGCACCGCAAGCGGTCCGGACGATGTCTCGAGCGTGCGGCGATCATCGTATCGGATCTGACGCGGACGGAAGAGCGCCACGAAACCGTCACGGTCGGTGACGTAGACGAACAACGGCGACGAGCTGCCCAGAGAGTCTTCCGGGGTCACGCGACCATATAGCAGCGTGTAGTGGCCGGCCCGGGTCGCTCCCCACTCCCAGGTCACCCCGCGCCAGCCGCCCCAGTTGTGATCGTGATAGGCCTGGACGCCGGCGTAGGTCTCACAGCGACTGGCCACACACAGCGACCCGGACGCCTCGGCCCGCAGACCGGGCACCACGTATCCCGACGTGAAGTCGCCGCTCACCAGCGTGGCGCCGGGGAACTCCACCCGCGGTGTCGGCGACACCACAAGGTCCAGCGACAGCGGCGTCCCCGTACCCTCCTCACGCACCGTGCCGGTCACGGCGTAGTGGCCGTCGGGGCGGACCCGCACCGACGCATCGCCGATCACGACGTCGGCGTCGCGCAGACTGAAGCGCACCCGATCGCGCTTCACCCGGGCCACGAACCGGCGCGGCGCGCGACCGCGTGCGTGTAGCGTGACCAGCACCTGCCCGCCCCACTCCTCACCGCGCACGTCACCGCCCACGATGAACGAGATGAACGCCCACTGGGAGGCATCGGGCGAGATCACGTTGAAGTAGTGCCATTCCCCCCACGACTCGGGCCTCGCGAGGTCGTCGCCGGGACGGTGGAAGTGATCGACATCATGCCGCAGCTCGGCCAACGTGGGCTGCATCCATCGCTGGTCGCCGGCATCATCCTCCCACGCACCCTGCACGATGGGCGGCATGGCGCCGAGCCGGCGATTGGCCGACGGAATCTCCCCGCCGGCGCGCACCGGATGCTGTACCCCATCGGCCGTGGTGATGTAGAGCAGTTTGCCTTCGAGCTGCGGCGCTGCCACGGTCACGGCGTCGGCGAGGCGCGGCGACGTGAGGACCTGCCGATGCACGAAGCGGGCGTTCGGCACCGAGAAGAACAGCCCTCCGAGCCCGCCCGTAGTGAGCACTTCGATGTCGATCCCTTCGGGGAGCACCGTGATGTCGCCGCCGCCCACGAGCCGCTCCTGGCTGGCCTGCCGCACCATGGCCTCGCCAACGGCGAGCAGCACGATCATCACACCCACGCCCACGCCGAAGCCGCCGCACAGCAGCAACGCGCGCCACGGCCGCGCCGTGACCGTACGCCACGCCAGCAGCCACGACGTGGCGAGGCGCCACGCCGAGACGATGCTGGTGGACGGCGGCTCGCTCATGGCGACGGGCGCCGGGTATCCGACGCCACCTGGCCGTCGCGCAGGCGTACCACACGCTCGGCAGCGTTGGCCACCACCGCGTCGTGGGTCACGAACACCAACGTGGTGCCGTCACGATGCAACTGGGCGAACAGCTCCAGCAGCCGCTCGCCAGTGCCGGCGTCGAGCTCACCAGTGGGTTCATCGGCCAGAAGCAGCGCGGGCTCGTTGGCCAACGCCCGCGCGATGGCGACGCGCTGCTGCTCCCCGCCCGACAGCTGCGTCGGCCGATGGTCGCGACGGTCGCCGAGCCCGACATACCCCAGCAGTTCCGCGGCGCGCGCCCGGCGGGTTGCGCGAGGTACGCCTGCCTCGGCGAGTGGCAGTTCCACATTCTCGGCCGCGGACAGCGTCGGCATGAGGTAGAAGCGCTGGAACACGAAACCGATGTGCCGCAACCGGAAGCGGGTGGCTTCGGCGTCGTTCAGGGTGGCCGTGTCCCGCCCGTTCACGAACACGTGCCCGCTCGACGGCACATCCACCGCCCCGAGCAGATGCAGCAGCGTGCTCTTGCCGCACCCGGACGGGCCGGTGATGGCGGCGAATTCGCCACGCCCGATCTCGAGGTCGATGCCGCGCACCGCCTGCACATCGGCATCCCCCATGCGATACCGCCGCACGACCTGCTGGCAGCAGATGACTGTCGACTCGCTAACCAATGGCATCCTCGCGCAGTGCGCGGACGATGGGGATGGATGCGGCGCGCCACGCGGGCAGCAATCCGGCCAACGTGCCCGACACGAGCAGCAGCACCAGCGACTGCCACGCGGCGGCGGGACTCCACACGAAAAAGTCGAACTCGGCCGGCAGCCCCGGGAAGTCGCGCAGGATGCCGTTGAGCCACCGCGCCGTCACGAGCCCCAGCAGCAGCCCCACGGCGATGCCCGATGCGCTCAACAGGAGTCCCTCGAGGAAGACCTGCCGGAGCACGCCCACACGCTGTGTCCCGATGGCCCGGAGCACGGCAATCTCACCGCGCCGTTCGTTCACCGACAGCGTGACCAGCGTGGCCACCAGCAGGAACCCGATGCCGAGGCTGATGGCGCCGAGCACGAAGGCCAGCTGCCGGAAGTAGGAGAGGCGTTCCTCCACCTGCCGGATGGCGGTTTCCGTGCTGATGGCGGTCACCCGCGGCTGCGTTTCGGCGATCCACGCACGCGCCGCTTCCACCGAGGCGGAATCCCCACGGCGCACCTCGGCCATCGCCACCGACATGCGGTCGCGATACGTGGTCCCGAGCAGGGTACGCACCTCAGCGAGCGGCAGAGCCATGACCGGTGTTTCCGCGGGCACGTAGAAGAATCGCCCCTCGCCCGTGAGCACCACCACGCGCGTCCGCGCCGCCGTGCGCAACTGGGCGTCAAGGCCGGCGGCCACCGTGAGCGTGTCGCCGAGTTGCAGGCCGTTGCGTTCCAGGAAGGTGCGATTCACCACTGCCGGTAATGGCTGCGTGCTCGCGAGAGAATCGACAGAGAGTGGCAGGTCGCGCCCGGCATCGAGCGCGTAGTCGCCCTGCACGTCGCTTTCGAGGCCAAGGGTGAACACCGACGGGATGCGCGCCTGCGGCAACGACAGGGTGGTGCCGAGTCCCGGGCTGACGGCGCCGATGTCGGGATTGGCGCGCAGGGCCGCCACGATGGCGCCGGCCCCGTCGATCGTCGCTTCACTGTCGAAGGGCAGCGTACCCTTGGGCGACACCCGCAACTGATAGCCGCGGGTGAGCAGCAGCGCCCGGAACGATTCGCGCATGCCGGTGGCCAGCATGACCATGTCCAGCAGCAGCGCTGCCGCCACGGCGATACCGAGGATGGCGAGCAGCGTGCGGGCCGGATGCCGTCGCAGTGTGGCAAGCGCCAGCGTTGTGCGCATGCTCACGGTCAGCGCCCCAGCAGCGTGAGGGGCGGTGTGCGCACCAGGCGCCATGCCGCCAGTGTGCCGGCCCCGATACCGAGCGCGAGGCTCGTGAGCGTCGCGAAGGCGAAGATCTTCGGCGTGAGCAGCGCAAAGAGCAGCGGTGTGCGGTAGACCTCCTGGAAGTGGGCATTCACCAGCAGGCTGGCCACCCACCCCACCCCCGCGCCGAGCACGCTGCCGATGATGGACACCAGCGCCGCCTCGAGCACGATGGCGCGCACCACGGTGCCGCGCGAGATGCCCATGAGCCGCAGCGCCGCGATGTCGCGCCGGCGTTCCTCCACGCTGAGTAGCAGAAGGCAGAGCAGGAACACCGCGCTCGCCACGACGGTGATGAGGCCGATCGCGCGATGGAAGCGCTCGACCACCCGGAAGGTGCGCGAGCTCTGCACGGCGACGTCACTGGAGCGATGAGCCCGGAAGCCGAAAGCGACATGATTGATGCGGGCGAGCGCCGAGTCGAGCGGCACGCCGGGGGCGGCAGCCACGGCAAACCGGTCGACCCGGTCATCGAGTCCCAGCAGCCCCTGGAGGTGATCGAGATGCGTGCGGATGCGGTACTCGCGCCGCGCGACTTCGGCCGGATCGGCGCGTCGCTCGAAGACGGCTACCACCTTCACGCTGTCGCCCGCGACCCCTGGCACCCCGGACAGTTGCACGACGGTGCCGGGCACCAGGCGCAGGTCTTCGGCGAGCCGAGTATCCACGGCAATCCCGCGCCGCGCCGGCGGGCGACGGCCGTACGTGGGCGACAGCGCGGTGTCTCCCTGTGCCCCCACGGTTGCTTCCGGCCAGGCCACCAGGGCCAGAGCCAACGCCACCATCCACCGCATGCCGGTCAACGCGACGGCGAGCGCACGGGAGCACGGACCGGCGCGCCGGTCGGCACAGAGGCAGCGTGTACGCCAGCGGCCGCGGACGTTGCCGTCGGGCGCGCGGAGATTGTTCGAGTGGTGGTGGTCATGGGCATCACGACGGCGAACGGCTGAGCCGCGCGTTCGGATCCCACGACGGCGCTGCGCGACGGAGGGCCTCAGTGCCCGGCGGCGACCCCGTCCCGCCGCGGATCCGCGACCCCTATCCGACGGCCGTTCCGGTCGACGAACACGGCATGTACCCCGCCGAACGCGATGTCGGCCACCCGGCTCACCGGACGGTAGCCGCGCTGCACGAGCGCCGCGTACACCGCCGACGTGAAGCCCGGTTCGACTTCCACGTCGCGCAGGTTGGCACTGGCGTGGATACGCGGCGCCGCGATGGCCGTGAACGGATCCTCGCCGAAGGCCAGTGTGCGCAGCGTGACCTGGGTGATAGCCGGCTGGATGTACTGCGAACCGGCAGCCCCGATCACCAGGCGCACCGCCTCACCCTCCAGGATGAGGGTGGGCGACATGGTGGAATTTGCGTAGCGATGGGTGCCGCGGGTGCGGGCGTCGAAGTTGCTCCCCGACGAGTTGAGGAAGAAGCCGTCGGTGTATACCCCCGACCCGAAGAGCACCCCGACCGTGGTCGTGGCCGACACCGCGTTGCCCGCCGCGTCGACGACGGCGAGGTGCGACGTGAAGCTCTGTCCTTCTTCCGCATCAGCGGCTGCCGCGTCAGGGGCTGCCGCGTCACTCGGCGCCGGCGCTCCCCTGGTGGCGACCGCCGGATAGGGTTCGTAGCGCGCGCAGCGCCCGGGCGCACTGGCGGTATCGAACGCCCAGGCGTCTCCCTCCGTCGTCGAGTCGGTCAGTGCCCCGCCCACGAGACGGGCACGCCGCTCGGCAAAGCCGGGGTGGGACACGCCGCGCGCCGGTACCTGCATGACGAGCGGATCGCCGCGCCACCGATTGGCGTCGGCGCCGGCAAGGCGGAGGATGTCAGCCAGCTTCACCACGGCCTCGGGCCGGTCGGTGAAGCCGCCGGCGGTGCTCACGCCGGCGGCGTCGGCCAGTTGGAGCATTTCCAGCACCGCCGATCCACCCATCGGCGGCGGCGCGCCGAGCACTGTGTAGCCGCGCCACGCGGTGCAGAGCGGACGCAGCGCCGTCACGGGATACGCCTGCATGTCCTGCACGGTGATGAGCCCCCCGAGCGCCTGCACCTTGGCGGCGAGGCGTTCGGCCACGGGGCCGCGGTAGAAGCCCTCACGCCCGCCCTCTCGAACGCGTTCGAGCGTGGCGGCGAGCTCCGGTTGTACCAGCCGGTCGCCGGGAAGCAGCGGCTTGCCCGCTGGCAGCAACCGCGCTGCCGCCAGCGAGTCCGCCTCCAGCTTCGCTCGCGACGACACGATGGTGCGCGCCAGCAGGGGCGAAACGACGAAGCCGTCGCGAGCCAGACGAATGGCGGGGGCCATGACCTGGTCCCGCGTCAGGCGCCCCCACCGACCGTGGGCCTCGAGCAGCCCGGCCACCATACCCGGCGTGGCTGCCGCACGACCGGGCCGACGGGTACCGGTTTCGGCCAGCCCCCACGCCGGATCGCCACCCGTGCGCGGATAGAACGACAGATGCTCCACCCGCTGCGTCTTCGCGTCGTAGTACGTCATCGCGCCGCCGCCACCGAGTCCGGTCTGCGAGATGTCGGTGACCGACAGGGCGAACGCCGTGGCCACGAAGGCGTCGATGGCATTGCCACCCATCGCCAGAATCTCGGCCCCGGCCGCAGCCGCGTCGGGGTGCGATGCCGACACCATGCCACGCGCGCTTTCCACGCGCTTGCCGGCCATCGGCGACACGGCGGCCGACGGCGAAGAGCGGGAGCAACTCGTGAGAGCGGTCGTCGCCAGCGCCAGCAGGGGCAGCGCACGGAACGCGCGGGAGGACGTCATGGCAGGCAGGATGTGAGGGAAGGCGGGAGAGACTCGATCACCCGTCGAGCAACGAAAGCAACTGGCGCACGATGCGTTCGGTGAGCCCCCAGACGATGTGCGTATCGACGCGGAACCCCGGAAATCTGGCCCGCGCTCCGTTGATGGTCATGACATGCTCGGCCTGGGTCCCTTCGTGCCGCAGTACGGACAGCGGCACCCAGTAGGCGGCCGCCACTTCCGCATTGGGCACGAAGGTCACGTGCGGCGCCACCAACGCCACGAACGGACGGATCATGATCGGCGGCAGCATGGGATTGCGCGGCGCGAGGTCATCGAGCCGGCCGATCATCTGGCCCTGCGTGAGATCGAGCGCCAGCTCCTCGAAGGTCTCGCGCACGGCGGTCACCTCGAGTGAGGCGTCCCCCGGCTCGAGCCGTCCACCGGGGAACGCCATGTGCCCGCTCCACGGATCACCGACGTGCTCGGCCCGCTTGATGAACAACAGCTCGGGCTCCTCATCGACGACTCGCAGCACGGCGGCCACGGCCGCCAGGCGCACCTCGGGCGTGGCCTCGGCGTCGAGCGCCGTCCGCATGGCGAGCCGGCGCGCCAGACGAGACACCTCGGCGTGCTTCAGCGCACGCTCCAACAGCGCGTCGCGCTGTCCTGGGCTCTCCATGCGTGACGGGGCGTCGCGGCCGCAGTCAGTCGGCGACGGCGCCGCCCGAGGCGACCCAGTCGCGAAAGCCGCCCGCCATCGACGCCACATTGGTATAGCCCATCTCGACGAGCGTACGGGCGGCCAGCGCCGAGCGGTTGCCGCTGGCGCACATCAGCACGACGCGCGCGTCACGCGGCACCTTGGACTCGATCTGGCTCTCCAGCACCCCGCGGCCGATGTACTGCGCCGGCGTCGCGTGTCCCAGGTTCCACTCGTTCTGCTCACGGATGTCGATGAGTTCGAGGGCGTCGCCACGCGCGAGCGCGTCCTGTACTTCGCGCGCCGTTACTTCGGTGATCACGGCCTTGGCTTCGGCGATGAGTTGCTGCGCAGTCTTCATGACGAATTCCGGAAGCGGGTCGAGAGAGGTCAGGAGCGGTGAACGTGAAGCTGCCGAGCGTCGGCGTCGAGCGTGGCCGGCGCGCCGAACGGCAGCGTCCACTGCTCCGCAATATGACCGATCGGCACGCCCAGCAGGGTCGGAACCTGTAACTGATCTGCTACCTCCTGCACGAGGGCGGTCAACGGACGGCTGCCGTCCTCGGACGTGTCCGGACAGTCGGTGAAATGCCCGATCACGAGGCCGACGCACCCGTCGAAGGCCCCGGCCAGCCGCAATTGTGTGAGCATGCGGTCGAGACGGTACGTGGCCTCGCCGATATCCTCCAGTACGACCAGGGCGTCGCGAAAGTCCGGCGCCCACGGGGTCCCGCACAGCGACGCCACGAGTGCGAGATTGCCACCGGCCAGCCGTCCGGTGGCGCGGCCGCCGCGCACGACCTCGGCGTGCGCCGCCTCGAGTGTGGTCGACGCCCCCACCTGTACGGTGTGAAGCAGGGAGGCCTGCGAAAACGGCGTCAGCGGCGACCGGGCAGTGGGGCCGTGAAAGCTCACCACCCCCGCACGTTGCCACGCCGCGTGCAGCGCCGTGATGTCCGAGTAGCCGATGAGCGCCTTGGGACGGGCCCGTGACAGCGCGGCGTCCACCTGCGGCAGCAGTCGCGCCGCCCCGTAGCCGCCGCGCAGGCACCAGATGCCGTCGATCGTGTCGTCCTCGATGGCGCGCAGCAGGTCGGCTGCGCGCTGGGCGTCGTGGCCCGCGAAGTACCCGGCCCGCGCCAGCGCGTGCTCGCCCACGGCCACCGTCCACCCGAAGGACTCGGCGGTGACCACGGCGTGCTCGAGTTCGTGCGGACCGGCCAGCGGACCCGACGGCGAGACCAGCGCGACGCGCGCGCCGGGGCGCAGTGGCAGCGGCTCCCACACGGGTGCCCTCACCCCTGCGTGAGGCGCGCCGCGCGGGCGAGGTACCCGTCGCGCACCTGCAGCGTGACCGGACCGGGCTGCCCGTTGCCGACCACCCGATCGTCGATGCGCGTGATCGGCAGCACGAAGCTCGTCGCGCTGGTCATGAAGCACTCGTTGGCGGCGCACGCCTGCTCCACGGTGAAGGCGCGCTCGTGCAGCGGAATGTCCAGCGCGCGGATGACCTCGATGCTGACGTCGCGGGTGATGCCGGCCAGAATGTCGTGCGAGAGCGGCCGCGTGTAGATCGCGCCGTCGCGCACGATCCACAGGTTGCTCGATCCGCCCTCGGTGACCAGCTCGTCCTCGTGCATCATCGCCTCGAAGGCGCCGGCGGCCTTGGCGGCCTGCTTGGCGAGCACCTGGGCGAGCATGGCCGTGCTCTTGATGTCGCAGCGCGCCCAGCGCAGGTCGGGCACCACGTGCACCCGCACACCGGCCGCATTGGGATCGTCGCGCAGTCGCTTCGGGCGCGCATACGCGAACGCCGTCGGCGCCATCTGGGCCGGAAAAGCGAAATCGCGCTCGGCGGGCCCTCGCGTCACCTGGAGGTACACCAGCCCTTCCTCGATCCCGTTGCGGGTGGCCAGCGCCTGCAGCACCTCGAGCCATGCCTCCGCCGGATACGGCGCCGGGATACCGATCTCCCGCTGCGACCGCTCGAGCCGCACGAGGTGGCGGTCGGCGTCGAGCAACCGCCCCTGGAAGACCGCGGCGACTTCGTAGACGCCATCGCCGAAGAGCAGCCCGCGATCGAAGATCGACACCTGGGCCTGATCTTCAGCCACGAAGGCGCCGTTGAGCCAGCAGGTACGCATGGAGGAACGGGAGGGGGTGACTACAGCAGGTTGAGGAGCCCCGCGACGGCGCCGCCGAGCAGGACCCAGCCGGCGCCGACCGAGGTGCGCACGAGAAGAAGGCTGGCCCCGAGCAAGATAGCCAGCGACGGCACCGACAGGGCGATCCCCCGCGCCATCAGGACCACCACCGACGCCATGAGCGCCAGCGACACGGCGTTGACGGCGTCGAGCGCCCGCGACGCGATGGGTGACGTGCGCAACCGGCGCACCAACGGCGCGGTGAGCGCCACGCCCGCAAACGCCGGCAGAAAGATCCCCGCGGTTGCCGCCGCCGCGCCGGCGTGCCCCGCCAGCAGGTACCCCACGAAGGTCGCCGTCGAAAAGACCGGCCCCGGCGTGACCTGCCCGACGGCAATGGCATCGAGCAACTGCCCCTCGGAGAGTACGCCAAACCGTTCCACGAACTCCCCGCGCAGGAACGCCAGCAGCACGTACCCGCTCCCGAACAGCACACTCCCGATCTTGAGAAAACTCACGAAGACGGAGGCCGCGCCGAGGGTCGCGCCGGCGGAGGCGATGGACACGGCCATGGGCGCCACCAGCGGGACTGTCATCGGCAGCGCCGGTGGCGCGCCCGGATCCGGCGCGCGCCAGAACGCCCACGCCAACGCCACCACGATCGACCCCAGCAGCAGCAGTTCGGAGACGCCCGCCAGCACCCCGCCGAACGCCAGCACGGCCAGGACCAGCCCCACCCGCGAACGCACCAGGCTGCCCTTGAGCCGCCAGATCGCCTGCACCACCACCGCCAACACCGCCGGCTGCATCCCCTGCAGCATCGCCGCCACCTCCACCCGGGCACCGAAGCGCCCGTAGGCCATGGCGCACAGCCACACGATGGCCACCGCCGGCACCAGGAAGCAGCTCCCCGCCACCACCAGCCCGGCCCAACCGGCCCGATGATACCCGAGGTGAATCGCCAACTCGGTCGAGTTGGGCCCCGGAATGAGGTTGGCCGCCCCCACGAGATCGACGAAGTCGTCGCGGCTCAGCCACTGCCGCCGCGTCACGACTTCGTCCTCCATCGCCGCCACATGGGCGGCCGGACCACCGAACGCCGTCGTCCCGAGCGTCAGGAAGACACGGGCGACCTCGAGCAACTGGGGCGACACAGCCATGCCCGCAAGGTAGCCGCCGCGCGCGTCGTTTCGATCCCGCCGGCGTCATTCGGGTGACACACGGTTCGCCCGGACATCCCATCGTGGCCCCGTGCTCACCATTCGCGCCGTCGCCACCCTGCTCGCTCGCGCCGATTCCCCCTCGGCGCTGCGTCCGCTCGCCCGCCTGCTCGACTTCCTCGGCGAGCCGGTCCCACTCACCGCCGCCGCGCGCCGCGACCTCGGGCTCGGCGAGCTGGTCCATCAGGCCACCCTCACCGCGCGGCCAGGCTCCCTGCGCCTGCTCACGGCGGTGCTGCCACCCGCCAATGCCAGCGAACGCGACATCCGCGAGGCCACCCGCCGCGTAGCTGCCGCCCTCGTGCGCCACGCGCCCATGCGCCACTGGTGCCTCTGCACCGTCGATCACGAGGGACACTCCCTGTGCCTCGCCACCGTCAGCGATGAACCCGACGGCCCCCGCATTGCCGCCCTCCACATCGACCGCCGACGCGTCCTCGACTCCGACGCCGACACCGTGCGCGCGCTGGCCGGCGTCACCGAAACCGACGACATCCTCCGCCACACCCGCTGCGCCGACATCCTCCGCCGCGACGCGCTCTCACATCGCTTCTATCGCGCCCTCGCGCAGGCGGTGTCGACCCTCGCCGCCTCGCTCGCGCCTTCGCCGAACACCCGCGTCGACCGGTCGCTGCCCGCCGCCGCCGAACGTCGCGAGCTCGCCCTCGTGTGCAGCTCACGCTGCCTCTTCCTCGCGTTTCTCGAGGCCAAGGGCTGGCTCGACGGTCGACGGGATTTCCTGCTGCATCACACCGTGCACCGACTCGAACAGGGCGGCCGCCTCCACGAGCGCCTGCTGCGCCCGCTCTTCTTCGGCACACTCAACACGCCACGCGCGCAACGGGCCGCCGCCGCCCTCGCCTTCGGACGCGTCCCGTTCCTCAACGGCGGCCTCTTCTCCCCCACCCCGCTCGAACGACGCTGGCGCTCCCTGCGATTCGGCGACGATCCGCTCGTCGCACTCGTGTCCGGTGTACTCGACCGCTACCGCTTCACCTCCCACGAAGAGTCGACCGCCTGGTCGGAAAGCGCCATCGACCCGGAAATGCTCGGCCGCGCCTTCGAAGGCCTCATGGGACACGAGGAACGCCGCCACTCCGGCTCGTTCTACACGCCCCCCACCCTCGTGACGCACACGGTGCACGAAGCGCTCGCCGCCGCCGTGCCCGGCGTGCACGACGGCCACGCCTCCCTCGCCCAGCTCGACGCGCTGCGCGTGCTCGACCCCGCCTGCGGCTCCGGCGCCTTCCTCGTGCATCTCCTCGACACCCTCGACCGCCTCCGCGCCCAGGCCGGCGATCCGCGCGCACCACACGACCGCCGACGCCACATCCTCACACGCTCCATCTTCGGCGTCGATCGCCAGCCGCTTGCCGTCTGGCTCTGTGAACTGCGCCTCTGGCTGTCCGTCGCCATCGCCAGCCACGAGTCCGACGTCGAACGCATCGCGCCACTCCCCAACCTCGACCACCACATACGCGTCGGCGACTCCCTCGCCGGCGGCACCTTCCGCTTCGCCCCCCCGAGCGCCCGCGTGCTCACCCGACTCCGCGAGCGCTACACGCGCGCCGCCGGCGCCCGCAAACGCACCGCCGCCCTCGCCCTCGATCGCGAGGAACGCTCCCGCGCCATCGCCGAACTCACCCGCCGCATCGAAGCCGTCCGTCGAGAGCGCCGACAGCTCCTGCTCGTCCTCCGCGGCCGCGACCTCTTCGGTCAACGCCGGCGCCCCGACCGCAGCGATCTCGCGCGCCTTCGCGTCCTGCGCGAGGCCAACCGCGAGCTGAGCGCCCAACGGCACCGGCTGCAGGGCGGTGGGGCCCTCCCCTTTCGGTTCGCCGCCCTGTTCGCCGATGTCGCCGCCGCCGGTGGCTTCTCCCTCGTCGTCGGGAACCCGCCCTGGGTCCGGCCGCATGCCATGCCGCAACGGCAACGGCTCGCCCTCCGCGAAGAGTTCGCCAGCATGCGACACGCCGCCTGGCGCACCGGGGCCACGCGCGCCGGCGCCGGGGCCGGTTTCGCCGCCCAGGCCGATCTCGCAGTCGCCTTCGTCGAACGCAGCCTGCAACTGCTCGCCCCGAACGGCACACTCGGCCTGCTCGTACCCGCCAAACTCTGGCGCACCCTCTCGGGCGGCGGCATCCGCCGCCTGCTCCTGCAGGACACCGATCTCCACACCCTGCACGACTGGAGCGACGCCCCCGCCCAGTTCGACGCCGCAACCTATCCGTCGCTCCTCGTGGCCACACGTCGTCCGCCCGACACGCACGACGCACACGCGACGCCGGACAGCACCGGCCCGCGCATCGCCGTCACCCGCATCGCCGTCACCCGCATCGCCGTCACCCGGCGCCACACCGTGTCCTGGCCGCTCACCACCGCATCCCTGTCGCTCGACGGCGATCCAAGCGCCCCGTGGATCCTGCTGCCCCCCGACGCCCACGCCGCCTTCGACGCCCTCCGACTCGCCGGTCCCACCCTCGCCTCCACACCACTCGGTCGACCCCTCCTCGGCGTCAAATGCGGCTGCAACGCCGCCTTCCTCGTGCACGCCGTCGAACACCACGACGACGGCGCCACCGTGACCTCCCTCGAGAGCACCACGCCGAAACAGGGCGTCATCGAACGCACACTCCTGCGACCCGCCCTGCGTGGCGAATCGATCGCCCGCGCCGGACTCCCGCGCCCCGCACGCCCCCTCGACGCGCCGCCGCAACACGACACACGCATTCTCTGGACGCACGGCCCCGACGGTGCCCCGCTGCGCTCGCTCCCCCCCGCCACCGCCCGATGGCTCGCCCAATGGCGCCCGCGGCTCCAGGCACGCCGCGATGCCCGCGCTCGGCAACCGTGGTGGACCCTGCATCGCACCGAAGCCGCCCGCGCCGATGGGCCACGCGTGGTCTGGGCGGACATCGGCAAACGCCTGCGCGTCCAACTGCTCGCCCCCGGCGATCCCACCGTACCACTCAACAGCTGCTACGTCGTGCGGCCACCCACCCTCGGCGATGCACACGCCCTGCTGGCCCTGCTCTCCTCATCCATCGTCGCCGCCTGGCTCGACCCGCTCGCCGAACCGGCACGCGGCGGCTTTCGCCGCTTCCTCGGCTGGACCGTCGCGGCCCTCCCCGTCCCCGCCAACTGGCCGCACGCCGTCCGCCTGCTCGCCCCACTGGGCGAACGACTCGCGCACGACGCCGGCATCGAGCGCTCCGCCGACGCCTGCACCGAACACGCCCTCGACGATGCCGTCGCCCGCGCCTACGACGTGCCCCGCGCCACCCTGCAACCACTCCTCGACTGGTATCACCATGCGTGACCGGTATCGCTTCACCGATCCCCGAGGCGTGCAACGGCACATGGCCGACACCCTGCTCCCCGTACTCCCGTCCGCCACGCTGGGCGGCATCGAACTGCTCCCGCACCAGCGCGACGCCGTGGCCCGCCTGCGCTCCATCCTCGACGCCCACCACGGTGCCCTCCTCGCCGACGACGTCGGACTCGGCAAGACCTTCGTGGCGCTCGCCATCGCCCACGCCTATGCCCACGTGCACGTCATCGCACCCGCCGGTCTGCGCGACATGTGGCACGACGCCATCACCCGCGCCGGTCCGGTCGGCACCCGCGTGCACTCGCTGCACGCCTGCTCCCGCACCACTCCCGCGCCCGTCGCCGGCGACGGGCGCACGCTGGTGATCATCGATGAAGCGCATCACCTCCGCACCGCCCGCACGGCCCGCTATCGGGCCATCGCCCAGACGATCTCGGGGTGCGACCTGCTGCTGCTCTCCGCCACGCCGCTGCACAACCGCGGCCGCGACCTGCAGACGCTCTTCGCTCTCTTCCGGGGACAGCGCGCCGATACCATGACGTCCGCGCAGCGCGCCGCCCTGATCGTCCGCCGTACGTCGGCGCCCACCACGCCGGCGGAACATAACCGGCCCCGGGCGACCCCCATCGCCCCCCGCACCCGCCGCCCAGCTGTACGCGAACATCCGCCGGTGCGCATGCCGCAGGATCGCGAAACGCTCAGTCGCCTCCTCGCACTACCGGCCCCACTTCCCGCCCACGACGGCGCCGTCGCTGGTGCCCTCATCAGGCTCGGCCTGCTGCGCGCCTGGTGCTCGAGCGATGCCGCACTCACCCACGCCGTGCGCCGGCGCCAGCTCCGCGGCGCCGCGCTGCACGACGCCCTGCGCGCCGGACGACACCCCACCCAGCAGGAACTGCGAAGCTGGGTCGTGGGCGACGACGATGGCCAACTCGCCTTCCCTGAACTGCTCGCCCAACAAACCGTCGAAAGCGGGCCGCTGCTGGAGGTCCTGCAGCGCCACCTCGACGCACTCGGCGATCTCGCTCGGCATCATGCCCGGCACGCACAGGCCGACCACGTGCGCGCCGACGCCCTGCGCACCCTGTTGGACCAACACCCCGACACGCCCATCGTGGCGTTCTCCCAGTTCACGCGGACCGTTGCCGCCCTCCAGCGCGCGCTCGCCGACATCGCCGGTGTCGGCGTCATCACCAGCCGCAGCGGACACATCGCCAGTGGGCCGCTCCCCCGCACCGACGTGCTCGCACACTTCGCCCCACTCGCCCACGGACGCCCCCCGCCGCCGCCCCACCAACGCATCCGCCTGCTGCTGGCTACAGACCTCGTCGCCGAAGGCGTCAACCTGCAGGACGCGGGGGTCGTCGTGCACCTCGACCTGCCGTGGACGCACGCGCTTCGCACTCAGCGCGTGGGACGCTGCGCCCGCCTCGGGTCGCCGCATCGGGTCGTACATGTCTATCGCCTGGCGCCGGCGCGCTTCGCGGAGAACGCGCTGCGACTGGACGCCCGCCTCGCACACAAGCAGGCACTCGCGCGCGCACTCGTCGGCAGTGCGCGCAACACGGACCGCGCCCGCAGCGCAGCCGAACGTGCCACCGCCTGGCACGAGCGCCTGCGCCGTTGGCGCCACCTTGCCCACGACGGCCTCATCATCCCGCCGGACGCGTGCCCGATCGCCGCAGTGCACCACCACTCCGCGGGGGCGCTCGTCCTGTTACACGATGGCCACGTTGCGCGCCTGCTCGCCGTCCGGCCGTGCAGCGAGGCAGGAGGCGACACATGGCACGTGCAGCCCACCCTGCGCGCCCAGCTGGCGCTCATGCGCGCCGCCGATCACGCGGCACGACAGCAGCGGACGCTTCACACCGCGGCAGCCGACGACGCGTGGCGAACCGTGCACCACGCGGTGTATCGCGCCCTTCGGCGCTGGTGGCGGCGCGAGCAGGTACGGGCGATGGCCGGACAGGCGCCGGACGCCGTCACAAACGCGCAGCGCACAGCCATGCGCACGCTGCACCGGGTAGTGCGGGCGCTCTCCACCGCCGACCGGCGGCTGACGCACGGGGAGATCGAGGCGGTGCGGCACCGCGTGCAGGCCGGATACGGCGCCGGCCACGACGGGGCCCTTCGGCGATGGTGCCTTGACGCTCCCCATCCGACCACCCCAACCACCGTGCGGGAGTGGCTCGCCGCCTGCCCGCATCGCGGTGCCTCCACGTGCGGTGCCTCCACGTACGGTGCCACCACGTTCGGACCGGACACGGCGCCCGGTGGGCCATCGCCATCGCCATCGCCATCGTCGCCCGTCAGACGCTCCGGGGCGCGGGTCACATCGGTGCTCCTGCTCGTCCCCGATTAACCTTCGCGCATGACCCGCCCTGCCCTGCTCTTCGACCTCGACGGCACCCTGATCGACTCCATCGGCCTGTTGCTGGAGTGCATGCGCTTCGCCTTCGAGGGGCGGGAGCGTGTGCCCACAACCGCCCAGTGGGTCGCCGGGATCGGCACGCCGTTGCGTACGCAACTGGCCGAGTGGTGTAGGGATGCCGAGGAGGTGGAAGCGATGGTGGCGCGGTATCGGGAGTATCAGGATCGGCATCTGGAGCGTCTCACCACCCCGTTTCCGGCCGTGGTGGAGACGCTCGCCTGGGCCCGCGCGCAGGGTTACCCCACCGCCATCGTCACCAGCAAGGGCCGTGGCATGACCGCCCGGTCGTTGCAGCACGTGGGGCTGGCCGAGTCGTTCGACACTGTGGTCACCTTCGAGGAGACCGAACGGCACAAGCCGCTCCCCGATCCGGTCTGGCTCGCGCTGACGCGGCTGGGCGCGCACGCCGAGTCGGCCCTGTTCGTGGGCGATTCGCCCCACGACATGCATGCGGGGCGGGCGGCCGGCGTCACCACCGCGGCCGCACTCTGGGGGCCGTTCTCGCGGGACGAACTGGCGGTGGCCACCCCCGATCACTGGATGACCGGCTTTCACGAACTCCCGACCGTGCTCGCCTCGCTCGGGCGCTGACCGGCGCCACGACCTGACGCCGCGAACGGACACCGCTACGGGCGTTCAAACCCTTCCGTCTGACAGGCCATCCAATCGGGTGACACGTTTCCGGAGTCCCCCTGCTCGCTCTCAGCGTGACCGATCGCTCCCTCGAATCCCGACCGTCTCCGGTGCCGGCTGCACGCCCGGACACCGACGACGTCGCCGCCGCCGCCGGCGGCGACCGCCGGGCATTCGAACGGGTCTATCGCGCCCACGCCGATCGGGTGTTTGCGCTCTCGGTGCGCATGCTCGGCGACCGGGTCCTGGCCGAAGAGGTCACGCAGGACATCTTCGTGCGGGTGTGGGAGAAGTTGCCGGGATTCCGGAGCGAGTCGGCCTTCGGCACCTGGCTGCATCGGGTGGCGGTGAACGTGCTGCTGTCGCGCCGCAAGACGGGGCGCATCCAGCAGGACCGTACCGCCGGCGATGAGGCGCTCGACGTGGCACCGGGCCGGCGCGATGCCGTCGGTGAGCGGCTCGACCTCGAAGGCGCCATTGCGCGGCTGCCGCAGGGCGCCCGCCGCGTGTTCGTGCTGCACGATATCGAAGGCTTCACCCACGAGGAAATCGGCGACCAGCTCGGCATCACGCCGGGCGGCAGCAAGGCCCAGTTGCACCGAGCCCGCATGCTCCTGCGCGCGGCGCTCGCCCGCTAGACCCTGGCAGGAACCCTGACATGACCACCGACGCCTTCCCTCCGAGTCCCACCGACGACTGCGCGCGCTTCGACGCGCAGCTCGGGCCGTGGCTGGAGCACGATCTCGATCCCGCCGCCGACCGCTGGATGGGGCAGCACCGCGACACCTGTGCGGCCTGCGCGGCGATCGCCCGCGAGCTTGACGCGCTCGTCGCCGAAGCCGGCACGCTGCCGGCACTGGCCCCGCCGCACGACCTGTGGCCGGCCATCGAATCGCGGCTCGCGGCGCCGGTCATTCCCATCGGCCCCCACGGTGAGGCCGCCATCACCACCGCGCCCGGACGCACCATCACCATCCGTCGCTTCGCGCTCGCCGCCACGCTGCTCGTGGCGGTGAGCTCCGGCGTCACCTGGCAGCTCGCGCGGCGCGCCGCGCCCGGCAGCGGTACGGCCGACAACCGCGCGACGGCCGTCGCGGCCGCGTCGGTACCCGTGCGTGATGCGTCCGCCAATGTCGCCGACGCCCCCCCTGCCGAAGTCGCCCCCGGCGCCACCACCGAACTGGTCGTCGGCACCCCGACACCGGCCGCCGCCAGCGCGCCGCGCGCGCGGTTCGTGAGCGACGACGAGGATGTGCTCAACGCCGGTGTGACCTTCGAACGGGAGATCGGCGCGCTGCGGCTCATCGTCGACGAACGTTTCACCGAGCTCGACACCGCCACGGTACGGGAGCTGCGCCGCAATCTCGACATCATCGACCGGGCCATCGCCGACAGTCGGGCGGTGCTCGCCCGCGACCCGCGCAGTGCCCTGGTCTCGTCACAGCTCGACCGCGCCTTGCAGGCCAAGCTCGACCTCCTTCGACGGGTAGCCCTCCTGTGACGCCCGCCCGACGATACCGCACCCGCTGGGCGACGGCCGGCGTACTCATGGCGCTCAGCCCGCTCGGTGTCGCGCGTGGCCAGGGCGCCGCCCGCGACACCACCGTGCGCGTGTCCCGGGACGCCGTGGTCGATGTGTCCCTGCGCACGGGGCGCCTGATCGTGCGCGGCATCGACGGGGCCAGCGGCCGGGTTCGCGCCGGGCGTGCCGACTACCAGCTGCGCAGCACCGGCACCACCCTCACGCTGTCCGCACCGAACGAGCGCGGCGGGGTGTCCAGCGATGGCCCGCTCGAACTCGATCTGCCGCGCGGGGTACGCCTCAACGTGAGTACACTCAGCGCCGATGTGGAGATCGTCGACATCGACGGCAGTGTCGACGTGCGCACCACGGGAGGGAACATCCGGCTCGAGGGAGTCCGCGGACGCACGGTCATCGAGACGGTCTCCGGCGACATCGGCAGCACCGGCAGCACCATGCAGCTTCGTGCCACCACGGTGAGCGGGGCTGTCCGCATCCGCGAGGCCCGCGGGGAACTCGACCTGCACACCACCAGCGGCGATGTATCCATCAGCGGCGACGCCCTGCGCCGCGTGGTCGTGGACGGCATGAGTGGCGACGTCACCATCGACTCCGGCATCGCCGACGATGCGCGGGTGCGGGTCACCACGCATTCGGGGGACGTGAGCCTGCGTCTTCCCGAATCGGCCCGAGGGCAGCTCGAGCTGTCGACCTTCAACGGCACCCTCAGCGCGGGCGGGCCGCTCACGCTGCTCCCCGGCGACGGCGCGCGCCGCCGTCGCTCCACCCGGCGCTACGAACTCGGGGGCGGCGGCGCGCTGCAACTCGATATCTCCACATTCAACGGCGACATCCGCCTGCTGCGAGGCATCCGCTCATGAACCACCCCTCGTCGGAGTTTCGCATGTTCCCTCGCCCCGTTGTGTCGCTCGTGGCCGTCGCATGCACCATGCTCGCCCTCGCCCTGCCGGCGTCCGCGCAGGACTCGCGGCGGGAGAGTGCCTTCACCTGGTCGGGCGCCATTCCCGCCGGCCGCACGATCTACATCAAGAACATCAACGGCGTCATCGAGGTGGAGCGCAGCACCAGTGGCCGCGTCGAAGTCACCGCCGAGAAGAGCTGGCGGCGGGGCAACCCCGAGGACGTGCGCATCGAGCAGAAGAAGAGTGGCGACGATGTCGTCATCTGCGCCCTCTGGTCGGAAGGCTCGACCTGCGACGAGCGTGGCATCCGCTCCGAACGCGGCGTGTGCCGGCACGACCGCAACTATGTGTCGGTGTGCTTCCCCATGTCGGTGCGCTTCACCGTGCGGGTCCCCGAGGGTGTGCGCGCCGACCTCGCCACCGTCAACGGCGACATCGAGGTGACCGGGGTGAACACCGAGGTGCGTGCCACCACCGTCAACGGCAGCATCAGCGCCCGCAGCGCCGGCGGCCCCGTGCGGGCCAAGACCGTCAACGGCAGCATCAACGTGTCCATGGGCACCCTCGGCAGCGCGCAGGACCTCGAGTACGAAACCGTCAATGGCGGCATCGTCCTCGAACTGCCGGCCAACTTCGGCGCCGAGCTCGAGCTCTCCACCGTCAACGGGCGCGTCTCCACCGACTTCCCCATCACCGTCTCCGGCACGCTCTCGCCGCGTCGGCTGCGCGGCACCGTGGGCGACGGCCGCACCCGGCTGCGCGCCAGCACCGTCAACGGCCCGGTGACGCTCAAGCGAGCGAACTGACGGGCACCGGACGCTGGCGACAGTCTTCCGACACAGCACACCGTCCACCGATCAGGCGTCGGTCGCCCACGCCGTCACGCGAGCACGCTACGCCGCGGCCAATGCCTCGATGCGGGCGGCCAGGTCGAAATCGAGCGACGTGATCCCGCCGCGGTCGTGCGTGCTCAGCGCGAACGTCACACGGGTGTAGCGGATGTCGATGTCGGGGTGGTGCTGCATGGCCTCGGCCACATCGGCGACCTGCCCGATGAAGGCGATCCCCGCCGGGAAGGTCGCAAAGTGGTAGGTCTTCGTGATCGCATCGCCCTTGCGGGACCACCCCGGCAGGGTGCCGAGGCTGCGCTGGATCTCGATGTCGGAGAGTGCGGGGCTGGGGGTCATGTGTTCCAGACTAGGGGCTGCCCGTAGCGCTGACAATGGATGCCCGGACGGTGGTGGTGGCGGGACGGCCTCTGCCCCGGAGCCTGCTTGCGACTTCGGCATTTGTTCGGTACGATCAGCGCATGAAGCTTGCCCTGCCCGTTTTTCCGGCGCCGCTCCGGCTGCTGACTGTGCAGGCCGACCTGCAGTATCACGTCGCACCGGGTGGCGGGCTCTTCAACCCGCCCGGGGCCACGGGGCTGGGCTTCTGGTCGATCAATCCCTATGTCGGCTGCACCTTCGGTTGTGCCTACTGCTACGCCCGGGACACGCACCGCTACGCCATCGAGCGAGCGGGAGAGGTGGGGCGGCAGGTGGCCGACGCCATGCCGCCATGGCTGGCGTTCGAGCGGCGCGTGCTGGTGAAGCAGCGGGCGGGGGCGCGCGTGCGGGACGCATTGCGTTCCTCGCGGGCGCCCCGGGCCGGCGACTCTCTGGTGATCGGGTCGTCCACCGATCCCTACCAACCCGCCGAGCGGCGGTTTCGGGTCACGCGGGAGATCCTGGAGGCGCTCGGCGATGTGCGCGGGCTGTCGGTGGTGCTCATCACCAAGAGCCCGCTGGTGACGCGCGACATTCCCCTGCTGCAGCGGCTGGCCGACCGCAACACGGTGGCGGTGCACGTCTCGCTCATCACGGTCGACCGGGAGCTGGCCCGCCGTCTCGAGCCGCGGGCGCCCACCCCGACTGCGCGGCTGCGGGCCGTCCGGCGGCTCGCCGACGCCGGCATCGAGGTCAGCGTGAACTGCATGCCCGTACTCCCCGGCATCACCGACGAGCCGGCCATGCTGGCCGATCTGGTGGCGCAGGTGGCGGCCAGCGGCGCCACCAGCCTGGGCGCGTGCGCCCTGCGGCTGCGGGCGGCGTCCCGGCGGCGCTACCTGCCCGTTATCCGGGAGGCGTTTCCGGCGTTGGCCGACCGGTACGAGTCCACCTACCGGCGCAGCGCGTATGTCGGCGATCGCTACCGGGCGGGATTGCAGCAGGTCATGGAACGGCTCGCTCGGCGCCATGGGCTGCACATCCGGGGGTATCGGAATTCCACTCACGACAAAAAAGGTAGAATAGAAGCTATACAAGAAGAAATAAAGAACTCCTCGATTGTCAGACAGCTCGCCCTGTTTTGAGCGTCATCTAATGACCACCCGCCGGGCCGGATCCGGCGGGATTTTCCGGTCCTCGTTTTCGGTCTTTCTTCGGTATTCAATATGACGGCAGCCCTTTCTCCACTCCCACCCGACGCCCCCGGCGCCTTGCGGGCGCAGCACCGGGAGGCGCTCGCCCGACAGGTGCAGGCCGTCGTGGCCGGTGGTCGTACCGCCGGCCCGCCGTGGGGCACTGGCCTCACCGCGCTCGATGCCGCCTTGGGGGGCGGCATCCCCCGCGGGCGCCTCACCGAGCTCACCGGGCCGCTCGCGGTGGGCAAGACGACCCTGCTACGGCAGGTAGTGGCCCGGGTGCTGCACACCGGCAGCTGGGTGGCCTGGATCGACGCCGGACGGACACTGGCGCCGGCGCCGTGGGCGGACCTGGGTGAGCGCTTCGTGGTCATCCGGCTGCCGGAACCCAGACGGGCGGCCTGGACCGCCGATCTGCTGTTGCGGAGCGGGGTGTTCGGGCTCGTGGTGCTCGACGGCGCCCCGCCGCTGTCGCGGGGGCACGGGGTGCGGCTGGCCCAAGTGGCCCGCGAGCGCGACGCCGCCTGCGTGGTGCTCACCCACGAGACGCCGGGGCTGTCCCGCCTGAGCCGTCTGGCCGGCACGGTGCGGGTGCGGATCGCCCTCGCCATGCCCCCGTCGCTGCAGGCGCAGTGGACGCGTGGCCCGCATCGCCACCGACGACCGCTCGTGGTGGCCGACGGCGGAGCAGCGCCGGAGTCCTCGGCGGCCCCGCCGGCGCCCCGGGTGGTGGTGACCGTGGAGAAGGGGGGCGCGCTCAATCGCAACCAGAGCATCGAGGTGGATCGTGTCGTCGTCGTGGCGCGTCGCGTGTGTGCGGATTCCGAGATTCCCGATCGGCGCGGGGTGGCGCGCAGCGCGCGTCGTCCGTGGACCGCTCGCGGCAACAGCACCGATACCGGCGCCGACGCCGATCAGCGGCCCCAGGCGCACCCCGTCACCTGGGGCGGGCTCGGGGTCGCCGCGCATGACCTGTACGGAACTGACGTTCCCGGACATCCAGCTCGACTTGCTGCTGGACTCGACGAGGCCCCCGGCGACCGGCTCACCGGCCCCGGACGCGACCGGCACGAGCGGGATCTCGACCGGCGCACCCGCGACTGGACGACGTACCGCGGGCGCCGACGGGCCGCCGAATCGGGGTTCGGGCGCCGCAGCCGCCGCGACCGCGCCCCCACCCCATTGGGATGACGCCCCGCGCGCCCTCGCGGTCGACACACGCTTGCGTGTGGTGTCGCTCGCCGCGGGGCGCGCGGGTGTGCGCGCCTGGATGACCATCCCTGAGGCACAGGCGCGCTGTGCCGACCTCGAAGTGCGCCCGTGGGACGAGCATGCCATCACCGACGCCGTGCTCGCGGCCACCACGGCGTTGCTCGCTGCCAGTCCGCAGGTCACACCGGTGGCCGGCACCCCGGGCATGTGGTGGGTGGGGGCGACCGGGTTCGACGCCCTCGGCGGCGAGGAGCAGTTGGCGCGCACCCTGCTCACCATCGCGCAGCAGTGGCATCCCGACGCCCGCGTAGCCATCGCCGACAGCTGCGTGGCGGCCCGAGCGGCGACGTGGGCGCCGCAGCCGCGCCGTACCGCGCCAGGATCCGCCGTCCACGCCGCCCACTCCACGCCCGCCGCCTTGCCCTCGACCATCACCCTGGTGCCCCGCGGGCACTGCGCTCCGTATCTCGCGCCAGCACCGCTGGGGCTCGTGCCCATGCCAGACGACGTCCGCGAGGCGCTGCAGATGCTGGGGCTGCGCACCGTGGGCGCCCTGGCCGTGCTCGACCCCGGCGACGTCGAGCACCGCTGGGGCGCCGAGGGGCTCACGGCGTGGCGGCTGGCGCGCGGCGACGACCCGCGGCGGCCGGGGCTCGTGCGCGTGGAGGCCGCCCGCAGCGCCAGTGTGGAGCTGCCAGCGGCGGTGGAGAGTGCTGAGCCGGTGCTGTTCGTGCTGCGTGCCCAGTTGCAGCGGTTGCTGCACGCGTGTGTGCACGACGGGCGGGCAGCGGCGGCGGTGGCCATCACGCTCGTACTCGATGCCGGGCGCCAGTACCCCATCGAGGACATCGGGTCGGAGCTGGCTGGGCATACGGAAGTGCCGGAAACATCGGATGACGGGAGTGTGGGTGACCGGCGGGCGGAGACCCGCCCCGCCCCGACACCGGTGCCATCCGCCGAGCGGGTGCGGTCCCCATCGTCCTCCCTGCTCGGCATTCCGCAGCGCAGCATCACCCGCGAAGTCCGCCCCGCGCGGCCGCTGGCCCGGCTCGAGCCGCTTTTCGATCAGTGTCGGGCGCTGCTCGAAAGCTGGCGCATCCCCGCACCGGTCATCGGGGTCACCGTCAGCGTGCCGGCCACGGCGCCGCTGGCTGCCGATCAGGGGGACCTGCTCGTGCCGTCGTGGCGGGATGCCGCCATGAACGCCGAAGCCGTGTTCGCGCGGCTGCGGGCGGTGCTTGATCCGGACAACCGTGGCGATGTGATCGTACACCCCGAAGCACGCGATACCCATCGCGTGGAGGAGACCGGTACCTGGGTGAACGCCGATGCCGTGGCGCTCGCGGCGGCCGCGTTGCCGGCCCCGCCCCCCGAGGGGGCCGTCACGCCAGCCGTGCTGCGACTGCTCACGCCCCCCGAGGTGGTGGAGGTGGAAGCCCCGCACGGCATTCCCGGCGCGGTGTGGTGGCGCGGGCGGCGTCTGCACTGCCTGGCGGTGCACGGGCCCGAACGTCTCAGCGGCGACTGGTGGCGCGGAGACGGCTACGCGCGCGACTACTGGCGGGCTCTCGCCGACGGCGAGGGTGACCTGCTGCTCTACCACGAGGCCGACGGGCGCTGGTACCTGCAGGGATGGTACGACTGACGGCATGACTCGCCGACGGACACCGGGCACCGTACTTTCGCAATCCGGAAAAGGCAACAGCCTGCACTTGAGACGGGACGATCCGCGCACAGACGACACACGCCGCACCACGTCCGCTTCCGCGATCCAACGTCCCCGACGTCGCGCACGTTCCGCTAGGTGACCTGCTCCGCTCCCCTCCACCCTCGGCAACCAGCCATGCCCCCACGCCCCTGGTGCGCGACCCGGCTCCACTCCCCCACCCCCCTCCCGGAGACCCCCCCGATGATCGGAGTCTTCATGCGCGGAGGACGCCTGCTGGCCGCTCTCGCGCTGTCGGCCACCACGCTCGCGGCGCAAACCCGCACCATCACCGGCAAGGTACTCGAGGAAGGATCCCGGGCTCCCATCACAGCAGCCCAGCTGCAGGTCCAGGGCACCAACGTGGGCGCCCTCAGCCGCGACGATGGCGCCTTCACCATCGTCGGCGCGCCAGCCGCTCAGTTCGTGCTCGTCGTACGCCGCCTCGGCTACCCGATGACCCGCATCACCGTCGAACCCACGCGGAACACGCTCGAGATCGTGCTCAAGAAGGACGTGCTCAACCTCGATCAGGTGGTCGTCACCGGCCAGGCCACCGGCATCTCGCGCCGCAACCTTGCCAACGACGTGGCCAGCGTGAGCGGCGCCGACGTGAACAAAGTCTCCGCCCAGTCCATCGAAAACGCCATGCAGGGCAAGATCGCCGGCGCCCAGATCTCGCAGTCCACCGGCGCGCCCGGCGGCGGCAACCGCATCCGCATCCGCGGGATCTCGTCCATTCTCGGCTCCGCGCAACCACTCTACGTCATCGACGGCGTGATCGTCACCGACGTCGCCATCGGTTCCGGCACCAACAAGGTCACGCGCGCCGCCGGTACCGCCATCTCGGTGGGCAACCAGGAAGCCCCGGTCAACCGCATCGCCGACCTCAACCCCAACGACATCGAGAACGTCGACATCCTCAAGGGTTCGGCGGCGGCGGCCATCTACGGCTCGAAGGCATCGGGCGGCGTCATCATCATCACCACCAAGCGCGGGCAAGCGGGCAAGCCGCGCTTCTCGCTCCGCATGGGGACCGGCACCTCGGAACTCGCCTACCGCAACGGGTCCCGGCGCTTCCAGACCCTCGACGATGCCGTGCGGGTGTTCGGTGCCGGCATCACGCCCTTCTACGACCCCAACCGGTTCCTCGACTACGAGTCGCTGGCCTACGGCAACCGCCCAGTGAACTCGGACCTGTCACTCAGCGTGAGCGGCGGCTCGCAGGACACCCGGTACTTCGTCTCGGCCAGCCGGCGCAACGAAGAGGGCATCGTCGCCAACACGTTCGCCCGCAAGACCAACGTGCGCGTGAACCTCGACCAGCGCATCTCCTCGCGCATCAACTTCCAGGTGGGCAACGAGATCCTCAACAACGCCAGCGACCGCGGCCTGTTCGGCAACGACAACGCCGGCAACTCGATCGCCTACACACTCACCAAGATCCCGAGCTTCCTCGACCTGCGGCGCAACGCCGACGGCTCGTGGCCGGTGAACCTGTTCTATCCGTCCAACCCGCTGCAGACCATCGACCAGTTCCAGAACGACGAGAATGTCTGGCGCAACATCACCACCTCACGCCTCACGGTCGACGTGCTGACGGGTGAGAAGCAGACGCTCCAGTTCGTCGCCTTCGGCGGCGTGGACCTGCTCAACCAGAGCAACCTGATCTACTCGCCGCCCACGCTGCAGTTCGAGCCGGTGGATGGGCTACCCGGGACATCGGGAAACTCCAAGACCACCAACCTGCAGCGCAACCTCAACCTCAACGTCGTGCACGGCTGGACGCCGCGCTCGTCGCTCAAGTTCACGTCGCAGGTGGGTACGCAGTTCGAGGAGCGCGACTTCAACCAGACGCGCGCATCGGCCCAGAACCTGCTCGGCGGCCTCGAGGTCGTCACCTCGGGGACGGTGCGTGACATCGATGAGTCACGCCTCCGCGTGGAGGACTTCGGTGTCTTCATGCAAACCGAAGCGCTCTGGAACGAGAAGCTGCTGTTCACCGTGGGCGCCCGCGCCGACCGCAGCAGCAACAACGGCGATCCGGGCCGGTTCTTCCTCTTTCCCAAGGCTGCCAGCTCGTATCGCTTCGCCAACCTCAAGCCGGGCTGGGTGGACGAAGCCAAGCTGCGCGTGGCTTACGGGGAAACCGGCAACCAGCCGCTCTACGGTCAGAAGTTCACGAACCTCGACCTCTCGAGCGTCGGCGGACTCGGAGCGTTCCGCGTGGGCTCGGTGCGGGCCTCGTCCGACCTGCGCCCCGAGCGGCAACGGGAGTTCGAGGCCGGTGCCGATCTCAACCTCCTGCGCAACCGGGCCACGCTCGCCGTGACCGGCTTCCGTCGCAACATCTCGGACCTGCTCATCACACGCACGCTCGCACCCACCACGGGCTTCAGCAGTGAGACGTCAAACGGCGCCGAAATGCAGGTGACAGGTGCCGAAGTGTCGATCAACGCGTTCCCGGTGCAGACCCCCACCTGGGGCTGGACCTCGCGCCTCAACTGGGGCACCAACCGCTCCAAGGTCACCAGCCTTCCGGTGCCGACGTTCCTGCTCGGTGCGCCGCAGGTGGGCGCGGTACGCATCGAGCAGGGCAAGTCCGCCACCCAGCTCATCGGCAACGACACGCTGCCGCAGGCGGGCGGCCGTGTCGTGGTGCCGGTGGTGATGGGCGACGGCAACCCGCTCTGGACCGCGGGCTGGGGCAACGAGGTACGCTTCAAGAGCATCTCGCTCTACGCCCTGCTCGACCAGCAGAAGGGCGGCATGCTCGCTAACGGCACCTGGCGGCACTACGACCTCGGCCAGAATTCTCGTGACTACGACGAGGTCGACGAGTTCGGTCGCAAGGTCGGCGAAGTGCGGCGCACCAGCTACCTACAGGTCACGCGCATCTACTACCAGAACACATCATACGTGAAGCTGCGCGAAGTCACGCTCACGTGGGAGCTGCCGCAGAAGTGGGCCAGCTCCATCTGGTCGGGGGCCAGCGGCGCCAAGATGTCACTGAGCGGCCGCAACCTCTACTGGTGGACCAAGTTCCGCGGCGGCGACCCGGAGGCGCAGAACTTCGGCGGCGGTGGAGCACCCGACGCGATCCAGCGCAACCGCGAACTCGCCGCCTATCCCGCCAGCCGCAGCTACTGGCTCAACTTCAGCGTGGACTTCTGACCATGACCGCCATTCGTCATCGCCGGACGCGCGCGCTCACGCTGCTGGCCGTCTGCGCCACCGCCGCGGCGTGCAACGCCGCCGACATCGGTAACTTCAACAGCCCCAACACCTCGCAGCTCGAGGGCAGCCCGAACGCGTCCACCATCAACACCACCGTCGCTGGTTTGCTTGGCGGCGCACGCGCCGGTGCTGGCACCTGGGCCAGCACCCTCGGCATCTTCGGCCGCGAAATCATGAACCTCGACGGCGCCGAACCGCGCAATGTGCTGGCGCTGCTCATCGGCCCGCTGGAACCGGGCGGCTTCGGTGTGGATGTGGGGTGGACAAACTCCTACCGCAACCTGCGCACCGCCTACACGATCCTCGCGGTCATCGATAACGTGCCGGACTACTCGGCGGCCCAGCGCAGCGCCGTGAAGGGCTTCGTGAAGACCTTCATTGCCAACGAGTATCTCAACCAGCTGCGTGTGCGCGACACCTTCGGTCTCGTCTTCGACGTGCCGCGGGATCCGACCGAGCAGGGAGAGTTCATCTCCCGCGAGGAAGCCTACACCCGCACGGCCGCCCTCTTCGACGAGGCCCGGACGGACCTTGCCGCAGGCGGCGCCACGTTCCCCTTCACGCTCACGACCGGTTTCACGGGCTTCAACAACCCGACCGCGTTCGTTCGTGTGAACCGGGCGCTCAAGGCACGCCTCGAGATTTACCGGGGCCGTTGGGCCGACGCCCTGACGGCGCTCAACGAGTCGTTCCTCAGCACCGCGTCGGGCACGGCGGCCTCGCTCAACACCGGCGTGTTCCATGTGTACAGCACGGCCTCGGGCGACGCGACCAATCCGCTCTTCGACCCGGCGCCCCGTGCGATCGTGGCGGTGCCAGAGTTCCTCACCGAGGCCCGGCTGCGTGCCGACGGCTCACGCGACCTACGCGCGACGTCCAAGGCCGTGGTCGGAACGGTGCTGCTGGCCACCCAGGGCATCAGCTCCAACGTTCGGCCGATCGTCTATCCCTCCAACGTCACCCCGGTGCCGATCATCCGGAACGAGGAACTCATCCTGATGCGTGCCGAGGCCAACCTCGGGCTCGGCAACCGCGCGGCCGCGATCGCCGATCTCAACTTCGTGCGCACCAACGCCGGCGGACTGCCGCCGCTGCCGTCGGACTTCAGTGGCGATCTGGTCACCGAACTGCTGTACGACCGCCGCTACTCGCTCTTCTTCGAATACGGCCATCGCTGGGTGGATGCGCGCCGCTACAACCGGCTCGGTGAGCTTCGGAAGCAGTTGCCCACACATCGCGTGTTCCCGCTCGTCCCCATTCCGGTGGACGAGTGCAACCAGCGTACCGCGGCAGTGCCGCGCGGCTGCGTGAACGTGGCTGGCAACTAGGCAGTTCGTCCCAGCAGGTTCGACACATGGGCGGGGTGGTCGATCGCGACTGCCCCGCCCATGTTGCATACGTGAGATGGCGAGCCGCTCGACGTGCGGATCGTCGCCATCGTGCCCTCGTCACGGTCCTGCGATGCCGCCTGCTTCCATCTCGATGCCGCCCATCGGATCTCCCCTGCGCCCGGCGGTACCCTGGTCAACGCTGACGCCGGATCAGGCGCTGGCTGCGCTCGAGGTGTCGCGCGACCACGGCCTGTCCGCGGCGGTTGTCGAGTTGCGGCACGCCGAGTACGGCGCCAACGTGCTGCAGGCCGCCGGCCGCCGCCGTCCCTGGCGCATCCTGCTGGCCCAGTTCGCGGACGTCACCGTGCTGGTACTGCTGGCCGCCGCGATCATTGCCGGCGCCCTCGGTGAGCCGGAAGATGTGGCGGCCATCGTCGCCATCGTCATCCTGAACGCCCTGCTCGGGTTCGTGCAGGAGTACCGGGCGGAACAGGCCATGGCTGCGCTCGGGGCGCTCGCCGCGCCGGCCGCGCGCGTACGCCGCGCCGGCCGCGAACAGACCATCCCGTCGGCCGATCTCGTGCCGGGCGACCTCGTGCTGCTCGAGGCCGGCAACGTCGTCCCCGCCGACCTTCGACTCGTCGAGGTGGTGCGCCTCGGCATCGAGGAGGCCGCCCTCACCGGCGAGTCGCAGCCGGTGGAGAAGGACGTGGCCACTGCGCCGTCCGCGGATCTCCCCCTCGGCGATCAGCTCGGCATGGCCTTCAAGGGCACCATCGTGAGCGGCGGCCGCGCACTCGGCGTGGTCGTCGCCACGGGCATGCGCACCGAACTCGGTCGTATCGCGGCGATGTTGCGCGACGCCCCCGACGTGCGCTCGCCGCTGCAGCTCCGCCTCGCCGCCTTCGGTCGGCGCCTGGCTGCATTGGTGATCGCACTGTGCGTCGTGATCTTCGTGGCCGGACTCACGCGTGGCGAGGAGGTCGGGCTGATGTTCATGACCGCGCTCAGCCTCGCTGTGGCCGCGATTCCGGAAGCGCTGCCGGCGGTCATCACGGTGTCGCTGGCGCTTGGCGCCCGCCGCATGGTGCGACAGCAGGTGCTCATCCGCCGTCTATCCGCCGTCGAGACGCTGGGGTCGGTGACCTACATCTGCACCGACAAGACCGGGACGCTCACGGAAAACCGCATGCGCGTGGATGCGGTGCGACTGGCGGACGGCGATGTGCCCCGGAGCGAAACGGCCGCGCGCGGCGACACGATACCGGTGTCGCTCGCCGAGGTGCTCGCGCTGTGCACCGATGTGCAATACGCGGAAGATGACGGGCTGGTCGGTGACCCGACGGAGACGGCCCTCGTGCGAGCCGCCGGCGAGGCCGGCGTGGACAAGCGGCAGTGCGATCGGCAGTGGCCACGTGTGGCCGAGGCACCCTTCACCGCCGAGCGCGCGCGCATAACCACCGTACACGCCCAGGACGACGTGGTGCTGGCGTGCACCAAGGGCGCGCCGGAGCGCGTCATCCCCCGCTGCACGGAGATGCGGCGGGTGGATGGCGTGGTGCCGATCGACCGGGAGGGGCTGCTGCACGAAGCGGAAACCATGGCCGCCAACGGGCTGCGCGTCCTCGCCATCGCCGTGCGGCGCCTCGACACGATTCCCGAGCGCGTGGAGGACGAGGAACGCGCCCTCACGCTCGTCGCGCTGGTGGGGCTGCTCGATCCGCCGCGCGCCGAGGCCGGCGAGGCGGTGCGGACCTGTCAGGCGGCGGGCATTCAGGTGGTGATGATCACTGGCGACCATCCCGGCACCGCCCGAGCGATCGCCGAACGGCTGGGCATCGCCGCATCCGGCGACGAGGTGCTCACCGGCCGCGATCTGGCGCAGCTGGACGACGACGCCCTGGCGGCGCGCGTCGGCACCGTGCGCGTGTATGCGCGGGTGGCACCGGAGGACAAGCTGCGTATCGTGTCGGCGCTGCAGGCGCGTGGGGAGTACGCCGCGATGACCGGCGACGGGGTGAACGACGCGCCGGCGCTCAAGCGCGCGAACATCGGCGTGGCGATGGGGCGCGGCGGTACCGACGTGGCGCGGGAAGCGTCGCACATGGTGCTGCTCGATGACAACTTCGCCACCATCGTGTCGGCGGTCCGCGAGGGGCGCCGCATCTACGACAACATCCGGCGTTTCGTCCGCTTCGTGCTGTCCACCAACTCCGGCGAGATCTGGACGCTGTTGCTGGCCCCGTTCCTCGGACTCCCGCTCCCGCTCCTGCCCATCCACATTCTCTGGATGAACCTCGTCACCGACGGGCTGCCGGGGCTGGCGCTGTCTGCGGAGCGGGTCGAGGCGGATGCGATGCGGCGCCCCCCGCGGCCGCCGGAGGAAGGGATCTTCGCGCACGGCCTGTGGCAGCATGCCGTGTGGGTGGGGCTGCTCATGGCCGGACTCGCGCTGGGCACGCAGGCCTGGGCCATCCGCTCCGGCAACGCGCATTGGCAGACCATGACGTTCACGGTGCTGACCCTGTCGCAGCTGGCGCACGTCCTGGCCATCCGGTCGGAACGTCTGCCGCTCTGGCGGATCGGGGTGTTCAGCAATCCCCTGCTGCTGCTGGCCGTCATCGGCACCATTGGCCTGCAGATGCTGACGCTGTACGTCCCAGCCATGACGCCGATCTTTCGCACGGTGCCGCTGACGGGGCCGGAACTCACGCTCTGCTTCGGGGTCGCTTCCGTGGTCTATGTTGCTGTCGAGTTGGAGAAGCTCCTGGTCCGTCGCCGAGGATGGTATGCCACCGATAATCGTCGCCCTTGATGGGTCCGAGTTCGCCGACGCCGCGCTGCCCGTGGCGCTGGGGCTGGCGCGCACGACAGGCGATCCCCTGGAGTTGGTGGCCGTGGTGGAGCCCGCGCCCGGGCCCCGGGCCGTGTCGGGCGCCCGGGTCCCCGACCTCAGCCTCGATCAGGAGCAGGAAACGCTCGTGCGGGGGGCGCTGCAGGCGCACCTCGAACAGCTCCGGGTGCGCATGGCTGCACTCGCGGATGCGCCGGCGGTGACAATCACCGTGCTGCGCGGTCAGCCGGCAGCGGCGCTTCTGGAGCACGCCGAACGGGTACAGGCGCGGCTCGTGGTGATAACCACGCACGGCCGCGGCGGCCTCTCCCGCCTGTGGCTTGGCTCGGTGACCGAGGCGATCACGCGCCAGAGCACCCGGCCGGTCGTGGTGGTGCGCCCGACCGACGCGGTGGCCACCACGCGAGCCAATACGCCAGCTGATGCGCCAGCCAACGCGCTCGCCAACGTGACGCCGACCCCGATGCAGCGCGTGCTCGTCACCTTCGATGGCACCCGGGAGAGTGAGCAGGTACTGGGGCCGCTGCTGGGGCTGTTCGGCGCCCGCGTCGCCTATCTGCTCATGCGGGCCGTCAGTCCGTTGCACCCCATGCTGAAGCGCATCGCCACGGGCGCCGAGTATACGCGTGATCTCGCGGCGCAGACCGATCTCGTGGCCCGCTACCTCAACCGCATCGTCGACGACGTGCGAGCCGCCGGCGCCGATGCCGCCTACTGCTCACCTCAGGCGTTCGAGCCGGCGCGTGCCATCAACGAGGCAGCGGCCGATGCCGGCGCCGACCTGATCGCCATCGCCACCTCGGCACGTGGCCCGGTGGGCCGCGTGCTGCTGGGCAGCGTGGCCGACAAGGTGGTGCGCACCGCCGATCGTCCGGTGCTGCTGTATCGCCAGGCCGGCGAGATCGGCGCGTGACCCTCGCCACCCTCGGCCTGCGCTTCGTCGTCGCGGCCGTGGTGGTCATCGTGGCCGGGACCGTCCTGGCGCGCAGCGGTGACGTGATTGCCGCCCGCACGCGGCTGGGCGGTGTCTGGGTAGGCTCGGTGTTTCTCGCGCTCGCCACCTCGCTGCCGGAGATCGTCACCGACCTCGCCGCCGTTCGCCTGGGCGCGATCGATCTGGCGGCGGGTGACCTCTTCGGCAGCAGCATGGCCAACATGCTCATCCTCGGCCTGGTCAGTCTCGTGCCGGGCGGGGCCGACGTGTTCCGCCGCACCACGCTCGACCACGTGCTGTATGCGTGCCTCGCCATCATCCTCACGATGATGGCCGCCGGCACCATCCTCATCCGCTCGACGGCGTCGGTGGCGGGGATGGGTGCCGGGTCGCTCGTGATCCTGGTGGTGTACGCCGTCGCGTCACGGGCGGCCTTTCGGCACAGCCGGGTGGCGCAGGAGGCCGGCGTGACGATCGAGATGTCCTCCGCGCCCGGTGGGGCGGCCGTCCCGAGTGCCACGCATGCCGACGGCAACACGCCCACGCTGCAGCGCGCCGGGCTCACCTTTCTCGCCGCCGCCGCCGTGATCGTGATGGCGGCGCCGCAATTCGCGCACGCCGCCGAAGGCATTGCCACCCTCACCGGTGTCGGCTCCACCTTCGTCGGGACATGGCTCGTGGGGCTCTCCACGTCCCTGCCCGAACTGGTCACCTCGCTGGCCGCCGTTCGGCTTCGTGCCTACGATCTCGCAGTCGGCAATCTGTTCGGCAGCAATGCGCTCAACATGATCATCTTCGCCGGCCTCGATCTCGCGCATCCGGCAGCGCCGGTGCTCAGCGTGGCCGACCCCGCACACGTGCTCACCGCCATGGTGGCCGTGATCCTCATGGCCGTGGCAATCGGCACCCTCGCCCTGCGCTCCAAGCGTGTGGAGCGGGCCGTCGAACCGGGCAGCCTGCTGCTTGTGATGGGGTACGTGCTGGGGATCGGGCTGGTGTTCTGGCGGTCGACGGCCGGGGCAGCCACGCCCCGCCTTGCACGTGACGCCGCCGGTGGTGTGTCGGGTATCGCGCCGGCGTCCGAGCAGGCGCTGGCCCACGCCACCGTCCTCATTTCCCTCGACGGCTTTCGCGCCGACTATCTCGACCGTCCCGGAGCCGTACGCCTGCGCGCCCTCGCCGAGCGCGGGGCGCGTGCCGAGCGGCTGGTACCCAGTTTTCCGAGCAAGACCTTTCCCAATCACCACACGCTCGTCACCGGGCTGTACCCCGAGCACCACGGCATCGTGGCCAACACGATGCGCGACCCGAACATCGAGGCGACCTTCACCATCGGCGACACGCTGGTGGCGCGCGATCCCCGCTGGTGGGGTGGTGAGCCCATCTGGGTGACCGCCGAGAAGCAGGGCGTGCGCGCCGCGTCGCTGTTCTGGCCCGGCGGCGACTACGAAATCGCGGGCCGTCGGCCCACCTACTACCTGCCGTACGACGGCCGTCTGCCGAACGCGGCGCGTGTGACGCAGGTACTGGACTGGCTGTCGCTGCCCGCCGAGCGGGCGCCGCGATTCGTGGCGCTGTACTTCAGCACCACCGACGATGTCGGCCATGCACACGGCCCCGGTTCGGCGCAGGTGGACACCGCCATTGCCCATGTGGACTCGCTGGTGGGGGCACTCGTCGACGGACTCGCCGCGCGCGGACTGGGCCACCACGTCAACCTGGTGATCGTCTCCGACCACGGCATGACCGACATCAGCGCCGAGCGCCGGATCTACCTCGACGACTACATCGATCTCGCCGATGTGGAGGTGGTGGACTGGATGCCGGTGAGCGCCGTCACGCCTGCGGCGGGCAAGCTGGCGGCCGTGTACGACGCCCTGCGCCATGCCCATCCGCAGTTTCAGGTGTTCCACCGGGACAGTGTGCCGGCGCGGTACCACTATCGGGACAACCCGCGCATCACGCCGCTCGTGCTGCTCGCCGGTGAGGGATGGACCATCACCAGCCGAGAACGCGCCGCGCGACTGCCACCGCCGCGCGGGGGCACGCACGGCTACGACAACGCACTCCCGAGCATGGGTGCCTTGTTCGTGGCGGCCGGGCCCGACATCCAGTCGGGACGCGTGCTGCCGCCGGTAGCCAACGTACACGTGTATCCGCTGCTGGCGCGGCTGCTGCGCGTGAAGCCGGCGCCGAACGACGGGAGCGCCGACTCGCTGGCGATCGTCCCGCCCTGACGCGGGTCAGTCGGTCGCCACGTCCCCGCCGTCCTGTTTCTCGAGCGGCTTCCCCTCGTGGTCGGAGATCAGCACCCACACGGTGCGCGTCCGCCGGGAATACAGCAGGCGCACCGTGACGTCCCGGGGATGCTGCTTGAACGCAAAATGGAAGTGGAAGCTGGTATCCAGTGACTCGCGGATCACCCCTTCCTTGAAGCGCCCGTAGAATTCCTGCACGCGGGTGCAGGGCGCGATCTCGGTGAAGAACTGTTTGCCGATCGCGTCCTCCTTCCGCAGCGACGCGAGCTTCGACTCCACCGCGTTGTAGTTGAGAATCCGCCCGGTGGAGTCGAGCTGGATCATGCCGTACGGCAAGCGATCCAGTTCATCGGCGGTCATGCGATCGGCGGCCTGCAGGGCCTCGTCGATCTGTTGCTTGTACGGGTTGGGCATCGAAACGCGCGAGCGGGAATCCGGTGGGGGACTGCAAGGATAACCCGAGGCTCGGGATCCGGTGGATGGGGGTGGGGGATGCCCGGCGCTCTTTGCTTCGGTGTATATTCGGCTGTGTATGCCGTACGCCGAACTCCACTGCCACTCCGCCCTCTCCCTGCTCGACGGCGCCTCGCTCCCCGAAGCGCTCGCCGAGCAGGCGGCAGCCCTGGGCTACCCGGCCCTGGCGCTCACCGACCACGACGAGATGGGTGGGGTCGTGCGCTTCGGCACGGCCTGCGAAGCCGTTGGCGTGGGGGGGATTCTCGGCGTCGAGCTTACGGTTCGCATGCCCGAGCTGGGCGGTCGCGGGGGCGAGCGCCGCACACACCTCGTCCTGCTCGCCGAGACGCGCGAGGGGTACCGCAACATTTCCACCTTGGTCACCCGGGCCCGCCTGGACAGCGTACGCGGCCACCCCAGCGTGCCCTGGGCGCTCGTCACGCGCCATGTGCAGGGGGTCACGACGCTCACCGGCTGCCCCCGTGGCTGGGTGCCGCAGCTGTTGGCCGAGGGCAAGCCCGACGAAGCGTGGACCGCTGCCACCGAACTGCGTGACGTGTTCGGGGAGCATCTCGCCGTCGAATGCTGGGATCACCGGCTGCCGGAGGAGCGGGCCCTGGTGGCGCAGTTGCAGCCGCTCGCCAGCCGGCTCGGCGTGCCCTGGGTGGTCACCAACAACGTGCACTACGCCACGCCCGACGCACGGCTCGTGCACGACGTGCTCACCACGCTGCGTCACGAACGCACGCTCGACACCATGGGTACGCGTCTCAAGCCCAACGCCGAGTGGGCGCTCAAGGCCCCGCGGCTCATCTACCGGCGCTGGCGTGGCGCCGAGGCGGGCGTGCGGGCCACGCTCGCCATCGCCGAACGGTGCGCCTTCCGGCTGCAGCAGCTCAAGCCCAGCATGCCGGCGTTTCCGCTGCCGCCGGGCATCACGGCGCACGAGTATCTCGCCCGTCTCGTCGAGCAGGGTGCGCACGAACGATGGGGCAGCACGCGCACGCCCAAGCACGATCGCCAGCTCGCCCACGAACTCGGCATGATCCGCAAGCTCGACCTGGCCGGGTTCTTTCTCATCGTGTGGGACATCGTGCGCTTCGCCCGACGCGAAGGCATTCTGTGTCAGGGGCGCGGCTCGGCCGCCAACTCTGCCGTCTGCTTCTGCCTCGGCATCACCGCCGTCGATCCCATCCGCATGGAGCTGCTCTTCGAGCGCTTCCTGAGCGAGGAGCGCAAGGAGCCGCCCGACATCGACATCGACTTCGCCCACCGCGACCGCGAACGCGTGTTGCAGTACGTGTACAACCGCTACGGCCGCGAGCACGCCGCCATGGTGTGCGAGCAGATCAGCTGGCGTGGGCGCAGCGCGGTGCGGGACGCGGCGCGCGTGCTGGGCTTCAGCACGAAACAGGCCGACGCGCTGGCGGCGCTGAGCGATCGATTCAGTGCGCGGAGTACGGCGGAGGCGTTGCGGGTGGATGGGGAGAGCGGGGAGGGACAAGCTCACACGGAGGGCACCGAGAACGGTGAGGGCACGGAGGGAACAGCCGGCACGGAGGGCACCGAGAACGGTGAGGGCGCGGAGGGAACAGCCGGCACGGAGAGCACCGAGAACGGTGAGGGCGCGGAGGGAACAGCCGGCACGGAGAGCACCGAGAACGGTGAGGGCACGGAGGGAACAGCCGGCACGGAGGGCACCGAGAACGGTGAGGGCGC
>JBEILM010000032.1:0-38776 GCA_040379205.1 Gemmatimonas sp.
AGGCGAGGAACTTGTCGGCCACCTGCGTGACGACGGGCCGCCACGGGCCGTACTCGCGGGCGAAGCGGTCGTCGTAGACGGTCTGCAGGCGCTGCAGATGATCCGACACCAACCGAAACAGCGGCGACGCCTGCGGGCGTCGGGGCTTGTAGACGCCGCGCGCCGCTGGCGCCGCGTCGGGCATGCGCGCTCCGGGACCGGGGAGCGCCGAGCATACGGCCGACTCGGCGGCTGGCTGTCACCGTTCCGTTGCGCGAGGGGCCATTCCGACGCACTGTCCGGTCGTCCGGGCCTAACGATGCTTGCTGTTGCCGAACGGACCGACCATCCGCGAAGCGTGAAGCCTCGTGCGGTCCGCTCGCAACAGAAGCCCGCGTTGGGCGTCAGACCACCACCATGCACGGACGGAGCATGCGCAGACCCCCTGCACGCCTGACCCTCCGCCCCGCGCAGACCACCCGATGAGCACAGCCGATCACGCACCGGAGCGGCTGCCGACGCCGGCGCTCGGCGATGGCGATGGGTGGCGCGCATTCAGTGCCATCATCGCGGCGCGCGTCGGCACGCGCGATCCGCTGGAGATTCTGTCGGCAACGGTGCCCCGCCTCGAGGCTGCGCTGCGTGGCCGGTCCCTCGCCGAGTTGCAGTGCCCGGAGGCGCCGGGCCGGTGGTCCGTAGCGGCAGTGATCGAACATCTCGCCGACGCCGAGCTCGTGTTTGGGTTTCGAGTCCGGCAGGTCCTGACGCAAGAGGCACCGCCGTTGGCCAGCTTTGACCAGGAAGCCTGGGCCACCGTCGGCCGGTATGCGGAGAGCGAGGCACACCAGGCGTTTGCGCTCTTCGCGGCACTGCGCGCACGGCACCTCGCGCTGTATGGTCGGCTCGCGGCGGCGGACTGGGAGCGGGTGGGGGTGCACGGCGATCGCGGTGCCGAGTCACTTCGCACGATGATCCGTATCATTGCTGGGCACGATCTCGCGCATTGCGCGCAGGTCGAGCGCATACTGAAGGTGCCGACTGACGCCTAACCTTGCGTTGCGGCGGTCAAACGCTCCGAGGATCGGTGTGGCGAGCGCGGGGCGTCCGCTGTGGCCCGAACGGACGGAGCGAACGGACGGAGCGAACGCCCCGCCTGCCTCTGGGTGGGCGTTTGCCGCAGCGCGCGCGCGTTAGGCCGCCGCCCCCTGGCACTTCTACCTTGATTTCAAGGGCAGTGATGTAGAGAAGAGCGTTTCTTGTACATCGGTGTGGCCGTAGGCGTCTCGACGGGGGCGCCGGTCTGGAACGACCGCGATGAGCTGCAGGCTGCGACCACGCTCGGCGGGAGGGCGCGTGCTGCGGAAGCTGAACGAGTTCCTCTCGCTCTTCTCGTACGAGACTGCAGAGCTGACGGCGCTCGAGATCGCCGAGTGGCTCGGGCGGCCGAAGAGCACCGTGTACCGCGTGCTCGCGCGCGTCGCCGACGAGGGGTTCCTCGACCGCGACGAGGCGACTGGGTGCTACCGCGTCGGGATCTTCTTCGCGGTACTCGCCGACCTCGCGCCGCGCTCAACGTCGCTCCAGCGGCTCGTCTTTCCCGTGCTGCCGCGGCTGAGCCGCGAGACGCAGGAGTCGGTGACGCTTTTGGTGCGCCACGGCGGCGAGGGGCTGGCGATCGCCGTGGTGGAGAGCGTGCAGCCGCTGATGGTGCCGATGCTGCGCGGCGGGCACCTGCCGCTGCACGTCACGAGCGGCGGCAAGGTGCTGCTCGCGTGGCTGCCGGACGACGAGCGGCGGAGCGTGCTGCGCGCGCCGCTCGAGCGCTACACCGAGCACACGGTGACGAACATCGCGCAGCTCATGGGCGAGCTCGACCGCGCGCTCGCAGGGGTACGCGATGGTGCGCGGCGACGGCGTCGGTGGCGAGCGGGTACCGCGTCGGGGCGGCCGGTGGCTCGGCGGCGCGCTCAGCGGCGCCGCGTCGACCGCACCTCGGCGGCGCGCTCTTGCCGCGGAGGACCGGGGGTGGTATCGTGGCCGCGCAAGAATATGAGACTACCTCTCACAAAATGAGACTTATCACGCGCGTCCTCTCCGGCCCGCTCCGACTCGCCCTCGCCGCCTTTTTCGCGGCGCGCCTCGTGGTCGACACGGGGATGAACTACTTCGGCTGGTCGCGCGAGCGGGGGATGGCGTACATGAAGGAGCACACGGTCGAGTCGGACGTGCAGATCGACGAGGTGATCGGCAGCGGGAGCCTCCCGCTCTTCCTGCTGCAGCGGCACATGGAGCGCTGGATCGCCGCGCGGAAAGCGGCGGACGCCAGCTGACGGAACGCACTTACAACCACTCGGGGAGAGGACCACGATGAGCGAGCGACGGCGGGAGTTCCTGAAGCGGGCGGCGGCGGCCGCAGCGGCGGGCGCGGTGGGGGTGCCCGGGGTGCCGGGGATCGCGCTCGGCGCGGGGCGCGCCCCGGTCGACGCCGAGGGGATCGCGAGCGACGACGTGGTCACGCCGTACTTCGGGAAGAAGCCGGTGGCGAGCGGGAGGAACGGGCTCGTGATCACGTCGAGCCCGCACGCGACGCGCGCGGCGGTCAAGCTGCTCCGGGCCGGCGGGAACGCGTGCGACGCGGCGCTGTGCGCCTCGGTGACGCAGACCGTGACCGAGCCGCATATGACGACGATCACGGGCATGCTCGCCATGCTCTACTACGACGCGGCGACGAAAAGGACGACGTACGTGAGCGGCGGGATGAACGCCCCGCTCGCGGGGCTGCCGGGGTGGAACCCGACCGACCTGTCGACCGGGCGCAGCGCGGGAGTGCCGGGGTGGTGGGCGGGCTTCGAGGCGGCGCTCGCGAAGCACGGCTCGCGCCCGAAGGCGGAGGTCGTGCAGCCGGCGATCGACTACGCGCGGAACGGCTTCGCGATCTACCCGTTCCTGTACGGCGAGATGCTCGTGCAGCTCGACACGATCGGGAAGACGCCGACCGGGCGGCGCATCTACATGCCGAACGGGGCGCTCCTCCCGCCGGGGGCGATCCTCAAGCAGGTCGAGGCGGCCGACACGCTCGAGCGGCTGGTGGCGGAGGGGAACCAGTTCTTCTACCACGGCGCCTTCGCGCAGGCGTACTGCGACGCAGTGAAGGCGGCCGGCGGCGTGATCACGCCCAAGGACTTCGACCGCTACGAGGTGCGCTGGATGGAACCGGCGCGCGGCACGTACCACGGCTACGACATCCTCGCCTCGCCGCCCCCCGACAACGGCGGGACGCACGTGATCGAGGCGCTCAACATGCTCGAGCTCCTCGACCTCAAGAAGATGGGGCCGCCGACCGAGTCGGCGGACTCGCTCTACTGGATGACGCGCGTCATCAACGAGGCGTACGAGCAGGGGGCGAAGCACACCGACCCTTCGTCGCACGACGTGCCGCTCGAGATGATCCTCTCGAAGGACTACGCGGCGATGCGGCTCCGGCTCATGAAGATGACGCCGGTGCGCGAGGCGCGGCCGGCGCCGCCGCCGGGGAGCAACCACGTGACCGTGGTCGACGGCAAGGGGAACATCGCGACGATCCTGCACTCGGTGATGTCGCTTCCGTGGCAGAACGGGCTGTTCGCGATGGGGTTGAGCATCGCGGCGTCGGGGGCGCACTTCTTTCGCGTCATGCCGGCACCCGGGGACCGCGCGACGGTCTACATCGCGCCCAACATCATCTTCAAGAACGGGCGCCCGGTGCTCGTGTCGGGGAGTCCGAGCGTGGGGCTGCTGCAGAACATCGTCCAGAACACGACGAACATCCTCGACTTCGGGATCCCGATCGGCGAGTCGGTGCTGCGGCCGCGCTTCGGCGGGCCGGCGACGACGGTGCCGGGAGCGAACTACATCGAGGTGGACCTCGACGAGAAGGTGCGCGCGGCGGCGGAGAAGCGCGGGCTGCGCTACTTCGTCACGTCGCCGTGGCACTTCATGAACGGGAGCTTCGAGGGGATCCACATCGACCCCGCGACCGGGACGGCGACGGCGAGCGCGGACCCGCGGCGGTCGGGGATGGCGGAGGCGGTGTGAGCGCGGCGCGGACGCATTGAGGGCTCTCGGCGCTCGGCGGGAGCGTGAACCGCGGCTTGATCGACCAAGAACTTCGAGGAGCGTGACGTGACGACGATCGAGACCGCCGAGGCATCCGCCATCCCCGAGCCGTCGCCGCGCGCGCGGGCGCTGCACGAGGCGTCGCTGGTGTGGGACGCGCACATGGACAGCCTGATGCGCGTGCTCGCCGGCGAGGACCTCGGTGTGCGCACCGAGGGGCAGGCGGACCTCGTGCGGTGGCGCGAGGGCGGGGTGGACGTGCAGGTGTTCGCCGTGTGGGTCGACACCGTGTACGGCCGCCACCACGCGGCGCGGCGCGCGCTGCAGCAGATCGACGGCTTCCACCGGCTGCTCGAGGCGAACCCGGACCGCGTGGGGCTCGCGCGGAGCGCGACCGACATCGCGCGGCTGCGCGGCGAGGGGAAGCTCGCCGCCGTGCTCGCGATCGAGGGAGGGCTCGCAATCCAGAACGACCTCGCGCTGCTGCGTACCTTCCACCGCCTCGGCGCCACGTCGATGACGCTCACGCACTCGGCGTCGCTCGACTGGGCGGACTCGTCGACCGACGCGGCGCGGTGCGGCGGGCTCTCGGCGTTCGGGCGCGAGGTGATCCGCGAGATGCACCGGCTCCGCATGCTCGTCGACGTCTCGCACGTGAGCGACGACTGCATCCGCGACGTGCTCGACCTGTCGGACGCGCCGATCATCGCTTCGCACTCGTCGTGCAAGGCGATCTCGAACCACCCGCGCAACCTCTCCGACGCGATGCTGCGCACGATCGCCGCGGCCGGCGGCGTGGTCGGGATCAACTTCTACTCGCAGTTCCTCGACCAGGCGTACAGCGACGAGATGGGGCGGCGCTCGGTGGACCTGCTGGCGATGCTCAACGCCCCGCCCCCGCTCGACCCCGACGCGCTCGACGCGTACGCCGACGAGCGCATCCGGACGTTCTGGTCGCTGCGGCTGCCACGCCCGCCGTTCGAGCGGATCCTCGAGCACATCGACCACGCGGTGCAGGTGGCCGGCATCGACCACGTCGGGATCGGGAGCGACCTCGACTCGGGGGCGGTGCCGACGCCGGTGGGCCTCGACAGCGTGAGCGACTACCCGCGCATCACCGAGGGGCTCCTGCGGCGAGGCTACGCCGAGGCGGACGTGGCGAAGGTGCTCGGCGAGAACTTCCTGCGCGTGTATCGGGCGGCGGTCGGGTAGCCGCGCCCGCGCGGCCCCGCGCGGCGCGCGGCTATCGTTCGGGGCGCGCCGCGACCCGCGGCCGCCGCCCACGCCTCCCTGGCCCGCCTCATGCCCGACAACGCCTCGGGGCTCAGCGACACCGAGCTGCGTCAGCTGCTGGCGGAGACGCGCGCGAGCGACACGCGATGCGGAGACCGCGATGTGGTTGCGCGACTCTTGGGTGGTGTGCATGCTGAAGCGCGGGCCGGAGCGGTACCGCCGCGTGTGGGACACACGATGCGCCGAGCCGGACGACCGGCTCGAGACGTGACAGCACCTGGAGCGTAGGCATGACCGCTGAACGCCGTACACCGAAGCCCACCACGATCGAGCGCCCCTCCGACACCGAGCTCGTGGTGACGCGCAGCTTTCATGCGCCGTGCCGGCTGGTGTTCTTGGCGTGGAGTGAAGCCGAGCGGTTCACGCGCTGGTGGGTGCCCCGGTCGGCGCCCGTCGCACTGGTGTCGTGCGACATGGATGTGCGCACCGGTGGCGGTTACACGCTGGTGTTCAGCCATCCGGCGGCGCCCGAACCCATGGCGTTCCATGGGAGATACCTCGAGGTCGTGCCGCCCTCGCGCATCGTGTGGACGAACGAGGAGGCCGGCGAGGCCGGGCAGGTCACCACGGTCACCTTCGAGGAGCAGGAAGGGCATACGCTGGTGGTGATGCACGACCGTTATCCAACCCGGGACGCGCTCGACGAAGCGCTGGCATCGGGCAGCACCAACTGGAACGACGAAACGTTCGAGCAGCTCGACGCGGTGCTCACGGAGACCGCGGGTTGCTGACGGCGCTCGCATCCTGGCGCCGACAGCTGAGAACCGTCAGTTGAGTACCGTCAGCTGGTCACCAGCACCTGACAGCTGGTGGGGCGTGCATTCGGGTTGCTGAGGTACAAGGAGCCGGCCGGCACCCGCACAGGCTGCACGGAGCCATCGGCCAGAGTGTACCGGATGACAGAGTCGGTCGAACGCTTGCACGCCTTGCGCGACCCCCGGTACTTGGCGCACGTCTGCGCTCCCGACGTGACGAGGTCCACCGTGCCCGACGCGCTGATGGTGGCGCGGGCGCTGGCGGCGCCGGCGTCGAGTGCAGCCTGATACGCCGCTGCGTCGATCGCCTCGTAGGCCACGGGCGTGGCACCCGCCGGTGGCCCGCAGGCGATCAGTGCGGCACTCACCACGGTCACCATTCCTGGATGAAGCGCGCGGCGCATCGTCAACCTCGTGGCAGGCGTTGTGCTCGGACAGCAGGCGCAGGCTCCACCGAATGGCGGCGGGTCCTTTTCGACGTGCCACGGTTCGACTCGCGTCGCCATGGCCTTGCCTTCGCGTGGGAGCTCAACCACGTGACATGCAGCACGCCGCATTGTCCCCCGACACCGTGACCTGTACAGTCCCATGTCCGCCTTCACAGCAAGGGGAATGCCAGGTCTGCAAGTTCCAGTCACAAGAAACTGCCGTCACGGCTGCTGCAAGGCGTGACGGTCATCATCGGCCTGGCCATCGACCTGAACGGGGCAATCATCAACAACGCGCCCTACGAGTTCGGCGCGCAGTTCGTCGCCACCGACCCGCGCATCACCGCCGTCACGGGCACGAACAGCAAGACGGAGCTCCGCTACCGCATCACGAACTGACCGGCTGCCCGATCACCTCGGCGAGCAGACGCGTGAGCTCCCGCGCGTCGCTTGCCTTGACGGCCAGGCGCGTCACCCCGGCGTCGCGCGCGGCGCGCTCGTCTGTTTCGTCGGCGTAGCCGGTGATCAGCACGATGGGTACGTCGGCGCGTTCGCTACGTACCGCCCGCGCGAGGTCGATTCCCGACATGCCGGGCATCGACAGGTCGGTCATCACCACATCGAAATCGAGCGGTGTGGCCCGGAACGCCTCGACGGCCTCCAGCGGACTGCTGACGCTCGTCACCGTGTGCCCAAACGGCGCCAGCGTGCGCTGCGCCAGGCGCACCAGCTGCGGTTCATCGTCCACGAACAGCACCCGGAGCTGCGGCGGCAACTCGATGTCCGGCACCGACGGCGCCAGAGGCTCCGGTTCGGACACCGGTGCGCTGGGAAAGAGCAGCTGGAACGTGGCGCCTTCGCCGATACGGCTGTCCACCGGAATCGCGCCGCCATGGCTGCGCATGGTACCAGAGGCCATCGGCAGCCCCAGGCCCGATCCTTCGCCCACCGATTTGGTGGTGTAGAACGCGTCGAAGATGCGCCGCTGCGTCTCGGTGTTCATCCCCGGCCCGGTGTCACGCGTCGTGAGCCGCGTAGAGCGCCCCGCGGGCACATCGGCGGCGCTGGCCGCCTCTCCCGTCAACACGACGCTGTCCAACGTGTACGTCACCACGCCCACCTGCCAGCTTCCGATGGCGTAGACGGCGTTGGTGGTGAGGTTGAGGATGGTTTCGTGGACCTGCGCCGAGTCGGCCAGGATGGGCGGAGCGTCGGCGTCGTCGCGTACGACGAGCGAGATGCCCGCCGGAATGGTGGGGCGCAGCAGCCGCAGCACTTCGTGCAGCACCTCGCCACGATGGACCCGTCGCTGCTGCGGCTCCTTGGGGCGGGCAAAGCTGGTGATGCGCCGCGATCCATACGACAGCACCACCGCGGCACTGGCCAGCACGAACGCCACCACGTTGAGCCATACCGAAGCCCGGATCTTCCGGCGGCGGATGAGCAGCACCGACCCCACGAGCGCCGACGCTTCCACGCCCAGCGCCGCGAGCTCCGGCCACCGGGCCACAGGCCACCCCACCGCAATGACCAGCAGCAGCGAGGCGACGCCGGCGTTGACGATGGGCGTCAGCACGCGCCTCATCCGGTCATGCGACTGGAGGGGCGGTAACAGGTCGTCGACGTCGGACGGGAAGGGGATCACCGGGAGGGCCGAAATGGGTGGGCGGGAGCATGGCACCAACGGACCAGCTCGTCAACAAATCCCCGGATGCGCTCGGCGGCTCACGAAGGTTCCGGTTCGTCGAAATCCGCAGGCGCGTCGAGCATCGTCGCTCGTCGCGGTGCCTCTTTGTTCGGCTTTGGTCGCCTCTCGCCTTCCAGCGATCAGTCGAACCCCGGCGCAAGAAAGGGCAGGCCCCAGACACCGGGCTCATGACGCAAGCTCGTCACCCAGCGGCTCGCCTCCTCCTGACGGCCCAATGCCGTGAGCACGTCGGCATGGAGTTGCCGCTCGCTGAACTGGGCCAGCGACGGTACACGGCGCCGGATCGCCGCCGGCAGCCCCACGTCACTGGCCTGCAACGCCATGAGCGCGCCCGCGAGGTCGCCGCGACGGAAGCGCAGCTGGGCATCGAGGGCCTCGCGCAACGGGCGCGCGAGGCGATCGTCCGCTCGCGCCACACCGATCTCGTCGCGCGCCTGCTGCAGGCCGGCGGTATCGCGCAGGCGCAGGCTGAGCAGGCCAAGCAGATAGCGGCGCACGGTGTCCCACTCCGGGCGCGTGAGCGGACCACCGGCCGGCGCGACGGGCGCGGTGGCCAACCGCCGATGCAACGCCCGCACCGCGTCGGGGGAAAAGGGGCTGCCTGGGGCGCTCGTCGTCATGGCCTCGTGCAGCAACGCCAACGGCGCGTCGATGGCTGCGGCTTCCCTCCACGCCCGTGCGGCCTCCCCGGACCGTGCGGACGCGACCGCCAGCGAGGCCAGCGCCAGCCAGCCGTCGAGGCGCAGCGCCGGCGATACCGTCGGGCGGGTCAGCACCTCGGCGAACGCACGGGCGGCAACACGGTCGGCTGAATGGGACCCGATACGGCGGAGTGCGGTGTGGGCACTCAGCGGGTCGCTGATGCGGTAGTCGACTTCACGCACGCGCCGCGCATGCAGCGCCAGAAACGTCTCCCGAATGCCCGGCTGCTCGCCAGCGCTGTTCGGGCTGAAGTACAGGGAGAACAGGGTGTCGAGCTGTGCATGCCGTTCGGCGCGCGCGGCGAGCTCCATGAGATACACCGTGATTTCCCGGTTGCGCGGATCGAGGGCCATCACGCGCTGGAAGGCATCCACGGCTTCGCTCGGCGAGCGTCCCTCCAGCGGATAGTTCTCAAAGAGCGTCTCGCCGAGCAGCATCCACGCTTCGACATCGGAGGGATAATCGGCCACGATCTGCCGGAAGCCACGCTCCGCCGTCGCCGGCGATCCGAACCGCAAGGCGTGATAGCTGCGCACCACCTGCTGGAGCCGCAGCGGCAACGTTCCCGCCAGCGCATGGGCGCGGGCGGCCGCGTGTCGGCTGAGTGAGTCCACCTCACTCCAGCGCGCGGCGCGGGCGAGACGGTACCATGCCAGCGCAAAAAGCGAGTCGCTGGCCACCGCCGTGGAGAAATGGACAACGGCCTCGGCGGGTCGGGCATCCCGCAACGCCCGCTCACCGTCGAGGAACGCCCGCAGCGCCAGTGTGGAAGCGGTGGTGGACGCTGCGATGGCAGCAACCGTATCGCCCGGCGACCGGAGTTCCGCCGAGGCCAGCTGTCGCACGAGCGACTCGGCGCCGCGCAGGATCCCCTCGAGCGAATCCACTTCCACCTGCGCCCGGGCGGCTTCCTGTCCGTCGGCCCGGTAGACGGTGGCGCGCAGCGTGAGGCGCTCCCCCGCCTGGACCAGGCTGCCGACGACATAGCGCGACGCCCCGACGGCCAGGGCGAGTCGCCGAGCCGCGCTCGCGTCCCGAATATCGGTCGCTGACGGCGGTGCGGCGCCAATGACGGCATTGGGGTCGACGCCGCGCACGAGCCCCGTCGCATCGAACACGGGGGTGAGCAGGTCGACCATACCCTCGCGCAGATACAGCAGCGACGGTTCACCGCGCACCGTGAACGGGAGCACGGCCAGCGTGGGAAGTGCCGGCGCTGTTGCCGGGGGCGCGGCCGTGTCGGATACCGCCACGTCGGACAGGGTACCGGACGCAGCCGGCCACTGGTTTCGCAAGAGCAGGGCGGCGACCGTGACCCCGGCAATCCCCGCCGGTATCCACCAGCGTCGGCGGTGGTTCGTTGATCGCGCAGGTAACCCCGCCGTGATGCGTGGGGGGGCGCCATCGCCATACGTTTGCCACCAGGTGCGGAACGCCGACGCCACGTCCGCCGCACGCGATGGCCGTTCGGCGGGATCCTTGGCCAGCAGGCTGGCGATCAAGGCCTCAAGCGACGGCGCGGCCTCGGCGCTCAGGGTATCGGCGAGGCGCTCGATCGGTGGCGGCGTGTCGTCGAGAATGGCCATGATGAGCCCGCCTTCGGTGCGATGCACGAAAGGCCGGTGCCCGGCGAGCAGTTCGTAGCACACGACCCCGAGCGCCCAGAGGTCGGTCTGTACACTGGGCATACCGCCGCGCAGCAGTTCCGGGGCGGCATACGGCAGGGTCCCCGCGAATCCGAGCTGGCCGTCGCGACTTGGCTGCAGATCGTCGCCAAGGCGCACCGCGAGACCGAAGTCGAGGATCTTGGTCACGCCGTCGTGCGTGAATCCCACATTGGCCGGCTTCAGGTCGCCGTGAACGATGCGTCGTTCGTGGGCGCTGGCGAGCCCCTCGGCGAGGTCGATGGTGATGCGCACGGCGGCCGCGAGGTCGACCGGCCCCGCGCGGAGCCGGTCGCGCAGGGTGCCACCGGCACAGTAGGCCATCACCAGGCAGAGCGCACCGTCCTCGGTCTCCTCGATGGCATGCAGGGCGCAGATGTGTGGCGCGTCGAGCGAGGAGACGGCGCGCGCCTCGCGCTCGAAGCGTGCCCGCGACGCGGGGTCGACCCATCGGTCGGCGCCAAGGAACTTGAGGGCGACATCGCGACCGAGTCGCGTGTCGCGTCCGAGATGCACGACGCCCATGCCACCGGCGCCGAGTGGCTCGAGTACCTGATAGTGTCGGATGCGTGACCCGGTGAGCGTGGGCGCGCCGGGTGCCGGCGCCGGGCGGCGATCGGCGTCGTCCTCCCGGGTGGCCGCGATGAGGATGGGCTCGAGCTCGGCCGCGTTCAACGGCCGCCAGTCGTCGGACACCGCATCAGCGACGGCGAGGAGCGATTGCAGCTCGGCCTCGAGGCTCGGATCGTGGCCACAGACTGTGCGCACAAAAGCCGCCCGGGCGTCGCCCTGCAGGCGGCGCGCCGACTCGAAGTGCTCGGCCAGCTGGTCCCACAGCAGTGAAGGCGGGAGGTCAGGCATCGTCGGGTCGGTGGTGCGCCAGCTCCCGATACAGCCACGCCTGGGCGAGCTGCCAATCACGCTTGACGGTCGCTTCGGAGACGCCGAGGGCGAGGGCTGTGTCCGGAATGGACAGTCCGGCGAAGTAGCGGCACTCCACCACGCGGCACGGGCGGGGATGCAGGGCCTGCAGTCGCTGCAGGCACGTCTCGAGATCCCACAGGCGGTCGAGGGCGAGCGGATCCGGTGTGGGGAGGGCCTGTTCGCCGACGGCCTCCAAAGGCACTGGCTCGGTCCCGAAGCCGCGCCGTTCCGTGTGCCGCCGCCGTGCGTAGTTGCTCAGCACCTGCCGCGTGGCTCGAGCCGCGATGGCATAGAAGTGCGCGCGATCGACGACCGAGAGGTTCGCTGTCGCCGCGACCCGCAGGTAGACCTCGTGCACGAGGGCCGTGGTGCCCAGCGTGTCGTCGCCGTGCCAACGCCGACGCTGGGCATGCGCCACCGCGCGCAGATCGGCATAGACCCGCGCAAACAGCTGCGCACCGGCCGGCGCGTCTCCGTCGGCCCACTGGTGCAGCAGCGCCGTGATGGAATCGGCCGTGCGCGCTTCATCTGCCTCTGCTGCCGACTGTGCCGTCATGCCGAACACTCACTCGCGCGCCATCGAACACACAAGGGGTCGGCGCCCCCTGATTCCGGGCGCCGACCAGACGACAGAGCGAGGCCATCGCCAACATCGGCAATCAGGCACGCATCGCGCGCAGGCGACGACGGACCACCGTAACGAACGGCAGCGCGGCAAATGCCAGCAACGAAACACCCCGGGGCTCCGATACCGCCACCGAAGTGAAGTCGATGCGATACACGCCCTGACCTGCCGTGAGCTGGCTGTTGAACGTGTAACCCGCCCCGGTCGTCAGCCCGTTGAACCCGGCGAGTTCGGCGAAGTTGAAGGCCACGACCGAGTTCTGGGCCGACCGCAGGCCGTTGTTGCCGACAAAGCCGGCCGCCGCCGGATCGAAGAGTTCGGACCCCGCGTCCCAGATCTGGTTGGTCGTCTGGACGATCGACGACAGCAGCAGTTCGCCGTGGCTGCCGAACAGCAGCAGCGGCTGGTCGTTGCCGAGGAAGAAGTCGTTGCTCGGCACCACCATGTTGGCGAACGAGAAGTACTGGTTGCGACCCACGTCGACCATGAAGCTCTGACTCACCGATTGTCCGGCCAGAAGGAGGCCTCCCACGGTGCCCCGGGTCGCCATCGGATCGGCGGCGGCGAAGTCGGCCTGCCACTGGGTGCCACTGCCGCCCTCGGCCACGGAGATAATCCCGGCCCCGGCCGTCATGCCGATGTCGAACGCATCGAAGATGCCGCGGTGGAACCCGAGGTGGAGCGGCGCGAAGGCGATGCTGTTGACGGGGGCCAGGTTGGTGGCGGTCACGGTGACCAGCCGCTGCTGGGCGGAAAGGGGGGCGCTGAAGAGGAGCGTCGCGGCGGCAACGGCCCCGAGGTGGCGTCCAAGGTGGTGCATGAGTGGCTCCGGCAAGGGGGGAAGTGCAGAGGCGGCATGCCTCCTCCCCCTCTCACCCGAATGCCCGGCAAACCGGCTCATGGCCCGCGGCCGCGGCGTCACGACGGGCACATCGCTGTCCTCCCCCGCTACCTTGCGGCGACGTCCGGCGGGCCGCATCTCCGCCCTTTACCACCCCGATTCCCTCCGTTCCTCGTGACCCTGCTTTCCTGCTCCAACCTCGGCATTTCGTTCGGCGCCACCGAGCTGCTCAAGAGCGTCACCTTCACGGTGGGTGAGGGGGAACGGTGGGGCATCATCGGCCGCAACGGGGCGGGTAAGTCCTCCATTTTTCGCGCCATCACCGGCGAGCGCCCGCCCAATGTGGGCGCGGTGGCCCGCAAGCCCGGCATGCGCCATGCTCTGCTCGACCAGCACCGCGCTTTCGAGGGGGCCACCACGGTGTGGGAGGCCGGTGCCGCCGCCTGGCGCGAGGTCATGGCGCTGGAGCAGAGCATCGCCGACCAGGCCATGCAGCTCGGGGAGCTGGGGGACAAGGTGACCGACGAGATGCTCGAGCGCTTCGGGCGCGATCAGGAGCGCTTCGCGGACATGGGCGGCTACGAGTACCACGCCCGCGTGGACGCCGTGCTGCAGGGGCTCGGCTTCGACGCCGAGGAGTCGAAGACGCGGCTGGTGCAGACGCTGAGCGGCGGGGAGCGTGGGCGTGTGGGACTGGCGGCGCAGCTCATCGCGCCGGCCGACCTGCTCATGCTCGACGAGCCCACCAACCACCTCGACCTGGACACCATCGCGTGGCTGCAGGACTGGCTCAAGGAGGCCGGCGAGACGGTGCTGGTGGTGTCGCACGACCGTGCCTTTCTCGACGCGATCTGCACGCACGTTCTGCACATCGAGGGCAAGTCGAGCGAGTGGTACAAGGGCAACTACAGCCAGTTCGTGCCCCAGCGTGCCGAGCGGCGCCTCACGCGCGACCGCGAGATCGAGCGGCAGCGCGCGTACGTGAAGAAGGAGGAGGAGTACATCCGCCGCAATATTGCCGGGGTGAATTCGTTTCAGGCCAAGGGCAAGCGCAAGCGCCTCGAGCGGTTGCCGCGTCTGGCGCCACCGCCCGGTGATCCGGCCGCGATGTCGCTGGAGTTCAAGGTCAACGAGCGCGGTGGCGACCAGGTCATCGACATCAAGGACCTGCGGGTGGAGGTGCCGGGGCGCGTGCTCGTGGACGACTTCACGGCGGTGCTGCGGCGCAACGACTTCGTGGCGCTGGTGGGCCCCAACGGCGCGGGCAAGTCGAGCTTCATCTCGACCATCATGGGCGACCGCGTGCCGGCCTGTGGGCAGGCGCGCATCGGCAGCAGCATCACGCCGGCGTACTTCAAGCAGGACCTTGGCGACCTGCCGCTCGACTTGAGCATGTATGACGCCATCCAGGCCCAGCGTCCCCTGTGGAGCCGCGGCGCGGTGCAGAACCACCTGGGTGCGTTCGGGTTCACGCAGGAGGAGGTGTTTCGCGAGATCCGCACGCTCAGCGGCGGAGAACGCGCGCGCATGGCGCTGGCACTGATGACGCTGAGCGGCGCGAATCTGCTGGTGCTCGACGAGCCCACGAATCACCTGGACGTGGAGAACATCGAAGTGCTGGAAGACGCACTCGGCGAATACGAGGGCACGGTGCTGATCGTGAGTCATGACCGCGCCTTCCTGCGCGAGGTGGCCACGCGCGTGTGGTGGTTCGAAGGGGCGCGGCTGCGCGACTTCGACGGGTCGTTCGTGGAGTGGGAGGCGGAGCAGTCGCGCAAGGCGTAGTCGGCGTGATGGCCCATCGCTGATGGGACATCGCCAGTGTTCGTCGGTCCATTCGCAACGCCTGCGTGTGCATGTCACGGCCCAGTCCGGCTCGTGGTCACGCCGCACGGTTGAGTCCGCGTATCGCTGCGTGATGCATCGCACGTCGATTGCGTATCATCGCGGCAACGGATCTTGACACCATCCGCCGGGCGGGAGCACCGTCGCATCCCGCCGCACCGTGATGCCGTGTCTGCACGTCGTGGTCCCGTGATGCCTGCGTTCTGCACGACCGACGTTCGTCGTTACCGCCGTCGCTCCCGCTCCCGTCCTGCGCTCGCCTGCGCGTCCTTCAAGGAGAGGTCCCCGTGCCTGTGACTCTGTCCTATCCCGGCGTCTACATCGAAGAAGTCCCCAGTGGCGTGCGGACGATCACCGGGGTGCCGACATCGATCACCGCCTTCGTCGGTCGCGCATGGAAAGGGCCGATCGACGAGCCGATTCTCTGCTCGAGCTACGCCGACTTCGAACGGTTCTTCGGTGGACTGTGGCGGCTGAGTTCGATGAGCTACGCCGTGCAGCAGTTCTTCGCCAACGGCGGCAGCCAGGCCGTGATCGTGCGTACGGCGGTGCGCGGCGCCGACCCCGATGCGGCAGCGGCCGCCACCATCGACCTGGGCGGCGGGACGACGCTCGTGGCCGCTACCCCGGGCACCTGGGGGCGCAATCTGGTGGTCACGGTGGACTATCAGACGCGCGACAAGGACAAGCTGGTGGCCGATCAGGACACAAACCTCTTCAACCTCACCATTCTCGACAACGCCGCCACGACGCTGGACAGCGCCCGCAAGGGCGGCAGCGGTGCGCGTGAGGTGTTCCTGAACGTGTCGCGCGTACCTACCGACCCGCGCTTCGTGACCCGCGTGCTCGAGCAGCAGTCGTCGCTCGTGCGCGTCACGGCCGTGGGGGCGGCGCGACCGGCGGCGGCCACCGTGTCCGCCGGCGCGGCCAGCGGCAACGATGGCACCATCGTGGCCGATGCCGCCGAAGCCGCGGCGGAGGTGCGGGGCAGCGCCTCGGCCAAGACGGGGCTCTACGCCCTCAACAAGACCGACATCTTCAACCTGCTGTGTGTGCCGCCCTTGGTGTTCGAAACGGGGGCGGTACCCAACACCACGCGGGTGGAGGCCGACGTGCCGATGGGCGTATGGACGGCCGCGTCGACGCTGTGCAAGGAGCGGCGCGCGCTGCTGCTGGTCGACGCGCCCTCCACCTGGTCGCTGAGCGGCGCCAGCAGCGCGACCGGTGCGGGCGGGGTCACCACCTTCAGCGCGATCGTGCGCGACCACGCCGCCATGTACTTCCCGCGGCTGCGCCTCAACGACCCGCTGCTCGACGACGATCTCGCCGACTTTGCGCCCTGCGGCGTGGTGGCCGGCGTCATGTCGCGCACCGACAACGACCGGGGCGTGTGGAAGGCGCCGGCGGGCATCGAGACGAACCTGCGCGGCGTGCGCGGCACCTCCATCGCCGGCGTGCCGTCGGCGCTCAACGACCCCGAGAACGGACAGCTCAACCAACAGGGCATCAACTGCCTGCGCAGCTTCCCGGCCATCGGCCACGTGGTGTGGGGGGCGCGCACACTGGCCGGCGCCGATGCCCTGGCGTCCGACTGGAAGTACGTGCCGGTGCGCCGGCTCGCGCTCTACATCGAGGAGAGCCTGTTCCGCGGCACGAAGTGGGTGGTGTTCGAACCCAACGACGAACCGCTCTGGGCGCAGATCCGGCTCAACCTCGGGGCGTTCATGCAGAACCTGTTCCGCCAGGGCGCCTTCCAGGGAAAGACGCCGCGTGATGCGTACTTCGTGAAGTGCGACCGCGAAACCACCACGCAGAACGACATCAACCTCGGCGTGGTCAACATCGTCGTCGGATTCGCTCCGCTCAAGCCGGCGGAATTCGTCGTCATCCGCATTCAGCAGATGGCCGGCCAGATCGAGGCCTGACCGCGTCCCGCGCCTTCACCGCATTGGACACGATACCCGTCGCGCGCAGGCTCGCGAACGCGGGATGGACGCGCGATCATACGGGACGCCCGCCAGACCACACCTATAGGGGTGCAACGGCCCTGCGGCACCGCCCACGCGGGCGGGCCAGCCCCGAGGGCGCCCGCAGCAACCGGGCGACGCCTCGGGGTTCGGCCTTCGCGAGGCGACCTACTTGGCGAGGCGCAGTTCCAGCGGCTGCCCCACCGGCGCCACCTTCACCACACGGCGGCTCGCCTTTGCCAGGTAGAAGATGGCGGCCGCTTCGCCGCCGGTCTGCTCGATCTTCCAGCTGTCGAACGTACCCGCCGGCACGGCGACGGACTCGCTGCCGACCACTTTGAGCGTCACCGGCATCACGGTCCCCTTGCTGGCAACGAACACGTTCACGGTGTACGTGGCCCCGTCACTCCACCGGAACGACGGGAGCGCCGCGGTAAGCGCATCGGAGGCGATGGTACCGGCGGGCAGGGCGGTATTGACGGTGATCGTCTGCGGGCCCTGCTGCGACATGGTCTGCGCGCTCCCCGTGGCCTTGCCGTTCGCGAAGGCCACCTGCGTCTTGAGCGGCTGCCCTTGCATTGACATGCCCTGCTCGAGCGACACGGGGACGAGCGCGGAATCGGTCTGCAGCGTGGTCTGCTGCGAAACCATGCCGCCCATGATGGACGTGTTCTCCTTCAGCACCCACCCGTTGTTCGCGCTTTCCAGCGATACCACCGACGAGCCGACCGGGTTTCCCTGCACCATCACCACGAACGAGTCGCGCGAGGCCGTAAGCTGCCGCGGGTCGAACGCCGCGGCGACCGCCTTGGTCACGAGATCCGACGCTTGCAGCACATCGCCATCGGCGTTCACGATCCTGACCGGGGCCACTTTCGCCAGCCCGTCGTAGACCTTCGCGCCGTCGCCCACCACCACGATGAGCGCCTGTTGCGGGCGAATGACCCGCTTCGCGGCCGCCATGCCTTGGGCCGCCGTGATGGCGCTCATCTTCGTGCGATAGGTCTGCAGGTAGTTGGCCGGCAACCCGTAGAGCTTCACCGTGGCTACCCGTTCAGCGAGATCCTGCGGGGTTTCGATGGCGAGCGGGAACGACCCCACGGACGCGTTGCGCTTGCGTTCGAACTCCTCGGCGCCGATCGGCTCCGTCGTGATGCGCCGGAACTGCGCGAGCATCTCCACCAGCGCCGAGTCGGTCACCTCGGTGCGGACCTCGGCGCTGGCCTCGAGGCGACCGACGCCCCGCGGCCGGGTAAGGGAGGCATAGGCGCCGTAGGTCCAGCTCTTCTGCTCGCGCAAGATCATGAACAGCCGCGAATCGGCGCCGCCACCGAGCACATCCACGGCGAGCGACGCCGCCATGCGGCTGGAGTCGGCGGGCCCGAGGGCCAGGTTGCCCACGAGCAAGTTGGACTGCACGGACCCGGGCCGGTGCACGAGCACGATCTCCGGCTTCGTGCGCACCGGCGGCGCAGTGAAGGCCGGCGGGGTCGGCGGTGCGCCCGTCCACCCGGCAAAGGCCTTCTCGGCCTGTGCCCTGAGCTGCGCCATGGTGATGTCACCAGCGACGACGAGGAGCCCCCCGGCCGGCCGCACACGCGCCTTGTGGAACGCGAGCAGATCGGCGCGGGCGATGGCACGTGTCGTGGCCGCGGTCGCGGTGGCACCATACGGGTGCGCCCCGTAGAGGCCGGCGCGGAAGTATTTCCCGGCCAGGAACGCCGGGTTGGCGGCGCTGAACTGCAGCCCCGACAGCGCCTGCGTGCGAGCGAGTTCGAACTCCGACTCGGCGAACGTTGGCCGCGCCACCACATCGCCCAGCAGCTCGAAGGCCAGCGGGGCCGACTCCGACAGGACCGACCCCGCGATGTTGAGGAAGTCGTCATTGGTGCCGGCAGCTATGCTGCCGCCGGCGCTTTCGATGGCGGTGGCAATCTGCTCGGCGCTGCGCTGTCCGGCGCCCTTGGTGAGCAGCGTGGCCACCATCGACGCGAGGCCGGTCTTCCCCTTGGGGTCGTAGGCGTCGCCGGCGGGGAGGGCGAGGCGGAACGCTACCGTGGGATTTCGGTGCGATTCCACGAGCACCACGCGGATGCCGTTGGCCAGCGTGGCTTCCTGAAACGGCGGCAGCGACGCGGGTTTGAGCGGCAGCGGGGCCGGTGGCTTCGTGGGATACTGCGCCCCCAGCAGCGACGCGGGGAGCAGGGCGGCCAGCGCGAAGGCCCCGGTGCGAATGGCGAGATGGCGGGTCACGGCGTCCTGGCCTCCGGCTTGATGAGAACGATGGTGCTGTTGTCGGGGCGCAGGTACGTCGACGCCACCCGCTTGATGTCTTCGATGGTCACCGCCATGTAGCGGTCGATGTCGGTGGTGACCGCTTTCGAGTCACCGAGGAACATGGTCGCTGTGTGCAGCGCCTCGGCGCGCCCCATGGAGGTCTGCAGTTCAGCGATCTTGCCCGCCTTGTAGGCGTTCTTGGCCTTGGTGAGTTCGGCGGCGGTTACGCCATCGCGCACGACGGCCGCCACCTGCTGGCCGAGGAGTGCCTCGACGGAATCGGGCGAGACGCCCTGATTGGCGATGCCGAGCGTTCCGAACACGTTGGGTCCGCGGCGCGGGCCGATACCGGCGAGCACCTGCACCGCCACGGCGGCCTTGGCCTCACGCACGACGGTGCGGTTGAGGCGGGAGCTTTCGCCGCTGCCGAGCATGGTGGACAGGAGTTCGAGCGCGGGCCAGTCGGGGCTCTTGTACTCGGGGATACGCCAGAGCATGACCACGGCCGGCAGGTTGGCCTTTGCGTCGGTGACGCTGCGGCGCTGGAGCCCCGGGTTGAACGGCTGCCCGCACTGCACGTCGGGGGGCGTGGGACCGCGCGGGATGTCCCCGAAGTACCGCTGGATGAGCGTTTTGGCCTCGTCCGGTGCGAAGTCGCCGGTGACGACGAGCGTGGCGTTGTTCGGGCCGTAGTAGGTCTTGTGAAAGTCGATCACGTCGTCGAGCGTCGCCGCGTTGAGGTCATCCATGGAGCCGATGGTCTCGTGGGCGTAGGCGAAGCAGGTGCTCGGGTCGAAGACGCTGGTGAGTGCGCTGAAAAACGCGCCGCTGTAGGGCTGGTTGTCGATGCGGAGGCGTCGCTCCTCCTTCACCGTTTCCCGCTGATTCTCGAAGTTCTCCTTGGTGATCTTGAGCGACCGCATCCGGTCGGCTTCGAGCCAGAGTCCAAGGTTGAGACGGTTCGAGGGCAGCGACTGGTAGTAGTTCGTCCGGTCATCGGCGGTCGACCCGTTCATGGTGCCACCGGCGCGCTGGACGAGCCCCATGTGGTCGCCCTTGGCCACGTGGTCCGACCCCTGGAACATCATGTGCTCGAAGAGGTGGGCGAAGCCGGTGCGACCGGGGCGCTCGTTGCGTGAGCCAACGTTGTACCAGACGTTGACCGTGACCACCTGGGCACTGTGGTCTTCGGCGAGAATGACCCGCAGGCCGTTGGGCAGCGTGAACGACTCGTGGGCAAGGGGCGCGAGGGTCTGCGCAGGGCTCGGCCGGGGGGTCACCGGCACGAGGGCGGTGGCGACCAGGGCCAGCGGCGCGAGCCGGCGCACGGGCATCGGTATGGGCAAGGGCACTCCGTGAACAGGGTGGGGCGTCGAAATGGAACGCGCCCTCTACGGACAGGGCGCAGGCCGTGTTTCGTTTGCCGGGGCGCGGTTTTCAATTGGCCCGCCAGTCCGATCCGCGAGACCGGACTGCAACGGCCACGGGAGGACCAGGCACGTCGCGTCGGCAGCAAACGTTCCCCCCTGTGCCCCTGCAACTCGTCTGGTTCAAGCGCGACGTGCGCCTTCACGATCACGCGCCACTCGCCGCGGCGGCCCGCCACGGCCCCGTGCTGGGTGTGTACGTATTCGAGCCGGCGGTGCTCGGCGCGCCCGATGCGGATGCCCAGCACCTGGCGTTCGTGGTGGCCTGTCTCGCCGAACTGCGCGCCCGGCTGCGTCGCCGGGGCAGTGAGTTGCTGCTGCGCACCGGCGAGGCGGTGGCGCAACTCGACCAGCTGGTCATGGAGTTGCCGGTGGCGGCGATCTGGGCGCATGAGGAGACCGGCAACGCCGTGACCTACGCGCGCGACCGTCGGGTACGCGCGTGGGCCCGAGCGCGCGGGTTGCCGTTCCATGAACTGCCCAGCGGCGGTGTGGTGCGGCGCCTCGTCACGCGCGACGGGTGGGCCGAGCACTGGGAGTCGGTGGTGCGGGCGCCGGTGGTACGGCCGCCGACGCGTTTTCCCCCGCTGCCGTGGGTCGACGGTGCGACTGGCGCCCTCGCGCCGCCCCCCGGCGAGCCGCCCTCTGCCGAGGCGCTCGGCGTGCGCGCCCACGCGCCACGCACCCACACCCTCCGCGGCGGCGAGCGCGCGGCCCACGCGCTGCTGGCGTCGTTTCTGGAGACGCGCGGTGTGGATTACCGGCGCGCCATGTCGTCACCCGTCACGGCGTTCGACGCCTGTTCCCGCCTCAGTCCGTACCTCGCGTTCGGCGCACTCTCCGGTCGGCAGACGTGGCAGGCGGCCCAACGCCGGGCATCCGAACTGCGCGCCGTACCCGATGCCGATTCGCGATGGCGCGCCTCGCTGCGCTCCTTCTCGGCGCGGCTCATGTGGCGCGACCACTTCATCCAGAAGCTCGAAAGCGAACCGCGCATCGAGCACGCGCCGTTCGCGGCCGCGTATGCGTCTCTGCGTCCAGCCGAGCCGGACCCGGAACGCCTCGCGGCATGGATCGAGGGGCGCACGGGCTATCCGTTCGTCGATGCCTGCATGCGCGCGCTGCGCGCCGAAGGGTGGCTCAACTTCCGGATGCGGGCGATGCTGGTGTCGTTCGCGTCGTATCACCTGTGGCTGCCCTGGCAGGCGACGGCCGTGGCGCTGGCGCCGCACTTCCTCGATTACGAGCCGGGCATTCACTACTCGCAGTTCCAGATGCAGTCGGGCACCACCGGCATCAACACCGCGCGCATCTACAACCCGTACAAGCAGAGCCGCGAACACGATCCCACGGGTTCGTTCATCCGGCAGTGGGTGCCGGAGCTGGCCGGTGTGGCCGATGACGACATCCACATGCCACACGCCATGCCCGGGCTGATGGCCCAATTGTCGGGGCTGCGGTTGGGGCGCGACTATCCGTATCCCCTCGTGGATCACGTCGCGGCATACGCGGAAGCGAAGGCGCGGCTGTACGCGGTACGGGAGTCGGTGGCGGCCCGCGCGGAGGCGCGCGTGGTGTACGAACGGCATGGGTCGCGGACCAGTCGGGAGCGGCGGTGACGCCCGTACGCGCCACCCTTCACACGCACCTTACCGCGCGAACTGCATCCCCACGATCCCCACCGCGATCACCAGCAACGCCCCCGGCACGGCAAAGCGGATCCACCGCCCCAGCGACACCCGCGCCGCCATCAGCATGGCCAGCAGCGGGCCCGAGGTGGGTGACAGGATGTCCATGATGGGGCCGCCCGTCTGATAGGCCATCACCGCCACCTCGCGCGGCAGGCGCAGGAGATCGGCGAGCGGCCCCATGATGGGCATGGTGAGGGCCGCGTGTCCGCTCACCGACGGCACCACCACGTGCAGCAGCATGTGCACCGGCACCATGAGCGTCGCCGCCAGCATGGGGGAGAGCCCCTCGAGCGGACGCGAGAGCCCGTGGACCAGCGTGTCGATGACCTGCCCGTCGGTGAGCACTACCGAAATCGCGCGTGCGATCCCCACGAAGAGCGCCGCCGCCAGCATCGGCTCCATGGCGCGCAGATACGCCTCCGCGCTGCCGCGCAGCCCCAGCCCGCTCAACAGCCCGATGGCCAGGCCCACCACGAGGAAGATCGCCGAGAGCTCATTGAAGCCCCAGTCGAAGTGCAGCACGCCGACGATGTAGGGCGCGAACGGCACCACGGCCATTGCCAACAGCCAGCCGTCGCGCGCCGTCGCCGGTTCGATCGCGTCCTGTGCGCCAGGCGCGGGGGAATCCGTCGGCGGCTCGTCGGTCACCGGATCGCGCGACACCTGCGACAGCGTCCACGCGATCCACACGCTCACCGCCACGATCGTGAGGCCAAGGCGCACGCCGGCACCGGCGCCGAGTGGCAGACCGGCGAAGCGATTGGCAATGCCGGAGGCGAACGGATTGGTGGGACCGAACGCACCGCCCACGGTGGCCGCCCCGGCACTCATGGCCAGCGCCGTCACCGGGCCGAAGCCGAGGCCTCGGCTGAGCACGAGCAGCACCGGAATGAGGGCGATGATCTCCTCGAACGTGTTGTCGAGCGCCCCCAGCGTGCCGAACACGAGCGACATGCTCACCACCACCAGGCGTGGGCGACGGGTGCGTCCCACGAGGGCCATCACCAGCCGCCGCAGCGCTCCCGTGCGGTCGAGCAGGGCAAAGGCGCCGCCGACGAACAGGATGACCACCACCACATCGGCGCCGTTCACGATGCCGCGTGGCACGGCAAGGATGGCCTGCATCGGTCCCACGGGATTGGCGGTCACCCGATGCCAGGTGCCGGGAAGCACCAGCTCGCGCCCCGTGTCGGCGTCGGCCTGCCGCTCGTACAGCCCCGCCGGCAACACCCACGTGAGCACCATCGCCAGCAGCACGCCGGTCAGCAGCAGCACCAGCGGATGCGGCATGCGGTCGCCGGGGGTAGGCGCAGCGTGGTCGTCGACCAACAGGGCTCCAGGGATGGGAAGCGGTGACGCTACGGCCGCACCTCGGGAACGGCAAGACTGGCCACGGGTGGCCCGCGCATCGGTACGCTCACGGGCATCACCTACTCTCCGAGTCTGTGCCCTATTGACCTCGGGGTGCGGCGCGCTCGGCGAGCGGCGCGGCAGGCGTCGATGCTGACGCGACATTGAGCCCCACGATCCCCACGAGGATCAGCGTGATGCAGATGAGGCGCATCGCCGTGGCGGGTTCGCGAAACAGCACGATGCCGAGGACCGCCGTGCCCACGGTGCCGATGCCTGTCCAGACGGCGTAGGCTGTACCGAGTGGCAGCGTGCGCAGCGCCACCCCCAGCAGCCCCATACTGGCGAGCAGCGCGACCGCCGTGGCCACCGAGGGCCAGAGTCGCGTGAAGCCTTCGGTGTACTTGAGGCCAACCGCCCAGCCGATCTCGAAGAGACCGGCGATGAACAGGATCACCCACGCCATCTCGGCTCCATGGTCTGAGGACCGTGTACACGGCCGCCCGCTGCACGCTACGACACGTGGCCTCGCCGCGCCAGCATCGTGCATATTGCCGCCATGCCCGACGCCTCCGTTTCCTTCGCCATTCGGCACGCGGGCGCCGCTGACGCGCGCGCGCTCGCGGCCCTTGCCGCGCGCACCTTTCACGACACCTTCGCCGCCGACAACGATCCGGTCGAGATGGCTCGCCATCTCGCGTCGGCTTATGGCGATGAGCAGCAGAGGCGCGAGATCGCGGATCCGGCCATCACTACGCTGCTGGCCGTGGTGGACGGCACGCTGGCGGGGTATGCGCAGCTGCGCACAGGGCAGGCTGCGGACGGCGTACCTCCTGATGCGCCGATCGAACTCTGGCGTTTCTACGTGGATCGGCCGTGGCATGGGCGCGGTGTGGCGCAGGCGCTCATGCAGCGCGTGATCGACGCGGCACGGCAGGCCGGTGCGCGCACCCTGTGGTTGGGGGTATGGGAGCACAACCTTCGCGCACAGTCTTTTTACCGCACGAGCGGCTTCACCGACGTTGGTGCGCACGTGTTCATGCTGGGCACGGAGGCGCAGACCGACCGACTGTTCGCGCGTGCGCTCGTGCCGTGAGCGTGGCCATGCGGGCGGGGCTGCGCAAGCCCGTGATCGTCGGCATCTGCCTGGCGGTCGCGGCGCTGCATCTCGTGACGGGCCCGGACTACCGCGGGCCGTTTCGCCCGTTCGTTACGGGCTACCTCATGGATGGCGCGCTGCCCTTCGCGCTCGTGCTGCTGCTCGGTGTGGATCCTCATGGGATGCCGTGGCTGCGTCGCCCGCTCCTGCGCGCGGGGGTGGTGATGGGCATCGGCATGGTGGTCGAGGCCAGCCAGGCCATGGGCATCCCGCTCTTCGGGCGGACCGCCGACCCGCTGGATCTGCTCATGTACGCTGCAGGCGCGCTGGCCGCCGTGGGATTCGAATACGGGTTCCTCCCTCGTTAGGCGGACCCGGAGTCGCCAGCCCGTGCCAGTCGTCAGCGCGGGACGCCGGTGCTCGCCGATAGCGCGTTCCGATCCGGCGGCTCCACGCCAAGCAGGTGATGCACGAAGAAGTTGTTGCGCTTGCGGCGAGGGCTCTTCGTCGGGCAAGGAGTTGTGGAAGTCCGGAGCACGCGGGCCGCCAGGCCCCGGCGCCGGCGCGCCCGGTGCCCGCCCACGCTACACGCGGGCATGATCGCAGGCCGCCGCTTTGGTGCGTGCGGCCGCGTCGACGAGCACGAACGCATCGCCTCCCGGCACACTCTTGCGGTACCAGAACCGCGTGGCCGAGATCCAGCGGGGCGTCTCGGCGATGTCCACCGCCAGCCCCCGGTAGCGGGCCCCGAGCGAGTCGGCGCGGCGATAGTCGGCGGCGGTGCCCTGGGCCTGCAGGGCCGCCGGCAGCAGCAGGAGGGCGAGGAGGCGGAAACGCATGGGGTCGTCAGGGAAGCAGGAGGCGGTCGCGTGCGCCGGACGCATGGGCGACGCGGGTGCGACGTGCGCGTGACGTTCGCCTGAGCGTACGGCCGGTGCCAGATTTGCGCATCTCCTTCCAGTCAGGAACCACCGTGCGTTCAAGCCCCGTCCTGCGCCGTTTCGCGCTGTTCATCACCGTCGTCGGTGTGAGCCTCACCCCGGCGCCAGCCGCTGCCCAGGCCGATTTCCCCGCCGCGTCCGTGCAGGGCCCCCGCTGGCGCCACATCGGGCCCTTCCGCGCCGGACGCACCAAGAGCGCCGTGGGCGTGCCGTCGCAACCGCATGTGTTCTACATGGCGGCCACCAACGGCGGCGTGTGGAAGACCAACGATGCGGGTCGTACCTGGAACCCCATCACCGATGCGCTACCCACCGGCTCGATCGGCGCGGTGGAAGTCGCGCCGTCGAATCCCGACATCGTGTACGTGGGTAGCGGCGAAGGGCTGCAGCGTCCGGATCTCTCCGTGGGCAATGGCATGTATCGCTCGAGCGACGCCGGCCGCACGTGGACGCGCCTTGGCCTGCGCGACGGGCAGCAGATCCCACGCATTGCCATCGACCCGAACAATCCGGAGCGGCTGTTCGTGGCCGTGCTCGGTCATCCGTACGGCCCCAACACCGAGCGCGGCATCTACCGCAGTGTGAACGGTGGGCAGTCGTTCGAGCGTGTGCTGTACAAGGACGAGAACACCGGCGGCGCCGACGTGGTGCTGGCGCCCGACGACCCGAACACCGTGTACGCCGTGCTCTGGGAAGCGCGGCAGGGGCCGTGGGAGAACGCGGCCTGGAGCGGCCCCAACTCCGGACTGTTCAAGAGCACCGACGGCGGCAGCACCTGGACGCAACTGGCGGGCGGCCTGCCCACCACCGCCGATGGGCTCGGACGCTTCGGCATCGGCATCAGCCCCAGCAATCCGCGCCGGATCTACGTGACGGCCACGGCCGGCCAGAAGAGCGGCCTCTATCGCAGCGACGACGCCGGCGCGTCGTGGACCCGCACCACCAGCGACACACGCATCTTCGGACGCGGCGACGACTTTGCCGCGGTGACCGTGGACCCACACGATCCCAACATCGTGTACTCCATGAATGTGGTCGCATGGAAGAGCACCGATGGCGGCACAACCTGGACCGCGTTTCGCGGTGCCCCCGGCGGCGACGACTATCAGCGCCTGTGGATCAACCCGCTGCAGCCCGACGTGATGCTCATGGTGGCCGATCAGGGCGCCGTGATCACCCTCAACGGCGGCGAGACGTGGAGTTCGTGGTACAACCAGGGCACGGCGCAGTTCTACCACGTGACCGCCGACAACGCATGGCCCTACCGCGTGTGCGGCGGCCAGCAGGAGTCGGGGTCGGCGTGCGTGGCCAGCCGCGGTGATCACGGCAGCATCACGTATCGTGACTGGTGGCCGGTGGGTGCGAGCGAGTACAGCTACGTGGCGCCCGACCCGCTCGACCCCGAGGTGTACTACGGCGGCACCGTGACGCGCCATGACCGCCGCACCGGGCAGACGCAGAACGTGAGCCCCAACGCGGGCCGAGGTCGCGGCGCGTCGGGCGACGGGCCGGACTACTTCCGCGGCATCCGTACCATGCCCATCCTCTTCTCGCCCATCAACCCGCGCAAGTTGTTCTACGGCACCAACGTGGTGTGGCAGACGGTGAACGGCGGCACCTCGTGGACGCGACTCAGTGGCGACCTTTCGCGCGAGACCTGGACGGTGCCGGCGAGCGTGGGCAAGTACGCGACCGAGCGCAGCGCGGCGCCGACCCGCCGCGGCGTGGTCTATACCATCGCGCCGAGCCCGGTGGACTCGAACACCATCTGGGCTGGCACCGATGACGGGCTCATTCACGTGACGCGCAACGGCGGCCGCACGTGGAGCAACGTCACACCGCCGCAGATCGGCCCGTGGTGGAAGGTCTCCATCATGGACGCCTCGCACACCGAGGCGAATACCGCGTACGCCGCGGTGAACACCTTTCGCCTCGACGACCTGCGCCCGCACATCTACCGCACACGCGACGGCGGGAAGACGTGGACGGAGATCGTGCGCGGCATCGATGCCGATGCGCCGGTGAACGTGGTGCGCGAGGACCCGAGGCGACGCGGCCTGCTGTACGCCGGCACCGAGCACATGGTGTGGTTCTCGCTCAACGACGGTGACGACTGGCATCCCCTGCGGCTCAACATGCCGGTCATCTCCATTCGCGATCTGATCGTGAAGGACGATGACCTGGTGGTGGGGACGCACGGGCGCGGCTTCTGGATCCTGGACAACATCACGGCATTGCGGCAGTGGAGCACTGCGGCGGCGACGAATACCGCCACCCTGTTCAAGCCGGCCGTGGCCACGCGCGTGCGCTACTCCATGTACACCGACACGCCGGTGCCGCCCGACGAGCCGCGGGTCGAGAACCCACCCGATGGCGCGATGATCGACTATTTCCTCGCGCGCGACGCGCAGCGGGTGACGCTCGAGATCGTGAATGCTGCGGGGCGTGTCCTTCGCACGTACGCCAGCGACGATCCCACGCCGGCGCCGGTGGATGCCGGCAACTGGCCACGCTGGTGGTTCCGGCCGGCGGCGGCGCCCTCGCGCAAGGCCGGGCTGCAGCGCTTCACCTGGGACCTGCACTACGCCCGTCCCACCGATCAGTGCTCGCTCCCCATCTCGGCTACGCCCGCCAACACCAAGTGTGAGCCCGAGGGGCCATGGGTGATGCCGGGCACGTACACCGCGCGCCTCACGGTGGACGGTGCGGTGCAGACGCAGCCGTTGACGGTGCGCATGGACCCCCGGGTGAAGACGCCGCGCGCGGCGTTGCAGCGGCAGCACGATCTGTCGGTGGCGCTGTACGATGCCATGCGCGAGGCGCAGCGGCTCGAGGGTGAGGCGCGGCGTCGGGGCCTCACCGTCTTCGTCGGCCCGCTAGGGTTCGGCGGTGTGACCGCGGCTCACCAGGCGGTCATCGGGGCGCTGCAGGGCAGCGATGCGCCGCCCACGCAGCCCATGGTGGAGGCGGCCACCGAGCGACTGGAGGCGTGGAATCGGCTGATGGCCCGGTGGCGTACCGCCACCAACAACTGAACCGGAGACGATCATGACCGACACACTCGGCTATGTGGTGGACCTGCCGAGGGGCTTCGCGGCAGCCACCGAAGCCACCAAAGCCGCCCTCAAGGCGGAGGGATTCGGGGTCCTCACCGAGATCGACCTGCAGGCGGCCTTCCGCGACAAGCTCTCGCGTGAGTTTCGCCAGTACACCATTCTCGGCGCCTGCAATCCGCCGCTGGCCTGGGCCGCCGTGAACGCCGATCCGGCCATCGGCCTCTTGCTTCCATGCAACGTCACGGAGGAAATGCTCGACGACACCACCACACGCGTGCGCCTCATCGATCCGCGGTCGATGCTCGCGTCCGTACCGGGCGGGCTGTCGCCTGCACTCACGGATGTGGCCACCGATGCCCATGCGCGCATCGAACGTGTGACGGGTACCCTGCGCGCCCTTCCCGGCACGGCACCCTGACCCGTGACGTCATCCCCACCGTGGCCTCACGCCGGTCTGCTGCGACAACGCACCGGTCGCTCGCTGCCGACGAACCCGTCCGGACTCCGATCGTCGGGCGATCGCCCACATCGTGGCTCAGACGGGCGACCGCCCCTCCTGCATGGCACGCAGCCGATCACGCGTCCATTGGTGTCCGCCCGAATGTGGCGCCGGTCGCTGCGCCAGCAGCGCCAGCGCTTTCGCGCACAGCGCCTGCGCCTCATCGAACTGGCCCTCGGCGATCGCGATCGCCGCGTCACATCGCAGACGCTCGGCCTCGGGCAGCAGTCGCCATGTCTTGTCGTGCGGGATCATGCTCGCGCGCGCGCGTGATGCGTTCCGGTCGATCCACGCGGCCATGAAGGCGTCTTCGAGCGCGACCGCAGCGCCGATGGAAAAGGGAAGGCCGTCGGCCAGCGCCGAGGCGCGAGCCAGATGGGCGCGCGCCCCCGGCACATCACCGCGATCGAGCAGCCACATGTAAGCGAGGCAGCGTCCGGTGACCTCGTGGATCGAACCATCTACCGGCTCGAGCGTCGCCGCCACAAGCTCTTGCGACAGGGAGAGAACCGGAGTGCCTGTCCGATCGCGTACCAGATAGAGCAGCGTGGCCGCGTCGCGCCGCGCCTGCGGGGTGTCCGACCAGAGCTCGAGAAAGCGTTTGCCATCGGTGACGAAATTGCCGTTCTGTGCGGGGACCATCGTGCCGAGGCCAGTCATCGCCGAGAGCACCCCCGTGACGAGGATGGCCGCGCTCCACGGCTCCACCGGACGCCACGCGACCACGGCCACGCACGCGGCTGCCAGCAGCAGACTGGCGAGCGGTCCGCCGACGACCAGCCAGCGCAGCCGGGCGACAAGGCGGGTGTCGTCCACCGGCATGCAGGCGGCCACGCCTCCCATGAGCTCGAGGCTGGTGTTCACGCCCACGCGCACATGATCGCTGGCGGGGTCGCGGTAGATCCTGAGTGGCCCCACCACGAAGAGCAGAAAGCGAAACCCCTGCGAGAAGCCACCGAGCAGATGGCCGAGTTCATGCACGACCACGGCCACGAACCACCCCGCCAGCAGGACCAGCACCATGAGCCACGGGGCATCAGGCATGGCCTTGATGGTGGGCGTGATCCACGCCTGGCCCACGGTGAGTGCGAACGTCGCCAGTACGCCGCCGAAGAGCGCACCCACCATCGCGCCCACGAGCAGCGAGCGCACCATGTTCTTGCTGCGGGCGGGAATGGGCGCGTCGACGGGGGGCAAGGGCAGGGCATTCATGGAGAGATTCGGCCGGGTACCAACGTGCGAGACACCACGAACATGTCATGCGGCGGTGGCCGCATGCCTCGAGAGGCCGGGCCACCGCCGCGTGTTCCTGCGCCGGGTTTCAGCGGCCGATCGCGGTGAGGGCACGTTGGGCCACGAGACGGCCGGCGGCTGCGGTGGGGTGGAACGCATCCCAGTAGAAGAACGAATCCGGTGTCGTGCAGAGCGATGGCGGGCTGGCCTCCACGCACGCGGCCGTGACGTTCGCGAAGCCGAACTGCTGCGGGTTGGCCACGACCTGCGCGGTGAGGGCACCGAGATCGACCACGTAGATTGTCAGGCCAGGTGTTGCGGCACGGAGAGAGGGGAGGGCCGCATTGAGCGCGGTGTTGAACTGGTTGGACAGCTGCGTGGCGAGACCAGCGGTGGCGGCGCCGAGTGCCGAGACTTGCGGGGTGCGCCCGATGTCGGTGCTGTTGAGGAGCAGCACGTGACGCGCGCCGCCGCCGTGCAGCCTGGTCACGATGCTGGTGATGTTCTGCACCGCCCCGGCGATGGTGGTGGCCGGCGCATTGGGATTGGTGCGCGCCTGCACGAGCGCATCGTTGATGTCGTTGCCCACCGTGGCGGCGTTCACCACGTGCAGCGTGAGATCACGCCCCGCCGTGGGCGCGTTCTGCAGATAGAGATCCGTCTGCTGCACCATGTTTGGAGTCGCCTGCGTGGTACCGCTGATCGGTCCGGTACGCGCCCCCGCGAATGCGAAGTTGAGTCCACCGGTACGCGACGGCACAATTCGGGCGTTGAGTCGTTCCGCCATGACTTCCACGTACAGTGGACCATTGGAGAAGCGCCCCGTGGCGTATGGCGGAGGCGGGCAGCTGGTGGGGGCTGCGTTGCAGGCATTGCCGGTGTCGTCGAGACTGGCGCCGAACACGGCCACCGTCTCGAAGAGTTTCGGACCAGCTGGCTCGGTGGACGAATCGCCGCACGCGGCAAAGACGAAGGCAGCGGTGATCGCCGTAGCAGCGGTAACGGCGAAACGGGCGGGGCGCACTACGCGAGAGAGCATTGACAGGAAAGGGATGAAGGGTCAGTCGGCTGGAGGCCTGCGCGTCTCGGGACCGATGTGCTGCCGATACCCGGACGTTGGTGCGCTTGAATGCTACGTTCCCGCGCCGGTCGCGCGCTACCGACGCAGGGTCGCGCGCGGCCGCACGGCCGGCCGCCGCTCCGTTGCGCGATGCGTGGTTTCGACGCAACGTGCGATCGCCGCAGCCATCGCTCCCACCCCCCCGCCCGCTCCGTGACCCTCCGCCCGCGTTCCCAGTGGGGCACCATCCCCTCGGCCCCGACCACCTATGGCCGCTCCGTGCTCGGCCAGCCGCTCGAGGTGTGGCGCCCACGCGGGCGCTGCGAGCTGCTCGTCTTCGCCGCCATTCACGGTGAGGAGCCCGAGACCACGTGGGCGCTCTCCCGGGCACTGCGCCAGCTGGCTGCACCGCCCGAACACGCGGCGGTGGTGCTCGCCGCCAACCCCGACGGCCTCATTCGCGGCACCCGAGCCAATGCCAACGGGGTCGATCTCAATCGCAACTTCCCCGCGAGCAATTGGCGTGCGGGCACCGTGACCAGTCGCGCCACCATCGACCTTCCGAGCGATGTGGTTCTCAGTACCGGGTCGACACCGGCGTCGGAACCGGAAACGCAGGCGCTGCTCGCGCTCATCGACGAGTTGCGCCCCGAGGCGGTGATTGCGCTGCACGCGCCGCTCGCCTGCATCGACGATGCCAACGCCAGCGACCTCGGGCACCGACTCGCCGCGCGCACCGGCATGCCGCTGGTGCCCGACGTGGGTTACGCCACGCCCGGTTCGTTCGGCTCGTGGGGGCAGGAGCACGGCGTGTCCGTGATCACGTACGAGTTTCCCGTCATCGCCAACGAGGACACCATGGCGCTGCACGTGCCGGTGCTGGTCGAGCTGCTCACGGGAACGCTGCCGTGACCCTCAACTACATCTGGCTGGCGTTCTTCCTCGTGTCGCTCGTGGTCGGGCTGGTGAAACTCGCCAGCGGCGACACGGCGGTGTTCGGGGCCATGACGCAGGCCACCTTCGATTCCGCCAAGACCGGGTTCGACATCTCGATCGGCCTCACCGGCGTCCTCACGCTCTGGCTGGGGCTCATGAAGGTGGGCGAGGCGGGGGGCGCCATCGGCGTGATGGCCAAGCTGGTGAGCCCGTTCTTCCGCCGGCTCTTTCCCGAAATCCCGCGCGACCATCCGGCGCTCGGCTCGATCATCATGAACTTCTCGGCCAACATGCTGGGGCTCGACAACGCGGCCACGCCGCTCGGGCTCAAGGCCATGAACGAACTGCAAACGCTCAATCCGGACAAGGAGACGGCCACCAACGCGCAGATCATGTTTCTGGTGCTGAATACGTCGGGGCTCACGCTCATCCCGATCAGCATCATGGTGTATCGGGCTGAGCTCGGCGCGGCCAACCCGGCCGACGTATTCCTCCCCATCCTGTTGACTACGTATGTGGCCACGCTGGTGGCCTTGATCGGCATGGCGCTCGTGCAGCGCATCAACCTGCTCGACCCGGTGCTGCTGGGGTGGCTGCTGGGCATCACCGGCCTCGTGGGCGCCGTGGTGTACGCCTTCGCCGGCATGCCGCAGGAGCGCGTACAGGCCATCTCCAACGTGGTGGCCAATGTGGTACTGTACGGCGTGATCAGCGCCTTCCTGATCATGGCGCTCGTGCGCAAGGTCAATGCCTACGAGGCGTTCATCGAGGGTGCCAAGGAAGGCTTTCAGGTTGCCATCCGCATCATTCCGTACCTGGTGGCGGTGCTCGTGGCCATCGGCGTGTTCCGGGCGTCGGGCACGCTCGATCTGCTCACCAGGGGGCTGGGTGTGCTGTTCGCCGCCATCGGCCTCGACGAACGCATGATTCCCGCCCTGCCCACGGCCCTCATGAAGCCGCTCAGCGGCAGCGGCGCCCGCGGCATGATGGTGGACGCCATGAAGACCTATGGCGCCGATTCGTTCGTGGGGCGGCTGGCGAGCACGTTTCAGGGGGCCACCGACACCACGTTCTACATTCTCGCGTTGTACTTCGGCTCGGTGGGCGTGAAGAAGACGCGGTACGCGGTGAGCATGGGGTTGTTGGCCGACCTTGCCGGCGTGATTGCGGCGATCGTCATCGCCTACCTGTTCTGGGGATAGCCGGCTCACCCTCCTGACGCGGCGACCCTGCGGCCGTGGCGGCCATTTCCTTGATATTTGAAGCAATGGGCCATACCGTGGAGGCTGTCCCCACGGAGCGAGTCTCGTGAACGTGTTGGTCGTTGGTGGTGGTCCCGGCGGTCTCTATGTGGCGCTGCTCCTCAAGCGTCGGCAGCCGGATGCGGTGGTCACCGTGGTGGAGCGCAACCGGCCCGATGACACGTTCGGGTGGGGCGTCGTGCTCTCCGACCAGACGGTCGCCAACCTTCGCGAGGCCGATCCCGAGAGTGCCGATGCCATTGCCGGGGCGTTGCACCGGTGGGATGACATCGCCATTCATTTCGGCGGGCGTGCGATACGCTCTGGCGGGCACGGGTTCAGCGGCATCGGCCGGCAGCGCCTGCTGACCATTCTGCAGGCCCGCTGTCGCGAGGTCGGTGTTCGGCTGCGCTTCGAAGCCGAAACCGATGCCGGCGGGCTGGAGGGTCTGGTGGAGCAGGAAGGGGCCGCGCTGGTGATTGCGGCCGACGGGATCAACAGTCGGCTGCGCGAACGATTTGCGGCCACCTATCGCCCTGACATCGACGTGCGGGACTGTCGCTTCGTGTGGCTGGGTACGCCGCGGACGTTCGATGCCTTCACCTTCGCGTTCCGCGAGACCGACGCCGGGTGGTTTCAGGCCCACGCCTACCAGTTCGACGAGGGGACTAGCACGTTCATCGTCGAGACACCCCAGGCGGTGTGGGCGCGTGCGGGCCTCGCCGAGATGTCCGATGTCGAGTCGCGGGCGTACTGCGCAACGCTTTTCGCCGACATCCTCGGGGGGGCGCCGCTGCTCAGTAACGCCGCCCACCTGCGCGGTTCGGCGCAGTGGATCCGCTTTCCTCGCGTGACCTGCGCCGAGTGGGTACACTGGCTTCCCGTACACGATCGGCAAGTGCCGGTGGTGCTGCTCGGCGACGCCGCGCACACGGCGCACTTCTCGATCGGGTCGGGAAGCAAACTGGCGCTCGAGGATGCCATCGCGCTCGATCGCCAGCTTGCGGGTGACGATACCGCCGCCCGCCCTGACCATCTGCGCTCGGCGCTGGCCTCGTACCAGGCCGAACGCGCGGTCGAGGTGCTCAAGTTGCAGAACGCCGCGCGCAATTCGACCGAGTGGTTCGAGCATGTCGAGCGCTATGCGCGCCTCGCGCCCGAACAGTTCGCCTACTCGCTGCTCACGCGCTCGCAGCGCATCTCGCATGAGAATCTGCGCTTGCGCGATCCCGCCTACGTGGCAGCGTTCGAGCGGTGGTTCGCGCATCAGGCCGGCCTCGCGGGGCACGATGCACAGCCTGCGCCGCCGGCCATCTTCACGCCGTTCACGGTCCGCGGGGTCACGCTGGCCAATCGCATCGTCGTTTCGCCCATGGCGCAGTACTCCGCCGCTGCCGACGGCACGCCTACCGACTGGCACCTGGTGCACTTGGGCGCGCGCGCCACTGGCGGAGCCGGGCTCGTGATGACCGAGATGACCTGTGTGGCCCCCGATGCGCGTATCACACCGGTGTGTCCGGGCCTCTGGACTGAGGCGCACCGCGATGCGTGGGCCCGCATCGTCCGCTTCGTGCATGAGCACTCGCCGGCCCGCATCGGCCTGCAACTGGGGCACGCCGGCGCCAAGGGTGCGACGAAGACGATGTGGGAGGGGATCGACCAGCCGCTCGAGTCGGGGGCGTGGCCGCTGATGGCGGCCTCGGCGCTGCCCTATCTCGACGGGATCTCGCAGACACCCCGCGAGATGACCGAAGCGGATATGGCCCGTGTGACCAGTGAATTCGTGCGTGCCACGGAGCTGGGGCGCGACGCCGGCTTCGACTGGCTGGAGCTGCACGCGGCCCACGGCTACCTGCTGTCCGGGTTCCTGTCGCCGCTCACCAACCATCGCCCCGATGCCTACGGTGGGGCCCTGGCCGCGCGCGCCCGGTTTCCACTGCAGGTTTTTGCGGCCATGCGCGCGGTGTGGCCCGCCGATCGGCCCATGTCCGTGCGCCTCTCGGCGCACGACTGGGTGGCGGGGGGCAACACCGACGACGAGGCGGTAGCGCTGGCGCGACTGTTCCGCGACGCCGGCGCCGACGTGATCGATGTATCGGCGGGCCAGGTGGTGAAGCGGGAGCGGCCGGTCTACGGGCGCATGTGGCAGACACCATTCGCCGACCGGGTCCGGCAGGAAGCAGGCATTGCCACCATTGCCGTGGGTGCCATCACCGACGCCGATCAGGCCACCGGCATCATTGCGTCGGGGCGTGCGGACCTGGTGGCCATCGGGCGACCGCATCTGGCCAATCCGGCGTGGACACTCACCGAGGCGGCACGTCATGGCTATCGCGGCGCCACGTGGCCGGTGCAGTATCTGGCCGGCAAGTCGCAGTTGGAGCGCCTGATCGAACGCGAGCGCGCGATGGCCGGCGCGACGACGGGGGCCGCTGATGCTGCCCCGCCGAAGGGGGAGCTGACATGACCACCGCCGTGATGGCGGCGCATCCGCTGGCTGACCGCCACGCGCTGATCACCGGCGCCGCGCGGGGCATCGGGGCGGCGATCGCCCGCCAGCTTTCAGCCGCCGGCGCCTGCGTGACGTTGCTGGTGCGCGACGCCGCCCGGGCAGAGGCGGTGGTGCGCACCCTGTCGGGTCCGCACGCGGTCGTGGTGGCGGACATCACCGACGCCCCCGCGTTGCGGCGCGCGTGTCGCGAGGCCATGGCCGCCTTCGGCCCCGTGGACATTCTGGTGAACAACGCCGGGTCGGCGGTGTCGGCGCCGTTCCTCAAGAGCGATGCGGCGCTGTTCTCGCGGATGCTGGCGGAACATCTCATGGCCGTCGTACATGCAGTGCAGGTGGTGCTGCCACCGATGCTGGAGCGTGGTCGCGGGCAGATCGTCAATGTGGCCAGCGTCGCGGGACTTGCCGGCGCGCCGTACATCACGGCCTACTCGGCCGCCAAGCACGCCATGCTCGGGTTGACGCGATCGCTGGCGCAGGAGGTGGCGTCGCGCGGGGTCGCCGTGAACGCCGTGTGTCCGGGCTACACGGACACGGCACTGGTCACCGATGCCGTGGCGCGCATTGTGTCGCGCACCGGCCGAACGGCGGCTGAGGCGGAGGCGTCCATCCTCGCGGAGGCGGGGCAATCACGTCTCGTAACGGTCGACGAGGTGGCGGCGGCGGTGCTCGTGCTGTGCACGGCGCCGCCTGGCGCGCCAACGGGGCAGGCCGTGGTTCTCGATGGCTCAGCTGATGGTTCGGTGGCGTCATGACAGCCCGGCAGCAACGCGATGCCCTCCGCCTCTGGCTGCGCCTCTTCAGCTGCACCACGCTGGTCGAGCGCGATCTCGATCGCGCGCTCAAGCGGGAGTTCGGGTCATCATTGCCGCGCTTCGACCTGCTGGCGCAGCTCGACCGCGCGCCCGACGGACTGCGCATGGGCGAGCTGTCAGAACGTACGCTCACGACCGGTGGCAACGTCACGTGGCTTGTACGGGCACTCGAAGCGGAGGGCCATGTGGCCCGGCGCGTGGCGGTCAACGACCGGCGAGCGACGGTGGTGCGCCTCACGGCGGCCGGCCGCCGGCACTTCGCGCGCATGGCGCGCGCACATGCTCAGTGGGTGGCCTCCCGCTTCCGCACCTTGAGCCGCCACGAGCGCAGTGCGTTGTACATCACGCTCGGCCAGGTCAAGTCGCAATTCGTCACGCATGGAGCGACCGAATGAGCAACCCGGATCCGATGACCGCCATGCGCCTGCCCCTCGCGACATTCGCTGCCACGCACTTCGCCTGGCACACGGAGGGCGACGGTCGGGTGGGCATCATCACCCTCAATCGTCCCACGCGCAAGAACCCGCTCACCTTCGAGTCGTACGCCGAGTTGCGCGATCTCTTCCGCTCACTGGCCCATGCCTCCGACGTGCGGGCCGTGGTGCTGCGTGGCGCCGAGGGCAACTTCTGCAGCGGTGGCGATGTGTTCGAGATCATCGAGCCGCTCACGCGGATGGCGATCCCCGAGCTGCTTGCGTTCACCCGGCTGACCGGCGACCTGGTCAAGGCGATGCGCGCCTGCCCGCAGCCGATCATTGCGGCGGTCGATGGTGTCTGTGCCGGCGCCGGGGCGATTCTCGCGATGGCATCCGACCTGCGTCTCGCCACGCCGGAGGCGCGCACGGCATTCCTCTTCACGAAGGTCGGCCTGGCGGGCTGTGACATGGGCGCGTGTGCGCTGTTGCCGCGGATCATCGGGCAGGGGCGGACCGCCGAATTGCTCTACACCGGCCGCGTGATGACGGCGGCCGAGGGAGAGCGGTGGGGGTTCTACAACCGTCTCGTGCCGGCGGACTCGCTCCTCGACGAGGCGATCGCGATGGCGACGACGCTGGCCACAGGCCCGACGTTTGCGCATGGCATGACGAAGACCATGCTGCAGCAGGAGTGGAACGTGTCGGTCGAGACCGCGATCGAGATGGAGGCGCAGGCGCAGGCGCTGTGCATGGGAACGCAGGACTTTCGGCGCGCCTTCGAGGCGTTCGCCGCTCGGGCCACGCCGGTGTTCGAGGGCAACTGACCATGGCCGCTGCCGCCCATCTGGACTGGCCGTTCTTCGACGCGCCGCACCGCGCGCTTGACGCCGCGCTGGCCGACGCCACCGCGGCCTGGGGCGAGGCGCCTCTCGAGGCCGAGGCGCCCTCGCCTCTCACCGTGGACGAGGCGTGTCGGGCCTGGGTTCGGCGTCTTGGTGCCGGCGGCTACCTGCGCTACTGCGTTCCCGCGGCATGGGGCGGTGCGCTCGAGGCGCTCGACTCGCGCGCGCTGTGCGTGCTCCGCGAACGACTCGCCATGCATGACGGCCTCGCCGACTATGCCTTCGCCATGCAGGGGTTGGGCTCGGGCGCCATCACACTGGGCGGCAGCGATGCCCAACGTCGCACGTGGCTCCCGAGGGTGGCGACCGGCGAGGCCATCGCTGCCTTCGCCCTCTCGGAACCCGACGCCGGATCCGACGCCGGCGCGCTGCGCCTCTGCGCCACGCGCTCCGCGACCGGCTGGCGCCTGGATGGCGTGAAGACGTGGATCTCGAACGGCGGCATCGCCGACTTCTACTGCGTGTTCGCGCGCAGCGTGGCTGACAGCGTCGGCGGCA
>JBEILM010000033.1:0-38380 GCA_040379205.1 Gemmatimonas sp.
GCCGCGTCGTGGCGCGGATTGTACAGCATGGGCGCCGGCGTGAAGGTGTAGAACAGGAACACCAGCACGCCGATGAGCAGGATGAGCGCTTGCAGCGGGATCTTCCAGTACGCGCTCATGAGCAGCGAACTGCGCGCTTCGTCCACCGACTTGGCGGCGAGATAGCGCTGCACCTGGCTCTGGTCGGTGCCGAAGTAGGACAGCATGAGGAACGTGCCGCCCAGAATGCCCGACCAGAACGTGTACGTCTCGGTCAGGTTGAACGAGAAGTCGAACACCCGCAGCCGACCCGTACTGCCGGCAATGCGCAGCGCATCATCGAGCGGCACCGGCAGGCGGATGATCAGCACCGCCACGATCGCGAACAGGGCCGCGACGATGACCACCATCTGTTTCACGTCGGCCCAGGCCACGGCCTCGACGCCGCCCAGCACCGTGTAGATGATGGTCGGGACGCCGATGAGCAGCACGCACCACGTGAGGTCCCAGCCGAAGATCGCCGACAGCACCACACTCGGCGCCGCGATGATCGTACCCGCCGACATGCCGCGCGAGAGCAGGAACAGGAAGCTGGTCAACGAGCGTGTCTTGGCGTCGAAGCGCTTTTCGAGGAACTCGTAGGCGGTGAACACCTTCGCGCCGTGCAGGAACGGCACGATGGTGACGCCCAACAGCACCATGGCGATGGGCAGCCCGAAGTAGAACTGCACGAAGCGCAGGCCGTCGGTGGCGCCCTGCCCGGTGGTGCCGATGAGCGTGATGGCCGACAGCTGCGTGGCCATGACGCTGAGCCCCACGGCCCACCACGGCAGACTGCGGCCGGCGAGAAAGTAGCCTTCGAGGTTCTTCGTGCCGCGGGTGCGCCGCAGGCCGTCGACCACGACAACCAGCAGGTACACCGCCACGATGGCCCAGTTGATCCAGTGCATGATCGGCCGGTCAGGCGGTGTAGCGGGACTGCAGCAGCCACAGCAGTACGAGCGTGATTACCTGGATGACCAGTACCCGCAGCAGCGTCGATTGAAAGTGCGACATGCGCGGAAGGTAGTGGCCGGCGCCGATGGCCGCAGACACGGTGGCTGTGTCCCCGTCGCGCGACAGATTGCATCTCCCGAGTGATTGCCGTCACTCACCGGCGGCGCTAGCTTCTGACTGGTCCGACCCTGCCTCGGGGGCCTGTTGTCCCGACTGGCTGCAACGGCGTAGCCGGGGACGGCGCTCAGGACTCAGGTGGTGACATGGCCGCAACCCAGGCGGCAGCTCCGGGACTTCCCGATGCCAGCCAGCCACCGGCTGGCCACCTCGCGGCGTTGCTCGAGGCGCTCCCCGTCCCGGCGGCGCTCTTCGGCCGCGATGGTCAGGCACAGGCCGTGAATCAGCTCGGACGCCAGGCGTTCGTGATCGACGAGCGGGCGCCGCTCGCGGCGCAGTCGGTGGACGTCGTGCTGTTGCCGTTCGGGGCGCCGGCCGTCGCGGCCGCGCAGTCCGTGGCGCGCGGGGGGGCGCCGGCGCTCTGCACCGTGCTGTGTGTGAGCACCAGGCGGCCGGCCGAACTGCGCGTCGTACCAGTCGGCCACGACGGGGTGCTGGTGTCGATCACCGATTTCGGCGACCGGGATGCCCAGCAGGCCCGTCTCGACCGTGCCGAACGCGCGCTCCGAGGTCTGCAGGCGCTGGTGCCCGGGGCGGTGCGGCTGGTGGATCTGGCCGGCCACCTCAAGGGACAGAACGCCGCCGCCCTGCTGGAACATGCCGAGGCGCCGCCGTCGACGGTGCGCAGCCTCTGGGAGCTCGACGCGCCGCACGATCCCATCCACAACCGCGCGGTGCCCTTTCTGGAGGCACCGGCCATGCGGGCGCTGGCCGGCCAGGTGGTGCAGGCGCAGCCATTGGAGGTGCGCCGCCGGGGTGGCCGCCGCCTGATCGAGGCGCACGCCGCCCCGTTGCTCGACGACATGGGACAGGTGCAGGGGGCCGTGCTCCTCGATCTCGACGTCACGGAACGGCCACGGCAGGCCTCTCCGACATCGCCCAAGTCAGCCGCCGCCATGGGTCGTCCGGGGGCGGCCGATGCCGGGGACATCAAGCGCCTGGTCGAGGAGCGGTCGCGGGCCCTCATGGCCACCCATGAGGAGCAGGTCCGCGAACGGCGGCTGTCGGCACTGGGCCAGCTCGCGGCGGGCGTGGTGCACGACGTGAACAACGCGCTCAACCCGATCATGGCGGCGGCGTACCTGCTCCGGCATCACGCCGAATCGCCGGAGGCGGTCCGCGATTATGCCGACCGCATCCGGAAGGCGGCCGAGATGGGGGCGGCAACGGCCTCCCGCGTGGGGCGGTTCATTCGACAGGAGCCGCTGCACCCCGGTGGTGACGAGGAGATCGACCTGTCGGTGATCGCCGACGAAGTGCTCGACCTGACGGAACCGATACGTCTGCGCCGCTCCAGCGAAAGTGGGGCGGTGCACATCGTGCGGCACTTCGCCGACGATGTCCGGATGCGCGGCATTCCCGGCGAGATTCGCGAAGCACTGCTCAACCTGATGCAGAACGCCATCGACGCCATGCCCGACTGCGGGACGCTCACCATCTGGACTGCGCGGCGGGACGGAGATGCCTGCGTGGCGGTGCGCGACACCGGGGTAGGGATGAGCGCCGAGGTGCGCGAGCGGGCGTTCGAACCGTTCTTCAGCACCAAGGGCGCGAAGGGGTCGGGGCTTGGGTTGGCCGAGGTGTACGGCATCGCCCGGCGACACCGCGGCACGGCGACGATCTCATCCGTGCCCGGGCGCGGCACCGAGATCGTGCTCTGCTTCCCTGCGGTGGCGTCTCCTGCGGCGGCCCCGGCTGTGGCGGCGCCGCTGCCGCTCGCCCCCCGCCGAATTCTGGTGGTGGAGGACCATGAGGACGGACGCGAGTTCCTGCGTCGGATCCTCACCGCCGACGGTCACCTGGTGGAGGCGGTCGGCACGTGCCGACAGGCGCGCGAGCGGCTCGCGGTCACGGGCGAGGCGCCGTACGAATTGATGTTGACCGACGTCGGTCTTCCCGATGGGAGCGGCTGGGACCTCGTGCGCGAGGCCAAGGCCGCTCATCCTCTTCTGCGCATCGGCGTGATCACCGGCTGGGAGCCGATGGTTGGGACCGAGCGCGCCCGGGAGGCGGAATTCGTGCTGCGAAAACCGTTGCGGGCGGCCGAACTGAAGGCCCACATTGCGGGGGAGTATTCTTCCGCGTCACCTACTGAATAGACGCATGTCTCAACTCCTCTCGACGATTCGTGTCCTTGTGGCCGAGGACAATGCCCTCGAGCGCTCCACGCTGGTCGACCTGCTCGGCGCACTTGGGCACATGGTCGTGGCCGAGGTGGACAGCGGGACGGAGGCCATCGAGAAGGCGCAGCAGTTCCCGCCCGACGCGGTGCTGCTCGACATGCACATGCCGGGCGCCAGTGGTGTGCAGGCCGCCGAGGAGATCGCCAACGCGCTCCCCGGCACCGCGGTGGTGCTCATCACCGGCGATCTGTCGCTCACGCTGTCGTCGGCTGACGTGCTGCGCAGCACGGCGGTGGCGTTGTTGCCCAAGCCCACGCCGCCCACCACGCTCGATGCCACGCTGCGCATGGCGGTGACGCGGGCGCGTGAGCTCCTCGAGGCCAAGCGCGAAGCCGCCGAAGCCAAGCAGCAGCTCGAGGCCCGCAAGCTGATCGAACGCGCCAAGGGCATCCTCATGCGGCGCACCGGCAGCAGCGAGCAGGAAGCCTATCGCATCATGCAGCGCAGCAGCCAGGATCGCAGTGTGCGCATGGTGGACATCGCCAAGGCGGTGATCGACTCCGAACCCGGGATGAAGGTGTAACACCCCGGGCTCGGGACGCGGTCAGGAGATCGGTTTGCCGGCGTTCGGGCCGGCCACCTGCTTCACGAGCTGATACAGGAAGTCGAGGCCGTCGTAGAAGCTCTTGATGCGCAGCTTCTCGTCGCGGCCGTGGGCGTTGGTCTCACCTGGCGCCGAAAAGATCCCGCTCACGCCGTAGGTGGGAATGCCGGCGTTGCGCAGCCGATAACCATCGGTGGCGCCGGTGCTCATGGTGGGAATGACCGGCACGCCGTTGAACATCTTCTTCGTCAGTTCGGTGGTGGCCTGCAGCAGCGTGGCGTTGATGGCGCCGGGCGCGCCGTCATTGCGATCGGCACGGGCCCCGGCGATCTGCACCGTGCTGTCGTTCACGACCCGCTCGAGCACCGCCTTCACCTGCGAGGCCTTGCTCGTGGGCGCGATGCGGCAATTCACGTTGGCGGTGGCCAACTGCGGCAGCGCGTTGGGCGCATGGCCGCCCGATAGCATGGTGGCCACGCAGGTCGTGCGGAGCATGGAGGCATAGCGCGGGTCGGTGGAGATGATGCGCGCCGCGGCCGTGTCTTGTGGGTTGGCGACGATGGCCTTCATGGCTGCCGCCAGCGACGGCATCTCCACCTTGGCCGTCTGCTCGAAGAACGGGCGCGTCACGTCGTTGAGCTCGACGGGGAACGTGTATGCCTGGATGCGCCCCAGCGCCGCCGCCAGCGAGTAGATGGCGTTGTCCTTGCGCGGCACGCTCGAGTGCCCGCCGGTGTTGCGCACCGAGAGCGTGAAGTCCTCGTACACCTTCTCGGCGGCCTGAATGGAGTGAAAGAGTGGCTGGTCGTCCGGCCCCAGCGTCCCGCCGCCGCCCTCGTTGATGGCATACTCGGCGTCGATCAGCTCGCGATGGTTGGCGATGAGCCAGCTCACGCCGTTGTCGTCGCCACCTTCCTCGTCGGCGGTGAGCGCCAGAATGAGATCGCGTTCGGGGACCCACCCTTCCTGCTTGTAGCGCAGGAGATTCGCGGTGAGGATGGCCGCCATCGACTTGTCGTCCGCCACGCCGCGCCCGAGGAAATAGCCGTCCTGCTCGCGCATCACGAAGGGGTCGTGCGCCCAATCGCTGCGGCGCGCCTGCACCACATCGAGGTGGGCCAGCAGCAGGATGGGCTTGCCGCGTCCCTTGCCTCGGTAGCGCACGATGAGGTTCTGCTTGGCCGGCGCGCTGGCCGGCCCCACGAGGTGCATGTCACCGGCGGGGAAGCCCGCCGCCCGGAAGCGCGCGGCCACCGCTTCGGCGGCCCTGGTCACCGAGCCGACGCTGTCGGCGGTGTTGATCTCCACCATCTCTTTGTAGATGGCCCGCGCCGCCTGTTGGGCCGGCGTGAGGGTGGCGGGAGCACCGGGCGCCGGGCGAAGGAGCGGCTGGGCCGAACCGGTAGTGGCGGAGGCCGCGATGGCGGCCAGGGCGAGGGTGACGGGCAGGGAGCGCATCGAGAGCACGGGGCAAATGTGACGGACGCCAAGCCAATGCATGGAACAGAGCGCGTGTCCGCGCACGCGTCAACACGCCCCCTGTCCACGGCGTATGTTGGGAGGTCCCTCCAACCCTGCCTATGTCCAGATCCCGCCGAGACTTCCTGAAAGCCGGCGCGACGGTGGCTGCCGGAACGCTGGTCGCCACCTCGCCCCTCCTGGCCGAGTCCTCCCGACTCCTCGTCCCCAACACCGACCTGCCCCCGGTCGACGATCCCGCTATCAAGGCGCTCATGCAGGTGGCGCTCGACGCCGCCAGGTCGGGCGGTGCCTCGTATGCCGACGTGCGGGTGAATGCGCGCCGCCAACAGAACGTCAATACGCGCGACCGCATCGTGCAGGGCGTGAGTGACACCGACACTTACGGGCTCGGTGTGCGCACCCTCGTGGACGGGGCCTGGGGCTTCGCCGCCACGAGCCGCCTCGATCGTGACAGCGTGGCCAACGCCGCCAACGCGGCCGTGGGACAGGCGCGCGCCAACCGCGCCTCGCAGCTGCGCCCGGTGGTGCTGGCGCCAACACCCGGCAACCAGGTGGGCGAGTGGAAGAGCCCCATCGAGGTCGACCCGTTCACGGTGGCCATCACCGACAAGGTGGCGTACCTGCTCGCGGCCAACGAGGCGGCGCTCAAGGTGAAGGGCGTGCGCAACGTGACGTCGAGCATGTTCTTCCTGCGCGAGGAGAAGTCGCTCATGACCAGCGACGGCTCGTACATCGTGCAGACCATCTACCGCACGTCGCCGGGGATGAACATCACGGCGGTGTCGCCCGATTTCCGCGACTTCCAGTCGGTGCAGAGCAGCGAGGTCGCGCCCATGGGGCTCGGCTACGAGCACGTCACCAACAGCAAGCTCATCGAACGCGCGCCCCAGTGGGCCGAGCTGGCGGTGCAGAAGCTGAGCGCCAAGCCGGTAGAACCGGGGCGCTACGACCTGCTGCTGCACCCGAGCAATCTGTGGCTCACCGTACACGAGGTCATTGCGCACCCTACGGAGCTCGATCGCGCGCTGGGCTTCGAGGCCAACTATGCCGGCACCAGCTTCATCGCGCCGCCGGAGCAGGTGCTCGGCAAGCTGCGCATCGGCTCCGACCTGCTCAACATCGTCGGCGACCGCGAGCAGAAGGGCTCACTCGGCGCGATCGGGTGGGACGACGAAGCGGTGAAGCCGGTCAAGTTCGACATCATCAAGGATGGCGTGTTCGTGGACTACCAGACCACGCGCGAACAGGCCACGCTCATGGCCGACTACTACAAGAGCGTCGGCAAGCCGGTGCGGTCGTACGGCTGCTCGTATGCGCAGAGTTGGGCCGACGTGCAGTTCCAGCGCATGCCCAACGTGAGCATGGTGCCGGGCAACACCGACGACACCTGGGAGAGCCTGATCGGCAAGATGGACAAGGGCATCGCCATCGTGGGTGACGGTTCGTTCTCCATCGACCAGCAGCGTTACAACGGGCAGTTCGCCGGCCAGATCTTCTACGAGGTCAAGGGCGGCAAGATCGTCGGGCAGCTCAAGGATGTGGCGTACCAGTTCCGCACGCCGGAGTTCTGGAAGTCGCTCAAGGCCATCGGTGGCCCAAAGAGCTACGAACTGGGCGGAGCGTTCGGTGATGCCAAGGGGCAGCCGGGTCAGTCCAACTCCGTCAGCCATGGCTGCGTGCCGTCTCTCTTCCAGCAGGTCAACATCATCAACACCGGGAGGACGGCATGAGCGAGTTCGCTCCCCGTTCCCTCTTCGCGCCGGCCACCATCCTCTCGCGGGCCGAGGCGCAGGAAGTCGCGCAGCGTGCATTGAAGAATTCACCGGCGCCGGAAACGCGCGTGACCATCAACAGTGCGGCGCGCGCCGATACGCGTTTCGCGCTCAATCAGGTCACCACGTCGGGCGAAAACGCCGATACCCAGGTCACCATCACCGCGTACGACGGCAACCGCGCGGCGAGTGTGAACACCAATCGTCTCGATGAGGCGTCGCTGGCCGCGGCCGCGAAGCAGGCGTACGAGATTGCCAAGCTCGTGCCCCCCAACCCCGAGCGCATGCCGGAGCTCGGCGCGCAGTCGTACCCGCCGGCACGCGAGCGTGTGATCACCATGCCCACACCCGCCGAGCGTGCGGCGGCGGCGAAGATCGTGACCGAGCTGGCGCGGGCCAACGAGCTGATTGCGACGGGTTTCATCGAGTGCCGCGCGGGCGCCACGGCGTTGGCCAACTCGAAGGGGCTGTTCGCGTACGACTCGAGTTCGGCGGTGACCATGACGAGCACCGTGCGCTCGCCCGACGGCACCGGCTCGGGGTGGGCCTGCAGCGACGGCAACGGATTCGGGGATCTCGACCCGCAGACGCTTGCGGCCACTGCGGTGCAGAAGGCGAAGGACTCGCGCAACCCGGTGGCCATCGAGCCGGGGCGCTATACCACCATTCTCGAACCCACGGCGGTCGGGAATCTGGTGCAGCTCATCGCCGGTGCCATGCAGGCGCGCGCCGCCGACGAGGGGCGCTCGTTCTTCACCAAGCCCGGCGGCGGCAACAAGATCGGGCTCAAGGTGGTGGATGATCGTGTCACGCTGCTTTCCGATCCGGCCGACGCCTCGAGCACGAACGGCGGCTACGACGATGATGGCATGCCGCTCGAGAAGGTGACGTGGATCGAGAACGGTGTCGTGAAGAACCTCAACTACGACCGGTACTGGGCGCAGAAGCAGGGCGTGCCACCCACGCGTTCTGGTGGCGGCGGCTTCCGCGGCGCCGGACGCTCACTGCGCATGCTTGGCGGCACGTCGAGCATCGCCGACATGGTAAAGGGCACCGAGCGCGGCGTACTGGTCACCCGCTTCTGGTACATCCGCCCGGTGGACGCCCGGACGATTCTGTACACGGGACTCACGCGCGACGGCACGTTCCTGATCGAGAACGGCAAGGTCACGCGGCCGATCAAGAACTTCCGCTTCAACGAGAGTCCGATCTTCTTCCTCAACAACCTCGAGGCGCTCGGGTCGACCATCCGCATCAACTCGTCGGAGAACCTGTCGGCGGGTGGCTCGGTGTGGATGCCGCCCATCAAGGTCCGCGACTTCACGTTCTCAAGTCTGTCGGACGCAGTGTGAGCTGAGATCGCTGGGCCGCGGATTGTGCTGAAAAAAGCTGAACCCACACGGATACTGCATGCTGATTGCGGTATCCGTGTGGGTTCAATCCGTTTCTGTCAGATCAGTGGCATTCTGTCGGGTGACTCAGACCGCCTGCACGAACACGCACCCGGCCTGCTGGGCCAGCACGTTGGCGAAGATGCCGCTGGGTTGCATGATGACGCCGGGCACCAGCATGCTGTTGGCCTTCGTGCGCGCTTCTGCCGGCGTGATCTTGTCCTTCTTCTGAATGAGCGACACCACCGAGCGGTAGGCCAGTCCGCATCCGAGTGCGATGGCGCCGTTGGCGATCTGCCTGTCGAGGAGCAGCGAGGCCATCGATGCCGGCGGCGTCGGTCCATTTGGCGCCGGCAGCACCGGATTGGTCTGCTGGGTCTTGCCGGCGTCATTCTTGATCTTCTCGATCTTGCCGACTTCATAGGTCATCCAGAACTCCTGGTTCATGGCCAGGAAGATCGCGTTGTGCCGGATGACCATCACGGCCGACAACTCCGACTGCGGCACCTTGAGCGCCTCCATGTACTGGCGCTGCCAGACCCCGGAACGCAGCACACCTGCGCCGCCTTCGATTTCCGGAATGTCGAACATGGCCTTGTGCTTGCCGGTGATGCGAGCCGGCCAGGCAGTGTCCCACGGGTCCTGCTGCTGTTCGTCTTCCCACTCCATCGCCAGGTCACGCGGCACCGTGACCGTGGAACCGGTGCCCGCGGCGGCCTGCGCCAAGCCGGGCAACGCCACGAGTGAAGCAGCGCTCAGGCCAGCATGCTTGAGGAACGTACGACGCGCAGGGTGGGACATGCAGAACTCCGGAAAGGGAGAGAAAATCTGCGCGGGAAGATCGCATAACGCGGGCAGATCCGCCACCCGACGCAGACGGCCGGCCACGTCACCTGCCAAGGCAAATGACGTCGAGGCATCCATGCCGCTGGGGGAAACTCCGTCCGATCGTGTCGGAAGAATCCTGACGGAAGCCCACGGTCGAACCTGACTGTCACATCCCGGTCCGGATGAAAGACTGAGGCGCACTCCCCCCTCCGTGTCCACAATGGGCACCCACCATCCTACCGGCGCGTCTCGAGGACGCTTCATGCTCTCTCTCTCCGCTGATCCGTGGACTCCGGATCACACGCTGCAGCAGCACCTCGAAACCCGTGGGGTGAGCCGACGTCAGTTTCTCCGCTTTGCCCGGGACATGGGGGTGCTGCTTGGTGTCGCCCAGCTCGGTGTGCCCCGCATCGCAAGGGCGCTCAGCGTCGTCCGCCGTCCCAGTGTGGTCTGGCTGCAGTTGCAGGAGTGCACCGGGTGCGTGGAAAGCGTGTTGCGCACCAACGAACCCACCATCGGCAACTTGCTGCTGGATGTGGTGTCGCTGGACTACAATCACACGCTGATGGCGGCATCGGGCCATGCCGCCGAGGAAGCGCTGCAGCACGCCATGAAGGAGAACGCCGGCGAGTATCTGCTGGTGGTCAGCGGCTCCATTCCCACCAAGGACAACGGCATCTACACCATGATCGGCGGTCGCTCTGCCGACACGGTGATTCGGGAAGCGGCCGAGGGGGCAGCGGCCATCGTCGCGCTGGGGGCCTGTGCGCACTTCGGCGGCGTACAGGCCGCCCGCCCCAATCCGACCGGCGCGCGCGGTGTGCGCGATATCATTCGCGACCGTCCGATCCTCACCATCGCCGGGTGTCCGCCCATCGGCGATGTGCTTACCGCGAGCATCGTCCATTGGATTACTTTCAAGCGACTGCCGGAGTCCGACAGTGAAGGGCGTCCGCTCTTCGCCTACGGCAAGCGCATTCACGACCAGTGCACCCGTCGCGCGCACTACGATGCCGGTCAGTTCGTGGAGCAATTCGACGACGAGGGGGCGCAGAAGGGGTGGTGCCTCTACAAGGTGGGATGCAAGGGGCCGGCGACCAGTTCGCCCTGCCCGATCCTCCAATGGAACGACCAGACGAGTTGGCCCATCGGCGCCGGTCACCCATGCCTGGGCTGCACCGAGTCCCACTTCTGGGACACCATGAGTCCCTTCTACACGCGCCTGCCCGAGGCCGTCGTGGCCGGCTTCCCCATCGAAAGTCGGGTGGATCGGATCGGGGCGGCCCTCGCCGTGGCGGCCACCGCCGGTGTTGGCCTGCACGCCGCCGTGACCGGCATTCAGCTGTCGCGCCGCCGCAAGGATGGCAGCACGTATCTGCTCGACGCGCCGCCGGAAGAGCGCGACGGCAACACGCCCCCTTCCCACTGACCGGAGACGATTCCCATGGCCGTACGCAAGGTCGTGATCGATCCGATCACGCGCATCGAGGGGCACCTGCGCATGGAAGTGCAGGCGGAGAATGGCATCATCAAGGACGCCTGGGCCACGGCGTCGCAGTTCCGCGGCCTCGAACTCGTGATGAAGGGGCGCGATCCGCGCGACGCGTGGGCGTTCACCCAGCGTATCTGCGGCGTGTGCACCGGTACGCATGCCATCGTGAGCTGCAAGGCGGTGGAAGACGCGCTGGGCATCCAGATCCCGCCCAACGCCCAGCTCATCCGCAATCTCGTGGAAGGCATCCAGCAGCTTCACGACCATGTCGTGCACTTCTACCACCTCCACGCGCTCGACTGGGTGGATGTGGTGAGCGCCCTCAAAGCCGATCCCGCCGAGGCGGCCCGCATTGCCGGCACGCTGAGCACGTGGCCCACCAACTCCACGGGCAACTTCAAGGAAGTCCAGAACCGCCTGCAGAAGTTCGTGGCGTCCGGACAGCTGGGCATCTTCGCCAACGGCTACTGGGGACACCCGGCGTACAAGCTGCCGCCGGAAGTGAACCTCATCGCCGTCGCCCACTATCTCGAGGCGCTCGACTGGCAGCGCGAGATCGTGCGGTTGCACGCCATCTTCGGGGGCAAGAACCCGCACCCGAACTTCCTCGTGGGGGGCATGGCATGCACCATCAACATCGAAGGCACCGCCACCATCAACGCCGAGCAGCTATCCAAGGTGAAGTCGCTGCTGGACGTGGCTCAGCAGTTCGTGGAGAAGGTGTACTGGCCGGACCTGCTCGCCATTGCGTCGTTCTATCCGGAGACGGCCACGTACGGTGGGGGCACGCCGAACTTCCTCTCCTACGGCGACTTTCCCGACACCGATGTCAACGATCGCAGCCAGTACTACTTCCCGGCTGGCGTGATCTACGACAAGGACCTCAGTCATGTGGAGGAGTTCGACCAGCAGTACATCCGCGAGCACGTACACTCCACCTGGCTGCGCGATCACACCGACGGCGACCAGGGCCTGCATCCGTGGGAAGGGGAAACGGAGCCGCAGTACGATGGTCCGCCTGAGCCGTGGCAGGAGTTGCAGGGACGCGATCGCTACACGTGGGCCAAGTCGCCGCGCTACAAGGGCAAGGCCATGGAGGTGGGGCCGCTCGCCCGTACGCTCATCCAGTATGCCGGCGGCCACACCGACACCAAGGCGGTGGTGGACGAGGCACTCGGCCGGCTCAAGGCACCGGCCAGCGCGCTCTTCTCCACCCTTGGCCGCACGGCGGCACGCGGTGTGGACGCGCGGCTGATCGCCGAACGCAACCAGCACTGGTACCGTCTGCTCACCCAGCGCATCGCATCGGGAGACACGCGCGTACACAACGGCGCCAAGTGGGATCCGTCCACCTGGCCGAAGCAGGCACGCGGCGTGGGGCTGGTGGAAGCCCCACGCGGCGCACTCGGCCACTGGGTCGAGATTGCCGACGGCAAGATCACCCGCTATCAGTGTGTGGTGCCTACCACGTGGAACGCCTCACCGCGTGACGCGCAGGGGACGCGCGGCGCGTTCGAGGATTCACTCGTGGCCACCGGCGATCATCCACTGCACGACGAGAAACAGCCGCTCGAGCTGATTCGCACCATCCACTCGTTCGATCCGTGCATGGCCTGTGGGGTGCACGTGCTCGATGCCACGGGCGTCACCATCACCGAGGTCAAGGTCCAATGACCGTCATCGCGCCGCAGCCGGACGCCGAGCGGCGCGCGGCCGCGCCGGTTCCGCGCACGCCGCCGGGACGGGCCAAGCCGCTCGCCACGCGACTCCCGCGTGAAGGCAACTACCGGTGGGTGTACATCTGGGGCAAGCCGATGCGGCTGGCGCACTGGCTCTCGGCCGGTGCCTTCACGACGCTCATCCTCACGGGGCTGTTCATCGGGATGCCCAACCTCATTCCGATCCCCAGTCATCCCCAGGGGGTGACGCCGTATCTCATGGGGTGGGTGCGCGCCGCGCACTTCGCAGCCGGTGCCGTGCTGGTCATGGCGGCCATCTTCCGCCTGTACTGGCTCATGGCGGGCAATCGGTACGAACAGCTCCGGGCGCTGTTTCCCTTCACCCGGCGTGAGCGCAGCAATCTGGTGAAGCAGCTGTGGGCCTATCTGTTCGTAAAGCCGCACCGGGCCCCTCACTACATCGGGCACAATCCACTGCAGCAGCTTGCGTATACCGGGCTGTACGGCATGGCGACCGTCTCCATTCTCACCGGGTTCTCGCTGTATGTGCAGCACGATCCGGGGAGCCTCGGATTCCGGGCGCTGGCGTGGCTGCCGCCGCTCTTCGGCGGGCTGCAGAACGTCCGGCTGGTTCACCATGCACTCACCTGGGCATTCGCGGCCTATATTCCGGTACACATCTATCTGGCGTCGCGGGCCGACATCCTGGAGCACGGCGGCCTCGTGTCGTCGATGGTCACGGGCGGGCGATTCGTCGCCGCGGACACGGTGTTCGAGGACGAGAGGGACCTCGCATGAGCGAGCGCCATGTGGTCGTACTCGGTGTGGGCAACCCCCTCATGGCCGATGACGGGGCCGGCATCGAGGCGCTGCAGCGGCTGCAGTCGCGATGGATCCTGCCGGCGGAGGTGCACTGCGTGGATGGCGGCACGTGGGGCATGGCCCTGCTCCCCGAGTTCGACGCCGCCGACGTCCTGATCGTCCTGGATGCCATCCTGTGTAATCGGGCGCCCGGTACCCTGGTCCGCATCAGCGGTGAACATGTGCCCCGACGCATACCGCCGCATCTGTCGCCGCACGAGATCAACCTGCACGAACTGTTTGCGCTCGCGGAGTTTCGCGGCACCATGCCCGAGGTGGTCGTCGCCCTCGGCGTGCGGCCGGCGCGCGTGGATTGGGACGTCGGCCTCACGCCTGTGGTGGCCGACGCCATCGACGGCCTGGCCGATGCCGCCGCCTTGGAACTGCGCGCGCTGGGCGTTCCGGTGAGGCGCCGCACATCCGAGGCCGATGACGACGCTGTCGCGCCCCCAGTGGAAGTCTGCGAAGAGGTGGCGCATGCATGAGCTGTCGCTGGCTAACGAGATCTGCGACATCGTGGAGCGACAAGTCGTGCGGGAGCGTGACCGCTCCGCGTTGGCGTACGTGTCGCTCGTGTCGGTGGAGGTGGGCGAGCACGCCAACGTGGAGCCCGCCAACCTGCAGTTCTGCCTCGACGCACTGCTCTCCACCCCGCCGTTTCACCGCGGGCGCGCCATGCTGGAATCGGTCCCCGGCGATGATCTGCGGGTGGGCTGGTTCGAACTCGACGACGATGTCGATCTCCCCTTTCCCGGTCAGGCGCCCTCGTGGCACTCGGCGGAGTCCTCCTCATGAGTGTTCGTACCATCGTGAACGTGCGCGAGCGCGTCATGGCTCGCAACGACGAGATCGCCGCCACGGTGCGGGCGCGACTCGCCGACGCTGGCATCCCCGCGCTCAACCTGCTTTCCTCTCCCGGCGCCGGAAAGACGGCGCTGCTGGAAGCGACGCTCCAGCGCCTCGGCGACTCGCTTCGCATTGCCATCCTCACCGGCGATGTGCAGACGCAGAACGATGCCGACCGGCTGGCGAAGCACACCGACCGGCTGGTGCAGGCGGTCGTCACGGGCGGTGCCTGCCATCTGGATGCGTCGCAGGTACTCGACGGCCTCGCCGCCGTGGATCTGGCGGATACCGACCTCGTGATCGTGGAGAACGTGGGCAACCTGGTCTGCCCGTCGCACTGGGATCTGGGTGAAGACGCCAAGGTGGTGGTGATGAGCACGACCGAGGGGGAGGACAAGCCGCTCAAGTATCCCGCGGCCTTTCAACGTGCCTCGGCGGTGGTGCTCAACAAGATCGACCTGCTGCCCCATGTGCCGTACGATGCCGATCTGGCGCTGCGCAACGCCCTTGCCGTGAATCCTGCGCTCCAGCTGTTCCGCACGTCGGCGCGCACGGGCGAAGGGCTCGATGCCTGGTGCACCTGGCTGCGGTCGCTGCCGGCGTCGCGCGTGGACCATCGTCTCGAGGCGTCCGCGGGCTGACCGCGGCGTCCTGCTGCCACACCGACGCGTCATGCTCACGCCACCTGTCGCCATTGTGCCTTCGTCGTCCACGGGGCGGGCGTCGCGCCGCACTTCGGCACGTGTGCCGGAGCCACGTGCCCAGTGCCTCGTCCAGGAGTACGTGGTACATGGCCTCGTACAGGGGGTTGGATTCCGGCCGTTCGTGTACCGCGTGGCCACGGCGCTCCGCATCACGGGCCAGGTACGCAACGACGGCGCACGCGTCTACATCACGGCGTTCGGAACGGCGCGGGCGCTGGCCGACATGCAGTACGCCCTGCAGCGCACGGCGCCACCACTGGCACACGTGGAACGTGTGGAGGTACGCCCGGTCGCCGCCGCCCCGGCGGAGGCGGTTCCCGACGGCTTCACGATCGTGGAGAGTCGCCTCCACCAGGCCGCTCCTGGCACGGCAGTACGGCTCACGCCCGACGCCGGTATCTGCGAAGCGTGCGAGGCCGAGCTCATGGATGCCACGAACCGCCGGCATCGCCATGCGTTCATCAGCTGCACCGACTGCGGCCCGCGCTGGAGCATGCTTGATGCGCTCCCGTACGACCGGGTCCGTACCTCCATGGCGCGCTTTCCGCTTTGTCCGGCGTGTCAGGGCGAGTATACCGATCCATCGGATCGTCGGCATCACGCCGAAAGCCTCTGCTGCCCGCAATGCGGTCCGCGCCTCGAGGCGCGCGATGCGTCTGGTGTACCGCTCGGTGTCAACGGCGAGGCGATTGCTGCCGCCGTGCGCGTCCTGCGCGACGGCGGCGTGGTGGCGCTGCATGGAATCGGGGGCTTTCATCTCGCGGTGGATGCCACCAACGAGCAGGCCGTGCAACGATTGCGCCTGCGCAAGCACCGGCCGACCAAGCCGCTGGCGGTGATGGTACGCACCGTGGAGCAGGCGGCACCGCTGGTGCAGCTCGACGTCGGCAGTGCCGCACTGCTGCGACGGCCGGAGCGGCCGGTGGTGATCGTGCCGTGGGCCGAGCCGTGCGCGCTGGCCAGCTGCATCGCGCCATCGGTAGCGCCCGGGCTCGCGGAGTTGGGGGTGATGCTCCCCAGCACGGCGCTGCACCACCTGCTGCTGCACGATGTCGGGGTGCCGCTGGTCATGACAAGCGGGAACGCCTCGGGCGAACCGCTGGCCGCCACGCCGGAGGAGGCGTGGCGCGATCTGCGTGATCTTGCCGATCTGCTGCTGCTGCACGACCGTCCGGTGGTGGCTCCCAGCGACGATACGGTGTTGCGTTCCACGGGAGACGGGCACGTGCTGCTGCGCCGTGCGCGCGGGTGGTCGCCGGCGCCGCAGCGGCTGCTGGTGGCGGCACCGGAACCGGTGCTCGCGTTGGGGGGCGACCTCAAGGCCACGGTGGCGCTCGCGCACGGGGCGCAGGCCTGGCTTTCTCCGCACCTCGGCGATCAGGCGTCGCTGGCCGTGCAGCAACGGACCGTCGACACGATCGCGCGCCTCGTTGCCTTGAGTGGTTGTGTCCCGCGCGTGGTCGCCTGTGACGCGCACCCGGGGTATGCCAGCACGGCACTCGTGGAGCGGTGGCAGGCCGATCCTGACCGCGCGCCGTGGGCGATGTCGGGGTCGCTCACCACGTTCCGGGTGCGGCGCGTCCAGCATCACCACGCGCACGTGGCAGCCGTGCTGGCCGAATACGGCGTCACGCGACCGGTGGTGGCGCTGGCGTACGACGGCTCCGGATGGGGCCCGGATGGCACCGTGTGGGGTGGCGAAGTGCTGCTGGCCGACCTCACGAGTATGCGCCGCGTGGGTTCGCTGTCGGCGGCGCCGCTCATCGGCGGGGATCTCGCGGCGCGCGAACCGTGGCGCGCAGCCCTCGGCTGGCTGCATGCCAGCCCGGGCGCCGCGCTCGATGCCGTCACGGCGGCACTGCCGGCCTCGCACGTGCGGGTTGCGCATCGGCTGGCCGAGCGGCCGCAGACGCTACGCACCAGCAGCATGGGTCGCCTGTTCGATGCCGCCGCGGCGGTGCTGCAGATTACCTCGGTGAACCGCTACGAAGGCGAGGCGGCCACACGACTGGAAGCGCTGGCGTCAAGCGTTGCGCCGCGCCCCGGCGCGGCGTTCTCGTGGGCACACGAGACAAGCACGAGTGATGGCGCGTGGCGGGTGGATCCGCGCGAGGCGCTTGAGCGGCTCGCCCTTCGCCGACGTACCAGCGTGTCACCGGCGCAGCTCGCTGCCATGTGGCACGACGATGTGGCTGCCACCAGCGTGCGGATGGCGCTGCGGGCGGTCGAGGAGCATGGACGCGCGCTGGGGCGCACCCCGACCGTGGCGCTGTGTGGTGGTGTGTTCCAGAACGTCCGATTGCTTACGCTCGTGCGGCACGCCCTCGTGGCGCGCGGGCTCACGGTGCTCGAGCCGCGCACGCTGCCCGCCAACGATGGCGCGATCGCCATCGGGCAGGCGGCCGTGGCAGCGGCTCTGGATGCCGAACACCTCAACGCAGGGAGATCGTAGCCGATGTGTCTCGGGATCCCGGGCCGGGTGGTGGCCCTCAATGACCACGGCGGCCTGCTCATGGGCACCGTGGATTTCGCCGGCACCCAACGCGAAGTGTGTCTTGCCTATCTCGCCGGCGACATCGCCGTCGGCGACTACGCGCTCGTGCACGTGGGCTTCGCCATCGCCAAGGTGGACGAGGAGGAAGCGCGCCGCACCTTCGAGGCGCTCACCGCCATGAGTCAGCTCGATGAGCTGGAGTGGCTGAAGGAAGTGGCCGATCAGGGGCTGGGGGCCATGTGAAGTATCTCGACGAGTATCGCGATCCCGCCATCGCTCGTGGCCTCGTGGAGCGCATCCGCGCCATGACCACCCGCTCGTGGGCGCTCATGGAAGTGTGCGGTGGCCAGACGCACACGCTGGTGCGCCAGGGCATCCCCGAGCTGCTCGCCGGGAGTGTGGAGCTCATTCACGGGCCGGGCTGCCCGGTGTGCGTGACGCCGCTCGAACAGATCGATCGCGCTCTCGCCCTGGCGGCGCGCCCCGATGTGATCCTCACAAGCTTCGGCGACATGCTGCGCGTGCCCGGCAGCGAGTGCGACCTGCAGGCCATTCGCGCCCGCGGCGGCCACGTGCGCGTGGTGTACTCGCCGCTCGATGCGCTCGAACTGGCCAGGAACAACCCCGACAAGCAGGTGGTGTTCTTCGCCGTCGGCTTCGAGACCACGGCACCGGCCAACGCCATGTCGGTGTTCGAGGCCCACCGCCGCCGCATTCCCAACTTTTCGCTGCTCGTCTCGCACGTCACGGTGCCTCCGGCCATGGAGGCCATCCTCTCGGCGCCCGAGTCACGCGTGCAGGGGTTCCTGGCGGCAGGCCATGTGTGCACCGTGATGGGCTACACCGAGTACGAGCCCATCGCCGCGCGGTGGCGCGTGCCCATCGTGGTCACCGGCTTCGAGCCGGTGGACCTGCTCGAGGGCATCCTCCTCGGCGTCACGCAGCTCGAGGAGGGGCGCCACGAGGTGGAGAACCAGTACGCCCGCGTGGTGACGCGGTCGGGCACGGTGCCCGCCCGCACGCTGGTCGAACGGGTGTTCGAGATCGGCGATCGCAAGTGGCGTGGCATCGGCACCATCCCCATGAGCGGGTTGCGTTTGCGTCCCGAGTATGCCGACTTCGACGCCGAGGTTCGCTTCGGCCTTTCGGACATCACCGCCGAGGAACCGGCCCAGTGCCGGGCCGGCGATGTACTCACCGGCCGCATCAAGCCCACCGAGTGCCCCATGTTCGGCACGGGGTGCACACCCACCACGCCGATGGGTGCGCCCATGGTGAGCGGCGAGGGCGCCTGCGCGGCCTACTGGCAGTACGGGCACGGCCGGCTCGACGGCGCGCGCACGCTGCCGCTGGTGGAGGCGTCATGACCACCACGGAACAGGATCGCGCCGTGCCAGCCCCCGAGGTCGCCAGCACCCTCGCCGGCGGGCTGTCGTGCCCCGTGCCGTACGCCGCCACACACCAGGTACAGCTCGGCCACGGCAGCGGCGGCAAGATGAGTGCGGCGCTCATGCACGACCACATCCTGCCGCGGCTTGGCAACAGCGTGCTCGATGCGCTCGGCGATGCGGCGGTGCTCGAGCCGATGTCGGCGCACACACGGCTTGCCATCACCACCGACGGATTCGTGGTCAACCCGCTGCGCTTTCCCGGCGGTTCCATCGGGCACCTGGCGGTGCACGGGACGCTCAACGATCTCGCCATGATGGGCGCACGCCCCATGGCACTCACACTGGGGCTCATCATCGAGGAAGGGCTGCCCATGGCCCTGCTTGACGGCATCCTCGACGACATCGCGACGAGCGCGCAGGCTGCCGGTGTGCGAGTGGTGGCCGGTGACACGAAGGTGGTGGAGCGGGGCAGTGCGGACGGCCTGTTCATCACCACCACCGGCATCGGGGTGGTGTACGACCTGTTCGCACCCAAGGCCAGCCAGGTGAAGGCCGGGGATGTGCTCATCGTCAGTGGCCCGCTCGCGCGACACGGCATGGCCATCATGACGGCCCGCGAAAATCTTGGCCTGGAGAACAGCATCACCAGCGACACGGCATACCTCTGGCCGCTGGTGGAGCGGCTGCGTGACGCCGTGGGCGACCATGTGCATGCCCTGCGCGATCCTACGCGCGGCGGCGTGGCGAGTACGGTGAACGAGCTGGCGCAGGCATCGCAGGTGGGCGTCGAACTCGAGGAGCGGCTGCTGCCGGTGCCTCCCGACGTGCGCGGAGCCTGTGAACTGCTGGGGCTCGATCCGCTGTTCGTGGCCAACGAGGGCGTGCTCTGTGCCTTCGTGGCCAGGGACGCCGCCGCTCGCGCGCTGGCGGCGCTCAGGGCGCACCCGCTGGGCGAACACGCGGCCATCATCGGCCGCGCCGTACCGGAGCATGCCGGGCTGGTGGTGCTGCGCACCGGCATCGGCGGCCGGCGGGTGGTGGACATGCTGCCGGGGGAGCAACTGCCTCGGATCTGCTAGCGGCGTCCACGCGTATATTCCGTGATGTCGCCTGTCTTTCTGATCCTTCCGCAGCTCGAAGAGCCCACCTTTCGCTACACCGGCGGTGGGCTGGCCAAGGGCGGCGTCATGGTAGTGGCGCTGGTGCTGCTCTACTTCCTGCCGTCGATGCTCGCACTGGTCGGCGGGAAGCGACGCAAATGGAAGATCGTGGCGATCAACGTGCTGGCCGGCTGGACGATGATCGGCTGGGTCGTGGCCATGATCATGAACTGGGCCTACGAGGCGCCGGCAGATTCGCCGCCGAGCTGACGGGCTGCACAGGAGGGGGTACCGCGCTCACGCGCGGTGCGGACGCGCCCACTTCAGGCGGGTGTAGGCCACGCTGAACCCGGCGCGCTGCGCGTTCCGCTGCGACCCTGATCCCGGCGCGGCGCCCATCATGGTCAGGTCGCATCCGTGCTCCCGCGCGAACTGCAGGCGGGCCTCCAGTAACGCACGTTGTGCGCCACGGCCACGGCAGCGCGGGATGGTGCTGGCCCCGGAGAGCAGGGCCACACCGTCGTGCAGGTGCAGGCTCCAGGCGGCGATGGCGGTGCCGTCTTCCTCGACCAGGAAGCAGACGGTGCCCTCGGCGCGCGCGTTCACCCGCCCGAGGTCACGCATGAAACTGCCCAACTCCGGCTGTTCGCCCCACCCTTCGGCGGCCACCTGCGACCAGTGCTCGGCTTCGTGCACGGACACCGCACGCACCCGACGTGCCGATGACGGCGCTCCCGTCGCCACGCGCCGCGTGAGCTCCTGCGCCAGCACGGTCGTCCACTCGATCACCTGATAGCCGTGCGCGGCCAGCAGCGGGAGCACCGCCGCATCGGCCAGGGGGCTCACCTCGTGCGCGCTGTCCGCGCCGCGTTCATTGAAGAACCGCGAGAGCCGTTCGATCTGGGTGTCCGTCGCCGGCGCATACAGCCCCATCCCGAGCGACTGCGTCAGCGGCGAACCCCCCCCGTCGTACATGGCCCAAGCGCCATCCACGTCCGTCCATGCCGCGTCCGTCGCCGGTGCGAGACGCGCCCGCGACTCCACAAAGCTCGCGTTGGCGTGCGCCTCGGTGCGTTCGAGCCGCCGGGTCAATGCGAGATCGGAGATCGGCATGCAACGCGTGCCGTCAGCAGACGGTGGGCCGGAGCGTGAAGGATTCGCGGGTCGTGACTTACGGTACGGGCGCCAGCACGCAACTGGAGCGCGCGGGGATGGCGAGCTGCCGCCCCTCCAGCACACAGCGGCCCAGTGCGGCGCGTCCGGGCCGCTCACTCGGCATCGACACGGTGGTGGCGACGGTGTCATTGTTGATTGCCACCGTGACCGCTCCGCGACGGAACACGAACTGCCGGTCGGTGACCACCAGATGCTCCATGGGCGCGCGACGAAGGTCGGCATGGGTCGCGCGCAGCGTGAGCAGGCTGTTGACGTGCGTCCACACATCCTGCTGCTCCGCCGTGCGGCCGCTGGCCTCGAAGGCGTTGCGCGCATCCGCGGGCCAGCCGCCCGGGAAGTCGCGCCGGTTGTCGGGATCGGGGCCACCCGCGATAGCGATCTCGTCGCCATAGTACACGAGCGGCGTGCCCCGCATGGTGAGCACCGTGGTGAAGGCCAGCTTGAGCCCCGCCACGGTGGCACCGGGCTCGCCCATGAAGCGCGACACGTCGTGCAACCCGAGGAAGGGCATGAGACCATTCGGGTTGTCGTACAGGTGGTCGCGCATGAGCATCTGCGCAATGCCTCGGACCGACTTGCCGGCAATGAAGGCGTCGCGGATGGGGTAGAACAGCGGGAAGTCGAACAGGTAATCCACGCCGGTGCGGATCCCGTCGTGCGTGCGATGGCTTCCCTCGAAGAACCGGATCATCGCCGGGTCGCCGTCGAACACCTCCCCTACCACGCGCAGCGTCGGATACTGCTTCCTGATCGCCGCCATCCAGTCGCGCCAGAAGGCGACCGGCACGTAGGGCCAGGTATCCTGCCGGATACCGTCCATGCCGCTCATGCCCACCCACCAGAGTGTGTTCTGGATGAGATAGGTGGCGACCTCGGGATCGTCCTGATTGAAGTCGGGGAGGATGTCGATGAACCAGCCATCCAGCGTGGCACGGCGCAGCGAATCGTGCGCGTAGGCATTCGCGAGCGTCCACGTCTGCCACGTGTTGTTGGGGTGCCGCGCCTGTGTGCCGTGATACCACGTGGGCGTGGGAGCATCCTTCACCCACGGATGGTAGGGGCCGGTGTGGTTGGCCACCATGTCGAGGATGACCTTGATCCCCTGCCGGTGTGCGTCGTCCACCAGCGCCCTGAACTCGGCCATCGTGCCCAGATGCTCGTCCACGGCATACAGATCGGTGGCCCCGTAGCCGTGATAGCCGGTGGTGGGCTGCTTGTCGTACACCTCGAGCGTATCGACGCCGTCGTTGTTGTCGTACAGGGGGTTCATCCAGATGGCGGTGATCCCCAGCGACTTGAGGTACGGCAACCGCTGGCGCACACCCGCGAGGTCGCCGCCGTGGTAGAAGCGCCCCTTGCTGCGGTCGAGGATGCCCGGCGACTTGGCGGGGCGGTCGTTGGTGGTGTCGCCATTGGCGAACCGGTCGGGCATGAGCAGGTACACCACGTCGTCCACGCCGAACCCCTGGAAGCGCCCCAGCGTGGGCAGTTGGGCGCCGATCTCGAACGGCACGGTGGCCACGCCCTGCTCGGTGCGCAGACGCAGCGGATAGGCACCCGGGCGCGAGCCCGGTGCGATGCGCACGTCCACGAACGCGTAGGTGCCGGCCTCGTTGATGCGCAACCGCCCGCAGGTGAGGCGCGGGCACTCCACACGCGCTCCGGCGAGATGCTGCCCGCGAATGAGCACGCGCACCGGATTGATGGAGTGATTGGCCCACCAGTTGGGCGGCTCGACCTTGGTGACGACCGGCGCCTGTGCGCCTGCGACGCCTGGCAGCAGCAGCCCGCCCGCGACCGCCAGCGCCACACTGGCCGTGGCCCACCACCGCCCCCACGCGCTCACGCCGTCGCCTCTTTCGGCACCTGCACGCGTAGCACCAGCAGGGCGGCGATGGCCATGAACACACCACCCGCCACCACCGCGGCCATGCGGTTGTTGCCGAGCAGCGTGTTCATCACCCAGCCGAAGCCCACGGCAGCCACGATCTCGGGGATGACGATGAAGAAGTTGAAGATGCCCATGTACACGCCGGTCTTGCCTGACGGCAATGCGGAGGAGAGCATGACGTAGGGCATGGAGATGGTGCTGGCCCACGCCATGCCGACGCCCACCATGGACAGCAGTAGCAGCCCCGGCTCGCGGATGACCGACACCGAGGCCAGCCCGATCGCACCGGCGAGCAGGCACAGCGCATGCGTGGCACGTGGCCCCCGCGCCTTCGCGATGGCGGGCAGGAACAGCGAGAAGACGAACGTCACCGCCGAGTAGGCGCCGAAACAGAGGCCGGCCCACTCGACGCCTTCCTGGTAGCGCGGGTCGCTGGTGTCGGCGGCGCCGAACACGTCGGTGGCCACCGCCGTGGAGAAGTACAGCCACATGCAGAAGAGGCCGAGCCACGTGCACATCTGCACGAGCGCCAGCTGGCGCATGGTGCGGGGCATCGCGCGCGCCGCGGCAAAGATCTCGCGGGCACCGGCAAGCACACCCGCGCTCTGTGCCTTCTCGCGTTCGAAGGCGGCGAGGTCGGCCGGCGGCTTCTCCTTCGTCGTGAACACGGTGTACATCACCGCACCGAAGAACGCGACGGCGCCCACGTAGAACGAGAAGCGGACCGTGGCCGGAATGGTGCCCGGTGCACTCGCCGCAACCCCGAACCAGTTGGTGAGCATCCACGGCATGGCCGACGCGATCACCGCACCGAGGCCGATGAACAGCGACTGCATGGCGAAGCCCCGGGTGCGCTCGTGGGCCGGCAGCAGGTCGGCCACGAAGGCGCGGAACGGCTCCATCGAAATGTTGATGGAGGCATCGAGGATCCACAGCAGCCCCGCCGCCATCCAGAGCGTGCTGGAATTGGGCATCGCGATGAGCGCCAGCGAACTGAGCACGGCGCCGATCATGAAGAACGGACGGCGGCGCCCCCAGCGCGGCGACCAGGTGCGGTCACTCAGATGGCCGATGATCGGCTGGACGATGAGACCGGTGAGCGGCGCCGCCAGCCAGAGCAGCGGGATCTCGTCGGGCTTCGCGCCGAGGTACTCGTAGATGGCACTCATGTTGGCCATCTGCAGCCCCCAGCCGAACTGGATGCCGAGGAAGCCGAAGCTCATGTTCCAGATCGACCAGAAGTTGGTCGGCGCACTCGTGGTGCGCGCGGTAAGCCCCGCGGCGGTGGCGCTCATCGTTCGTAGGTCGAGGTGAGATCGTGAAGCCGCGTGGCCAGCGGGGCCGTGAGCTGTTCCCACGTGAAGCGGAAGCCCCAGTTGCCGGCCTGTCGCCCCGGCAGATTCATGCGCGCGTCGCTGCCCAGGCCGAGCACGTCCTGCAGCGGAATGAGCACCGTGTTGGCCACCGAGGCGAGCGTGGCGCGGATGAGCACCCAGTGCATGTCGTGCCCGTCGGTACCGAGATAGCGCTTCGCGAACGCCTTCTCGCGGGCCACATCCTCGGGGGCACGCGTGGAGTCGCCTGCCCCGGTGGAGAGCCACCACCCCATGGTGGTGTCGTTGTCGTGGGTGCCGGTGTAGACCACGAGGTCGCGGGTGTACCGGTGGGGGATGAAGTTCGAGTCCTGCCCGTCGAAGGCGAACTGCAGGATGGCCATGCCCGGATACCCGAACCGTTCACGCAGTGCCTCCACTTCGGGCGTGATGAGTCCGAGATTTTCGGCGACGATCGGCAGTGGGCCGAGCGCCGCGGTGAGCGCGTCGAAGAGCGCGGCGCCGGGGCCTTTCAGCCAGCGGCCGTGCACGGCCGTGGGCGCATCACCGGCCACCTCCCAGTAGGCTTCGAAGCCGCGGAAGTGATCGAGACGCACGAGGTCGAACTGCTCGAGTGCGGCGCGCATGCGGGCGATCCACCAGGCGTAGCCGTCGGCGTGCATGCGCTCCCAGTCGTAGAGCGGGTTGCCCCACAGCTGACCGGTCTCGCTGAAGTAGTCGGGCGGCACGCCGGCCTGCACGCGGCGTGCGCCGTCGGGGTACAGCTGGAACTGCGACGGATTGGCCCACACGTCGGCCGAGTCGTGCGCCACGTAGATGGGCACGTCACCCATGAGCTGGATGCTGCGCTGCGCGCACGCCTGCCGCAGTGCGCGATACTGGCCGAAGAACACATACTGTTCCTTGTAACGGCGCTCGATGTCCGCGTTCAGCCGGTGTCGCCACTCAAGCAGCGCTGCCGGGTCACGCTGCGCTGCGCCAGCGTCCCATGCGGTCCACGCCACACCGCCGTGCGCCTGCTTGAGGGCCATGAACAGTGCATAGTCGGGCAGCCAGTGCGCCTGCTCGGCCACGAACTGCCGCATCGCCGCATCGAAGGGGATGGTGTCGAGCCATGCGGCCAGCGCGGCCTGCTTGGCAGGGATGACCGCGCCGAAATCCACACTTTCGTGCGGGAAGGATCCCGCCCACCCCGGCACGTGAATGAGCAGGGGATTGCCGGCGAAGGCGGAGAAACACTGATAGGGCGAGTCGCCGTAGCCGGTGGGGCCCAGCGGCAGCACCTGCCAGATCTTCATGCCGGCGTCGGCCAGCCACTGGACGAAGCGGTGGGCGTCGGGGCCGAAATCACCGATGCCGCCCGGGCCGGGCAATGAGGTGGGATGCAGCAGGATGCCGGCGGCGCGTGGGAACTGCATGGGCGGGCGGTGGGATGGGGAGGAGGCGGGTCGTACTACCGGGGAAGGCGCGACCACACGTACTGCACGGCGAGATCGGTGGTGCTCCAGAGTTGGACCTCGGCGCCGGAGCCGTAGCGCCGCGGCACGGGGCGCCCGTCGGCGACCGCGACGCGCCACCGTTCGCTGTGAAACTCCGAGGCGGCGACCGCGTTGCGCACGGCGGTCGTCGCGTTGCGCAGCAGGGTCGCCATGTCAGGATCGGCGGACAGCAGCGGCAGGTGACTGGCGTTGCCCAGCAGCAAGAGATTCACTTCGCGGCCCCACACGACCTGCGGGCCGGGATAGGGGTCGGCCTCGAAGGCCTGCCACACCGGGGGCAGCGCGTAGGCATCGTTGGCCACCTCGATGGGCGTGCCGCGCTCGTCCAGCGCGAGGGCGAGGAACTCGGGGCTGTCGCCGGAAAGCGGCGCAGCACGCCAGAGCGCCTGCGCGTCCGGAGGCATGGCGCCGACACGCGCGGCCACCGCCTGCCGCACGTCGTTGGCCGACCGCCGCACCGCCTCCTCGAGACCGAGCGCGCGCAGCGCCGTGAGGATGCGCTGCAACGCCGCCAGCGCATGCGGCACGTAGATGGCGTTCACATCCATCGCGTGGCGAACGTTGCCGTAGCCGGCGCCGCTGTCGCGCCAGGACTGGGCGAACCAGCGTGGCTGACGGCCGAAGCTGTCGGCGGTGGCATCGCGGGGGGAAAACGACACGAGGTTGCGCGGCGCCGGGTTCGCCGCGTAGGCGGCGGTGCGCGTGGCCACTACGTTGAGGGCGGCGAGTATCTGCGAAAGGCGGCTGCTACCGGCGTCCTGCTCCACGAGCCAGGCGCGCTTGCGCGCTGCGCTCAGCCGCGGGTCGTCGAGGTAGCGCGCCAGCAGGATCGGCAGCTGATACTCGTCGTCCACCATGTGGTAGTTCTCGCGCGTCGCGCAGCGCGCACGCCGCACCGCATGGGCCTGCGCCCGGAGGCTGTCGGCCAGCGCAGCGCAACGTGTCGTATCGGCGCGCGCGTGCAGGGCCACGTACTCGGCGGCCGCCTCGCGCACCGCCTGGCCCCCGAGCGCCTCCTCGTGGCTCACCTCGCCGTTGGGGGCGAGCTTGCGCAGCGCGGCCCCGATCACGAACGCATTCATCTCGGGACGCCACACCGGCTGCATCATGAGCGCCGACACCAGCATGTCCCGCCCGAAGTACGTGGCGTACGAGGGAAGGCCGGCCATGAGCTTGTCGCGCGACGCCAGCAGCTCGACGTCGGCGATCTGGCGCGCGATCCAGCGGGCACGCGTGAGGTCGCCGGCGCTGACGGCCGACTCGGACCACTGCAGGAAGTCGGCGGTGAAGATGTCGTCGCGGGTGAGCGGCGTCAGCGCCCGGCCGGTGGTGGTCAGCAGCGCTTCGTATTCGGCCAGGACATAGGGCGCGTCGGCGCAGGGGCGGCGATGCTCCCGGAAGTACTGGACGTCGCGCTCCACCCGCATGGGCCCGAGCAGGAACCGCCCGAGGTGCAGCTTGCTCGCCGGCGAGGTGACGACGTAACTGAGACTTCGGCGGCGTCCGTCTCGCGCCACGCGCGCCTCATCATCATTCCAGCGCAGGTCGGCTGCTTCGCCGTCGGGAGTCCGGGCGGAAAATCCGATGCTTGGGTTCTCGCCGTTGGCGAAGAGATGGACGACGCGCCCCTCGCGGCGATCGAGGTAGATCTGGAGGGTGCTGCGGTCCACATCGCGGAAAAACCGGGTGGTGTAACCCGAATAGGCCGCCGAGTCGTCGAGGCCGGGCTCGGGAAACTGCAGCACCGGGCGACCGGGCACGCCGGCGGCGGCCAGTTGGGCGAGGAGGACGAAGGCGGCGGAGCTCACGGACGGCGAGGCGGTAACCTATTGCAGGAAGGCGACTTGGTTCGCGATCGCGAGGGCGGGCGGGCGATTGCGGCGTGGCCGCAGGCGGCCGCAGGCGGCCGGAGGCGGGCGGGAGGTTTAGCGATCCCCGTGATGTAACAGATGAAAACGGGGCGGACGGCCGGAAACTCGCCATCGGGGCGGCTGCGCGCCACCCGTCGCCAGCCGGACCCCGATTGTGGGCCGATTTCGAATCTTATCTTGACAGTTGCGGGTCCCGATTGTTTCATGGCGTTACATATCCCCACCCACATGTTTCCCGTCCCCTCCCTGTCGGGGGACATGCGCTGAACCACCCGGGGCCGCTCGCTGGCACGACCGCAGCGACCGTCCACGGGCTCACCCGGTTCACCCACCTGCAGCGATCGTGCCCTCAATAGATGTCGTCCGGACGCGCTCGTCCGAACTGCCTCGTCGATGGATGGTCGCCGGTCCTTCCCAGCACCACTGGAGGCATGAGTTTATGGCGGTAGGCGTCCGTTGGTTCGCCGCGGCAGCAGTTGGCACGCTGCTTACGGCGAATCAGGTCAGTGCCCAGGCAACGGGCAGAGTCTCCGGTCGCGTGGTCGACTCCACGACGGCAGGCGTTCTGGCGAACGCGTCGATCCAGATCGTGGGAACGCAGATCGGCACCTATACGCGCAACGACGGTGGCTTCCTGCTGCCGACCGTGCCGGCGGGTGCCCAACGGCTGCGCGTGGCCCGCATCGGCTACTCGGCGAAGGAAGTCAGCATCACGGTGGCCGCCAACGGCAGCGTCTCGGTCGAGGTGCCGCTCTCGCCGGTGGCCGCTCAGCTCACCGCCGTCGTGGCGACCGGGTACGGCCAGCAGCGCCGCGAGGCCATCACCGGTGCCGTGGCGACGGTAAAGGGCGACGACGCGAACGTCGGCGTGCAGCCCAACGCGACCGGCCTGCTCACCGGCCGGGTGGCCGGCGTGAATGTCATCGCCAACAGCGGTGAGCCCGGCGCCGGTGCCCAGATCCGCATCCGCGGCGGTACGTCCATCAGTGCCTCCAACGAGCCGCTGTACGTGATCGACGGAGTGCCCATTCAGAACGATCCGACTGAAGCGGGCGGTATTGGGCTGAACGCGGGTGCGGCGCTGCCGCGTAACCCGCTCAACATGATCAACCCGAACGACATCGCGAACATCACCGTTCTCAAGGACGCGTCGGCCACCGCGATCTACGGGTCGCGCGGCGCCAACGGCGTGGTGCTCATCGAAACCAAGCGCGGTGTCGCCGGTGTGTCGTCGGTGGAGTACGAAACGTTCCTCGCCTCATCGGCGCCGGCGAACTCGCTCGACTTCATGTCCGGGCAGGAGTACCGCGCCTTCGTGCAGCAGCAGGTGACGGCCGGCCGGTTGAACCAGAACGCGCTCAACAACCTCGGCAACGCCAACACGGACTGGGAGCGGGAGCTGATGCGCCGCAGCTCCACCGTGAACCACAACCTCTCGTTTACGGGAGGCAACGCGACGACGCAGTACCGCGCCTCGCTGAACTACCTCGACCAGAACGGTATCGTCATCTCCAACGGCTTCCGCCGCTTCCAGGGGCGACTGAATGCCAATCACGCGGCGCTCGACGGCAAGCTCCGCCTGAACTTCAACCTCACCGCGTCGAAGGTCGACAACGACTACCTCGCGAATGAGAACGGCGGTGGCTTCGAGGGTGGCGTGTTCACCAACATGGCCATCTTCAACCCCACGCAGCCCATCTTCGCGCCGAACGCCGAGGTCCCGACGTTCTACGAGATCGGCCCCGGCCGGCAGTCGGTGCGCAACCCGGTGGCGCTCGCCAACCAGGTCGCCGACGTGGCCACCACCAACCGTACGCTCGGCAACATCCAGGCGACCTACAGCCTGACGGATTATCTCACCGCTTCGATCAACGTGGGCACCGACCGCACGGCGGGCATTCGTCAGACGTATCTGCCGCGGGCCAGCTCGGTGGGTGCCGAGTGGAACGGTCGTGCGCGTCAGGTGAGCCGCACGCTGGGCAACAACACGCTGCAGTCGCTGCTCACCTTCGCGCCGCGTATCTCCGACAGCCAGGAGCTCGAAGTCGTCGGCGGTTACGAGTACTCCGACTTCGACAACGGCGAGTTCGGCGCCGAAGGGCGCAACTTCCTCACCGATGCCTTCAGCTTTAACAACCTCGGTGGCGGCGGCACGCTGGTGGCGCCGTTCTCGTTCCGCGAGCAGAGCCGGCTGGTGTCCTTCTTCAGCCGCGCCAACTACAGCTACAAGGACCGCTACTTCCTGACCGGCGTGATCCGCCGCGACGGTTCGTCGCGCTTCGGCGCAGGCAACAAGTGGGCCGTCTTCCCGGCCTTCTCGGCCGGCTGGAAGATCAGCGACGAAAGCTGGATGCAGGGCAAGGGCTTTTCCAACCTGCGTCTGCGCGCCGGCTACGGCCTGCAGGGCAACCAGGCCGTGGCGCCGTACGCCTCGCTCATCCTGCTCGAGCCCAACGACGGTGCTCGCTATCCGCTCGGTGACAACATCGTCACCGGCGTGGTGCCCACGCGCAACGAGAACCCGAATCTCAAGTGGGAGCAGACGGCACAGTACAACCTCGCCGCCGAGTTCGGGTTCAAGGACAACAAGTACACCGGTACGGTCGAGTACTACCGCAAGGACACCCGTGACCTGCTGCTGACCGTGGCTGTGCCGCAGCCGGCGCTCGTGCCGACGCGCCTCGAAAACGTGGGCAGCCTGACCAACAACGGTATCGAAGCGACCTTCGACGCCAACCTGCTCGACTCGCGCGACAAGTCGTTCACGACCGGGCTGGTCTTCTCCATCGAGCGCAACGAGGTGCAGGACCTTGGCGGCCGGTCGTTCATCACCACCGCCGGTGTGCAGGGCCAGGGTCAGTCGGGCAACACCGCCCAGCGCATCCTGCCCGGACAGCCGCTCGGCACCTTCTGGGGCGCCGAGTTCGTCGGGGTGAACAACGAAGGCAAGCAGCTGTTCAACAACTACCGGGTCACCCGGGAGAACGGCGTCGTCACCAGCCGTGTGCTCGACGGCACCACCACGTCGCCGGACGGTGACGACCAGACGATCATCGGCGACGCGAACCCCGACTTCAGCCTCGGCTGGCGCGGCAACCTCCGCTGGAAGAAGTTCGACGCCAGCTTCCTGTGGCGCGGCGAGTTCGGCCGCGATGTGTTCAACAACACCGCGCTGGTGTACTCCACGCAGTCGGCCGTGCTGCAGGGACGCAACTTCCTGCGCTCGGCGCTCACCCAGACCGACGGACTCACCGAACCGGCCATCTATTCCTCGCGCTGGATCGAGAACGGCTCGTTCTTCCGTCTCCAGAACGTGACCGTCGGTTACGCCTTCAAACTCCCCGGTAAGGGAGGCAACGCCCGCATCTACCTGTCGGGTGACAACCTCCTGCTGTTTACGCCGTACAGCGGCTATGATCCCGAGGTCTTCACTGACGTGGGTCTGGCGTCCCGCGGCATCGATTACCTCGCCTACCCGCGTGCCCGCACGTTCACGTCGGGACTCCGCGTCCAGTTCTGACCAACCCGGACCGAACGAACTGACCATGCGCATCAATCGCTCTTCCCGTATCCAGCAGCTCTGGCGCGCCGGCCGCGTCAGTGCGGCGCTGTTGGTCCCGGCGGCCACGCTTCTTCAGGGGTGCACCGACCTCGAGGAAACGCCAACCAGCGCCATCACGCCCAACAACTTCTTCAAGACCTCCGACGAAGTGCTCGGCGGTGTCGCCTCCGTGTATGCCGCCCTGCGTGGCACCATGTGGGGCTACTACAACCTCAGCCAGGTGTCGACCGACGAAAACATCGTGCCGACGCGCGGCTCGGACTGGTTCGACAACGGCCGCTGGCTCGACCTGTACCGGCACACGTGGACGCCCACGTCGGGCTCCGGCCTGGAGGACATCTCGGGGGTGTGGAACGACCTCTTCGGCGGTGTCGCCCGCGCCAACGTCGTGCTGAGCGCGCTCGAGACCACCGACGTGCCCAACAAGGCCGTCATCGTCGCCGAGATGAAGGCGCTGCGCGCTTTCTACTACTACCTGCTGATGGACTTCTTCGGTGGGGTGCCGATCGTCACCACCACCGAAGTCATCCCGCGTGAGCAGGCCACGCGCGCCGAAGTGTTCGCCTTCATCGAGAAGGAGCTCACCGAGGCCCGTGCTGCCCTCCCCGACGCCTGGCCGGCGGAGAACTTCGGCCGCGTCACCAAGGGGGCGACGGACGCGATTCTCGCCAACATGTACCTGAACGCGCAGGTGTTCACCGGTACCGTCACGGCCGCCGGCCTGCAGCGTGGGCCGGCCAAGTGGACCGAAGCCATCACGGCGGCGGACCGGGTGCTCAACTCGGGGCGGTTCCGTCTCAACCCCGACTGGCGCGCAAACTTCAACGCCACCAACGAGAACTCGCCGGAGAACATCTTCACGGTGCGGCACAGCACGCGGGTGCCGGGTATCGGCCTCACCTTCGTGATGCGCCTGGGGCACTACAACTCGTTCAGCGCCTCGCCGTGGAACGGGTTCGCGACCATCGCCGACACGTACAACGCCTTCGACAACGCCGACGATCGCAAGAAGGTGTTCCTGGTGGGGCCGCAGGTCGACCTGCTCACCGGCCGTCCGGTGACCGACCGCGCCGGCAACCCGCTGGTGTTCACGCCGGAGATTCGCGACATCACGCAGGCCACCGAGGGTGAGGGCGCCCGAATCTACAAGTACACGGTCGACCCGAACTTCAACGGCGGAGACAACGGCAACGACTACGTCTACTTCCGCCTGGCGGAGATGATGATGATCAAGGCCGAGGCCCAGAACGAACTCGGGCAGACCGCCGCGGCGGTCCAGCTGGTCAACCAAGTCCGGGCCCGCGCGTTCAGTCCGGCGCGTCCGCTACCGAGCAACATCTCACAGACGGCGCTGCGCCAGGCCATCTTCGACGAGCGTCTGTTCGAGTTCATCGGTGAGGCGAAGCGGCGGCAGGACATGATCCGGGCAGGCACCTACACCAACGCCCGCTTCGGCAAGGCGGCGTCGGCGCCGTACCGCATCCTGATGCCCATTCCGCAGAACCAGATCGAAACCAACCCGCTGCTGAAGCAGAATCCCGGCTACTGAGCGGTTGGCGGTTCCTGATGGTCGCCACGGCCTGCGTTCCCCGCGAACGCAGGCCGTGGCATTCGTAGTCTCATCATTTCGTGCCGTGACTCTCCTCTCGACATGGGCTCGCGCCCGGCGGCCCCGCGCCGCCCGGTTGCTGCCGGCCCTCCTTCCCGGGCTGCTGCTGGCCAGCGCCTGCGCCAAGCCCGAACAGCGACGCGCCAAGACGCCCCCCGCTGCCGACTCCGCGCTCTTCACGAACATGCCCGCGGCGTATACGGGCATCGGCTTCATCAATCGCGTCGACGACTCGCAGGACGACAACGTCTTTCTCTATCGCAACTTCTACAACGGCGGCGGCGTCGCCATCGGTGACCTGAACGGCGATTCGCTCCCCGAGGTCATTCTCACGGCGAACCAGCACGGTCCTACGCTGTACCTGAACGAGGGAGCCTTCCGCTTCCGCGACATCACGGCCGCCGCGCAGTTCCGCGACCGGCAGCCGTGGACCACCGGCGTGACGCTCGCCGATGTGAATGGCGACGGCAAGCTCGACATTTACGTGAGCCACGCCGGCAGCGGGGCGCCGGCCACGCGCGCCAACACCCTGTGGATCAATCAGGGCAACGGCGCCGACGGTGTGCCCACATTCAAGGAAATGGCGCGCGACTACGGCGTGGCCGACGAAGGCTGGTCGACCCACGCGGTGTTCTTCGATTACGACCGCGACGGCGATCTCGACCTGTTCGTTATCAACAACTCGCCGCGGCCGGTGAGCAGCTTCGGCATGCGCAACACGCGCGCCGAGCGCGATCCGTACGGGGGCCACCATCTGTATCGCAATGACGGCCAGCGCTTCACCGACGTGAGTGCTGCAGCGGGCATTTTCGGCCCGGAGGTGGCCTTCGGGCTCGGGGTGGGCGTGGCCGATCTCGACCGCGATGGCTGGCCCGATCTGTACGTGTCGAACGACTTCTTCGAGCACGACTATCTCTACCTGAACAACCGCAACGGCACCTTTCGCGAGGTCGTCAAGCAGGCGATGCCCGTGCTCAGCTACTTCTCCATGGGCATGGACATCGCCGACGTCGACAACGACGGCTGGCCTGACATCTACACGACCGACATGATGCCGGAGGACGAGTTCCGCATCAAGACCACCGCGATGTACGAAGGGTGGGACATCTATCAGGCGAAGGTCCGGAACGGCTACCATCACCAGTTGATGCGCAACATGCTGCAGCGCAACAACGGCGATGGCACCTTCACCGATGTCGGCTACCTCACGCGCACGGCCGAAACCGACTGGAGCTGGAGCGCACTGCTGGCCGACCTCGACCTGGATGGTCGCAAGGATGTGTATGTCACGAACGGTCTGGCGCGCGACGTGACGTCGCAGGACTACGTGGCCTTCCTCGCCGACAAGGAGACCATGTCGCGCGAGGCCGGCGGCCGGCGCGTAGACTTCATGCGCCTCATCCGGGCCATGACCAGCACGCCCATCCCCGACTACGCCTACCGCAATGACGGCGATCTGCGTTTCACCAACGTCGCCACGGCGTGGGGGCTGGCCGAGCCGAACATCTCGAGTGGCGCCGCCTACGGTGATCTCGATGGCGACGGCACGCTCGACCTCGTGGTGAACAATGTCAACGCCGAAAGCTTCGTCTATCGCAACAATGCGCGGACGACGCTGCCGACGCGGCGCTCGCTGCAGGTGCGCCTCGAGGGCGAGGGGCGCAATCCGTTCGCGGTCGGTGCGCGGGTGACGGTGCACGCCGGAAGTTCGGCCATGATGCAGGAGCTGTATCCGGCGCGCGGCTTCCAGTCGAGTGTCGACTACGTGCTGACCTTCGGGCTGGATACCCTCGCCACGGCCGACTCGGTGGTGGTGGACTGGCCCGACGGGCGCCGCAGTGTGCGCACCGGCGTGGCCACGAACACGCGGCTCCGCATTGCTTGCGGTGACGACGCCGTGGTGCCGCCGCCGGTTCCGATGGCCGCTCCGGCGCCGCTGCTCGCCGAGGTCACGGCGGGATCGGGGCTCGATTTCGTGCACACGGAGAACGAGTACGTCGATTTCGACCGCGAACGGCTGATTCCCCGAATGCTCTCCACCGAAGGACCGGCGCTCGCGGTTGGCGATGTGAACGGCGACGGTCTGGACGATGTGTTTCTCGGGGGCGCCAAGGAGCAGGCGGGGCAGCTCTACCTGCAGACCGGGGCCGGTGCCTTCCGTCTCGCATCGGGCGGGGCGTTCGCCATGGACGCCTCATCCGAGGACGTGCGGGCGCTGTTCTTCGATGCCGACGGCGACGGCGACCGCGATCTGTACGTGGTGAGCGGCGGCAACGAATTCAGCGAGGATTCGCCGGCGCTCGAGGATCGGCTCTATCTCAACGATGGCCGCGGTCGCTTCACCAAGGCGCTGAATGCGCTTCCCGACGCGCTCGTGAGTGGTGGGGCGGTGGCGGCGGCGGACTTCGATGGGGATGGCGACGTCGACCTGTTCGTCGGCGGGCGCAGTGTGCCCTGGCGCTACGGCGCCGACCCGCGCAGCCAGCTGCTCCTCAACAACGGGCAGGGACGCTTCCTCGACGTCACCGCGAGCGCATCGCCCGGCCTCGAACGGGTGGGCATGGTCACCGACGCCCTCTGGCACGATATCGACGGCGATGCGCAACCGGACCTGCTGCTCGTCGGCGAATGGATGCCCGTCACGGTGTTCCGCAACGAGGGGAATGGGCACCTCGAGCGCGTCGACAGTGAGGCGCTCGCCCGGACCCACGGCTGGTGGAACCGGATCATTGCCGCCGACCTCGATGGCGATGGCCGTTCGGAGTTCGTGCTGGGCAACCTCGGGCTCAACACCCGTTGGCGGGCCTCGGCAGACGAGCCCATCACGATGATCGTGAAGGACTTCGATGCCAACGGCTTCGTGGAGCAGATCATCGGCATGTACAACGGCGGCCGGCAGTATCCGCTCGTGCTGCGAGACGATCTCATCAAGGCGGTGCCGCCGTTCAAGGCGCGCTTCCTGAACTACAAGGACTACGCGCTTCAGACCATGGACGACGTGGTGCCCGCCGCCGAACGGCAGGGGGCCATTGTGAAGCCGCTGCACATGCTCGAAAGCGCGGTCCTGCGGCGCGCCGCCGACGGCACGTACTCGCTCACGGCGCTGCCGCGAGAGGCGCAGCTTTCGCCCATCTACGGTGTCGCTGCCCGGGACGTGAATGGCGATGGCACGATGGACCTGCTGCTGGCCGGCAACTTCGACGGCGTGAAGCCGGAGATCGGCCGCATGGCCGGGAACGACGGACTTGTGCTGCTGGGCAACGGCACGGGTGGGTTCACGGTGCGGCGCGCCGCCGCCAGCGGCTTCCGCGTACCCGGGCAGACCCGCGACCTGCGCCGCGTGCGTACCGCGCGCGGGGAGCGGCTGCTCGTGGCGCGCAACAATGCCGCGCCGCTCCTTTTCATGGTCACGCCGCGATGACATCGCTCCGGAAGACCCGCTCGCTGCTAGCCGTGCTCGCCGGTGTGTTCGCCGTGGCCGGTGCCGTGTCCTGTTCGTCGTCGCCGGGCACCACGCCAGAGGCCCTGCAGTCGGCGGCCCCCCTGCACGACGCCATGCAGGAGCTCACGCATACCATGGTGTACGACATCTTCAGCCCGCCACAGGCGAGCCGGGTATACGCGTACGCCAGCATTGCCGCCTACGAAGCCATCCGCCACGGCGATACCACCTGGCGCTCGCTGGCGGGGCAGGTGCGGCAGATGCCTGCACCGCCGGCGCCGGAGGCGGGTGCCGAGTATGCGTGGCCGCTGGCGGCGGTGCGCGCGTTTCTGACCGTGAGCCACCAGCTCACCTTCTCGCGCGAGCGCATGGACTCGGTGCGCACCGCCATCTCCGAGCGCTATCGTGACGCGCTCGATGACGCCACCTACACGCGGTCGGTGGCCTACGGCGACTCGGTGGCGCAGCACGTGCTTGCGTGGGCCGGCGCCGACGGGTTCAAGCAGGCACGCGGTATGCCCAAATACAGCATTACCCGTACGCCGGGACGCTGGGTGCCCACACCGCCGGCGTACATGGACGCCGTGGAGCCGCACTGGGGCACCGCCATCAAGCCGTTCGTGATGGACTCTGGTGGCCAGTTTCGTCCGGTCGCCGCCGTGCCGTTCGACTCGGTGCAGGGGTCGCGCTTCTACACCGACGCCCTCGAGGTCTACGAGAAGGGCCGCACGCTCACCGAGGAGGAGCGGGCGATCGCCGCCTTCTGGGACTGCAACCCGTACGTGATGAATGTGCAGGGGCACACCATGTTCGCCACCAAGAAGATCACCCCTGGCGGGCACTGGATGGGCATCGCCATGACGGTGGCGAAGCAGTCGAACGCGCCGATGCTGGCCGCCGCCGACGCCTATGCACGGACCGCCATGGCCCTCGCCGATGGTTTCATCGCCGCCTGGGAAGAGAAGTTCCGCTCGGGGGTGATCCGGCCGGAGACGGTGATCAACCAGTACATCGACGAGAAGTGGGTGCCGCTGCTGCAGACTCCCCCGTTTCCCGAGTATCCGAGCGGGCACAGCGTGATCTCCACCGCCGCCGCCCAGGTGCTGACGGAGATCTACGGGCCGACCTTCGCCTTCATCGACTCGGTGGAGGTCCCGTACGGACTGCCGGCGCGTTCGTTCGCTTCGTTCGCGGCCGCCGCCAACGAAGCGGCGATCAGCCGCCTGTACGGCGGCATTCACTACCGGCCGGCCATCGTGGAGGGGCAGAAGCAGGGGGCGCAGGTCGGCCAGCATGTGGTGGCGCGGGTGATCACGCGTCCGCGACGGGCACTCGCCGCGCAGTGACCCGCTCGCCCTGGCGCCGCCTGCTGCCCATCGCGGCGGCGTTTGCTGTCGTGGCCTGCGGCGAGCGTACCCGACCAGCCGACACCACCGCTGCCCGTGGCATGCCCGGCGGGCCCACGCTGTTCGAGACACTCACGCCCGACGCCACGGGCGTGACGTTCACCAACACGCTGCCGGAAGCGCCCGACTTCAGCATCCTCAACTACCTGTACTACTACAACGGTGGTGGCGTGGCAGTCGGCGACGTGGACAACGACGGCCTGCCCGATCTCTACTTCTCGTCGAACCTTGGCGAGAATCGCCTCTACCGGAACCTCGGCGGCTTTCGCTTCGAGGACATCACGCAGCGGGCCGGGGTGGCCGGCCCGCCGGGGTGGAAGACCGGGGTCGCGATGGCCGACGTGAACGGCGACGGCTCTCTCGACCTGTATGTGTCGGCGGTCAACTACCTGACCATGGCCGGCCGCAACGCGCTCTACATCAATGACGGTACCGGCCGCTTCACCGATCGCACCGACGAATACGGACTGCACTTCGAGGGGTTCTCCACGCAGGCGTTGTTCTTCGACTACGACCGCGACGGCGACCTTGATCTGTACCTGCTCAATCATTCGGTGCACACCGAGCGGCAGATCGGCACCGCCGCACGACGAGATGAGCGGCACCCCAAGTCGGGCGATCGCCTGTATCGCAACGACGGCGCGCGCTTCACCGATGTGAGCAAGCAGGCC
>JBEILM010000034.1:0-37063 GCA_040379205.1 Gemmatimonas sp.
GGCCCTCGCTCCGCGCCCGTCTGCGACGCGAGGTCCGGCTTCCCATCGTGGAGGTCCTGCGCTATGGCATCGAGATCGCCGACGCCCTGTCCGCGCTGCACGCGCGGGGGCTCATCCATCGCGACGTGAAGCCCGAGAACATCCTCATCGACGGGCGCCACGCGATGCTGACGGATTTCGGGCTCGTCTGCGAGGCGCATGCCGCAGTGGCCGACGAGGACGATGACCCCGTCGTGGGGACGCCGACCTACATGGCTCCGGAGCAGTGGCACCACGGCGCCGCGATCGACGGGCGGGCGGACATCTTCGGCCTCGCCTGTCTCATGTACGAGTGCCTCTCGGGTACCGCTCCCAACGAGGAGCGGTTGCACGAGCCCGAGCGCCGGTCGATGCGGGAGTGGGACGACCGCGGCGCCCCCGAAAATGAAGCCGCGCCGTACGAGTCGCCGATGCGCCCGGTGGTGAACCTGCGGGAGCGCCGGCCGGAGGCCTCGCCCAAGCTCGAGGAGTTGCTGCGGCGCGCGCTGCGGCTCAATCCGGCCGCGCGGCTGGCGACCGCCGATTCCTTTCGAGATGCCCTCGATGTGCTACTGGCCGACGAGATGGCGACGTCGGGGCTGCCGCGCTGGCTACGTGGACGCCGGTAGGGCGACGGCGCGGCGACTGGAGTCGCCCGCGCTTCGCAGGTAGACTCGGCGCATGTCGACACGCAACCGGATCGCCCTCGCCCTCTCGCTGGTCTCGCTGGCGCTGCTCGTGCCCGGACTCATCGAGCCCGTGCTCACCATCCGGGCCACGATGGAGTTCTTCGGCAGCGAAAGGGAACTCACCAACGAAACCCGCAGCGTGATCGGAGCCATTCGCAGCCTGCATGCCTCCGGCAACGACTTCGTGGCGGGGCTGATCCTGCTCTTCAGCGTGCTGGTGCCGTTGCTCAAGGCGGCGCTGGTGGTCCCGATCCTGGCGCTGCGCCGGTCACGCTGGTCGTATCGGCTCTTCCGCCTCGTGCGCGGCATCAGCAAGTGGTCGATGGCCGACGTTTTTGCCGTCGGCATGCTCATCGCCCTGCTGGTGGCCAAGGGCACCGCCAATCTGTCGGCGGTGGCTGGGGCTGGCTTCTACTACTTCACGGCGTACTGTCTGGTCTCCAACGCGGCCTTTCAGGTGCTGCACATGGACGAACCCGGGCGGAGCTGACGGCCCACACGATCAGCGCGGTGCGGGCTTCGGTGGCGCGGCCTTGGCCGGCGCGATGCGGAACCTGGCGACCGGCTTGTTGTCGAGGTTCACGAACCCTTCGATGACCGAGTTGGCCCCCATCGCGCCGTCGTGATCGAGCAACCGCCCCTCGGGCGCCGTCACCTGGAAGCGTACCCGGCTGCCGTCGCGCTGCACGTTGGAAATGGGCCCCGAGCCCTGTCCGGGCACCATGGCCATGCCCGCGGGCGTCGCGCCCGTTGCCGCGAACGTGTAGGTGACCGGTACCACGATGGTGCTGTCTCCGAGCGGGACGGTGGCCGTGCCCGACCAGGTGCCCGCCAGGGCCGGCGCGGCGGCCCTGGAGGCCTCCTTGGAAGCCGCCTTGGTGCTGGCCAGCGGACGGCCGCCCTGTGCAGAGAGGGGCGCCACAGGCAGCAGGCAGGCAGCGGCGAGCAGGACGGGGACGGGCAGGGCGAGTCGCATCACAGGATGGGGCAGGGGCGGTGGGAGCGGACAGGGGGACGGTGTGGCGCTTCATGACGATTCCGCGAGGTTCTACTGCCGGCACCCCGGAAAGGTGTCACCGCATGGCCCGGTATGTCGACCGAGCGACCGCGTTGCGCTTCGGTCGCCGCTATGCAGGCGCCGCAAAAGGAAACACGCCAGCGCCGGATCTAGGAGGAGCTTCGAAGAGGCGTCCGTCGGAAACCAACGCGAGCTGGTTGCCCGCCCACTCGGAACCAGCGAGCCGGCCAGACCCACTGAGCGTTTCGCAGCGTCTTTACGTGCGGAAATTGAGCCCCCATCGGAAAGTTATGGGTATGCGTAAGGCAGACCAGGATGTGAGATTCCATTGACCACCGTCTCTGCGATTCGCCGTCACCTGGACTCGGCGCCACGACAGCCGTGAAAAGTTATGACCACTCCTTCGTTTCGCTTCCCTTGGACGGCCTCGGAGCTCGACGGGCAGATTCGGAGCGCTGTCAAGCACTATTGGGACGCCCGGAGGGGACAGGCACAGCGTCAGATCGAGACAGGCAGCCGCGATGCGGGGACCCGAGGTGAGGTTCTTGGCGGTCAGCATCTCGACGGATTCGAGCGACTGTTGGTGGACGTCATTCGCGCGGCGGGCTTTGCAAAGGACGAGATCCGAATGGGCGTTGGGGTTGATCTTCCCGGCTACTTCCGGCCCACCAAGAAGTGGGACGTTGTCGTTGTGAGAAACGGGAAACTCTGCGCTGCGCTGGAGATGAAGTCTCAGGTCGGCCCAAGCTTCGGCAACAATTTCAACAATCGCTCCGAAGAAGCGATCGGAAGTTCGACGGATTTTTGGATTGCCTATCGCGAAGGAGTGCTGGGCCCTCAGCAGCCTTGGCTCGGATACTTCTTGCTCGTGGAAGATTCGCCCAAGTCAACGGCAACGGTACGATTGGCGAATTCAGTCTTCGAGCCAATGCCAATCTTTAACAACACTTCCGACCTCGACCGCTACGCGATCCTTTGCCAAAGGCTTGTGCTGGAGCGCAACTACACGGCAAGTGCGCTCATAGCTTCGCCTCGAGCGCACGACGGCGGTTTCTCAGAGCCGAGTACGGCGCTGAGCTTCGCTGCGTTTGCTAGATCTCTATTCGGCCACCTAGTCGGGTCCTCCTAGGCCAACGATGCTAGAACTGTTTGAACCCGATTGGCGGACCGTCTGGAACGGCGCGCACGAATCAGACTCGGTCGGCGCCGTATACACGAAGCCGGAAATCGTCGACCTTATTCTCGATCTGGCCGGCTATCGCGCTGAGATCTGCAGGCTGGCGGCTCGGCCGCTGCTAGAGCCCAGCTGCGGCGACGGTGCGTTCCTCGGTGCGATTGTCCGTCGCCTGATCGCGTCTGAGCGAATTCATCGCGGGCATCTAGATTGGCATTGCCAAGACCTCTACGATAGCGTACGTGCGATCGACTTGAATTCCGGCGCAGTTCGCGCCGCTAGGCTGCTGATTGTTGGAATCCTCGAGTCGGAGGGCTGCGAGGCTGCGCGTGCTTCTGAGCTTGCGACCGCGTGGGCCGTGCAGGGTGACTTCTTGCTAGCCAAATGGGACCGAGATTTCTCGTTTGTGGTTGGCAATCCACCCTATGTTCGGCTCGAAGATCTTCCAAAGCCTGTTCTTGCAGAGTACAGACGTCGCTTTCTGACGCTAAGGGATCGAGCCGACCTTTACATCGCCTTCTTTGAGCGTGGCCTAGAGCTTCTCTCCAACGGAGGCATGCTCTCATTCATTTGTGCAAACAGGTTTGCGAAAAATCAGTACGGCGCTGCGCTTCGGCAGATGATCTCTGAGCGATACCGAGTTAGATACTATCTAAACCTAGAGCATACGAAGCCATTTCTTTCGGATGTCTCTGCATACCCAGCGATCGTAGCCATTGACCGAGAGCGAGGTGGCCCAACCCTCGCGGGGACGTTGCACGATCTGGAAAGCTCAACGCTAGACCCAATTCGGTCGCAAGTGGTCACTGGCCTGGCGGCGGGCGGGCCCTTGGCGACGTTTAGCCAGTGGTATCCCGACGGGGCGCCGTGGAGTTCGACATCGAAGGAAGAGGCACGGACACTCGGGGCCTTGAACCGTCGGCACACTCTTTTGGAGGAATCGGGGGGGCGGACCCGAGTCGGGATTGGCGTCGCAACGGGTGCCGATGGCGTCTTTATACTTCGTGAGCTCTCGAACCAAATCGAGCTTAGCCGTCAAGTTCCCCTTCTGATGGCGTCCGACATCGGCATCGTTTCGAACACTTGGTCAGGACGATATTTGATCAACCCCTTCGCCGACGAAGACGACGGATCGCTTGTGGAGCTGTCGCAGTATCCGGGACTAGCAGCCCACCTAGAACGCGGCGCGCAGCAACTGCGACGACGTCATGTAGCGAAGTCTAGACCCGCCAACTGGTTTCGAACGATTGATAGAGTTTGGCCTTCGCTTACAGCGAAGCCAAAACTCGTGATCCCCGACATACAGCGAGGTGGGATCGTTGGCGTTGACGAGGGCCAGTGCTACCCTCACCACAACCTCTACTGGGTCACCACGGACGCCTGGGAACTGCGGGCGCTCCAGGCAATTCTCCGTAGTTCGCACGTGCTAATGCAGGTACGAGCCTTTTCGGTACAGATGCGCGGTGGAAGTATCCGCTATCAAGCTCAGACTTTGCGCCGAGTGCGCGTTCCGCAACTCGCTGACCTTACGTCCTCGGTTGTCGAGCAACTCTGCAAGGCGGGGGCGAGCTACGATCAGAACGAGGTCGATGAAGCCGCGAGCCGTGCCTTCGGGCTTACTCACTCCAGCATGTCTGCGGCCTGAGACTTCGCTCGTGGCGCGTTGAGCTGGCTCTGAGGCATAAAGACATTGATGCAGCCCTGATGTTGGAGCCCCGATGGCGGAACCGTTCAAGCACTTCATCAATACCGCGCTCGTCCGGCGTGCCGCCTCGCACCTCCAGCGGGTCGACGCGAGCTTTCCTGGCGAACGCTTCGTGGACCTGGTGCTGCCGCAGCTGGACGCGCTGGAGCTCAAGGCGCGGGCGCTGCTCGTGGCCGATGCGCTCGAGGCCACGCTGCCGGCCGACTTCCACGACGCGGCGGCCACCATCGAGCGGGCACTCGCGTCCGCTCGGCCCGGGACCTCGCTGGCCGAGGCCACCGCTGCCGACGATGGCCTGGCGGGGTGGATCCTGTGGCCGGTCGGCGAGTTCGTGGCCCGACGAGGGCTGGCGCACCCCCGGCGGGCCCTCGCCGCGCTGCACGCCATCACGCAGCGCTTCACGGCGGAATTCGCCATTCGGCCCTTGCTCGAGCGCCACCCGGCGCTGGTGTTCGAGACGCTCGCAGAGTGGGTGCACGACCCGAGCGAGCACGTGCGACGGCTGGTGAGCGAAGGCACGCGGCCTCGACTCCCGTGGGGGATGCAGCTGCGGGCGCTCCGCGCCGACCCCGCTTCGTCACTGCCGTTGCTGGCGGCCCTGCAGGACGATTCGAGCCCGTACGTGCGGCGCAGTGTGGCCAACCATCTCAACGATATCGCCAAGGATCACCCCGAGCTGGTGGTGGACTGGGTGGCGCGTCACCTGCCTGGGGCCGGTCCCGAGCGGACGGCGGTCCTGCGGCATGCCAGCCGGACGCTGGTGAAAGGCGGACACCGGCGGCTCCTCTCCCTCTGGGGCGTGGGGGCGGCCTTCGAGGGCACGGTGACATTCTCGCTCGACCGGCCGGCCATCCGCCTCGGAGCGGCCGTCACGCTGCAGCTCACCCTCACCTCGGCGTCGCCGCAGCTGCAGCGGGTGGCCGTCGACTATGTCGTGCATCACGTGAAGGCCAACGGCACCATCTCCCCGAAGGTGTTCAAGGGGTGGGTACTCGAGGTGGGGCCGGGGGAGACGGTGGAAAAGCGCCGCCGACACGCCATGAAGCCCATCACCACCCGGCGCTATCACGCCGGCCGCCACCGGGTCGAATTGCAGGTGAATGGGCACGTGATGGCCGAGGCCGCCGTTCAGCTGGAGGTATGACGGGGAGGGGGGCGTCCCGTCCCGCGGGGCGACTGGTCATGGTGGCCCCCTGACGTGTCCTTTGGCCAGCAATGTCCGACTTCTCTCCTGACGACGGGTCCGCCCTGACGGACCGGGTCCGCCGTGGTGACCAGCAGGCGTTCCGGCAGCTGTTCAATCAGCTGTACGGGCCGGTGCGTCGTCACGCTCTTTCGCTCGTGCGCGACGACGCCACGGCCGAGGATGTCGTGCAGGAGGCGTTCGTGCGCCTGTGGGACCGGCGCGAACGGCTGGAGGACACGACGCCCCCCCGGGCCTGGCTCTATCGAACCGTGCGCAATCTCGCCCTCAATCTTCGCCGCGACGCCGCTACCCGGCAGCGGTTGCTGTCCGACCCGACGGTGGCTGACTCGGCGGCCGTTCCCCGGCCGGCTACCCTTCCCGACGCGGATATCGGCGGCCGGGAGCTCGGCGCGCGCCTGACGGCGTTCATCGACGCGTTGCCGCCGCGCCAGCGGGAGGCGCTGCTGCTGTCGCGGGTGGAGGGGCTGTCGCACGCCGAGGTGGCGGTGGCCATGGAGTGCGCGCCGCGCACCGTCAACAATCACCTGGTGGCGGCCCTCACCACGCTGCGGCGGCGTCTGGCCGAGGCGGGCACGATGGTGGCGGCGATGCTCTGGTGGGTGTCATGAACGGCGACGATCGGTCGCCGCGCCGCCCCGCTGCGGGCGACATGGAGCGCGCGCTCGACCATGCCCTGCGCGACCTGCTGCAGACGCGCGCCGACGGCGAGGCGCTGCGCACCGTGTACGAGGCCATTCCGTCGGCGCCCAGTACCCCGGACGACGCGGCGGCCGTGCGCCAGCGCGAGGCGGCGTGGGCGCGCCTCGAGGCCCGGTTGGCGGACCCGGCGCGGGTGCCGTACTCCGACGAGGTCGTGCCAACGCTGGCGCTGCTGAAGGACGAGCCCGTGGTTCGCCCACAGCCTGCCCGCGCACGGCGGTGGTCGTGGGCGTGGTCGGCGGCTGCCACCGTGCTGCTGTCCGTTGGCGGGCTCCTGGCGTGGGGGAGCATGCCGGTGGAACACGAGGTGGCCAGCGGGGGCGCGCCGCAGCTGGCGCCGTTGCCCGATGGCAGCACGCTGTGGCTGGCACCCGGCAGTCGCGTGACCTATACCCGTCGACTCGGATGGCCAGCCGGACTGCGCGCGGGTTCGCGCACGGTGCAGCTCGAGGGCGAGGCGTTCTTCGACGTCGCGCGCGACGGGCGCCCCTTCCGCGTGCGCACGGCGGACGCCGAGGTGCAGGTGCTTGGCACCCGCTTCGCCGTGCGGGCGGCGTCGGCGTCCAGCGGCACCCGGGTGCAAGTGGAGGAGGGGCGCGTGGCCGTGACCGCCGCGCAGGCACGAGTGGAGCTTGGTGCGGGGCAGGGGACCGTGGTGCGCCAGACCGGGCTCGCCGTGCAGGACATTCCCGCGCCGCGCGTGGCCGTGTGGCGGCGCGGTGGGCTGGCGGCGCTCGACGAGCCACTCGGCGAAGTGCTCGCCGAGCTGTCGCGCCGCTTCGACGTGGAGATCGACGTCGATCCCGCAGTGGACGTGCAGGTCACGGTCTCGCTGTTCTATCCGGCAGCGCCGCGCGCCAATGTCGTGCTCGGGGACCTGTGCACCGCCCAGGGGCTGAGCTTCGAGCGTACCAGCCGCGGGTTCCGCGTGATGGGAGCTTCGCGCACGCCGTGATGGCGCGCTGGGGGCGGGCACTTGGAGTCGGACTCGCCACGCTGCTGCCGGCGGCAGCGGTGGCGCAGCGCGCGCGTACGTCCCCGCCCGCCACGCAGCCGGGCGCACCGCCGTCGGTGGTGACCGTGGCGCTCATCGACGTGCCCCTTGTGGAGGCGCTCGAAACGCTCTCCCAGGCGGCGCGCATGAACCTGGTGTGGCAGGCGGCCACCCTCGGCGACAAGGCCACGCGCCGTATCGCCTGCCGGTTCACCAACGCGCGCCCGGAGCAGGTGCTGGGCTGCATCACGCGCGAGGCGGGGCTGGACTACGTGCGCCTGTCGTCCGGCACATACGTGGTCATCGCCGGTGCTGAGTCGGCACTGGCGCCGGCATCGTTCGCCGGTGTGGTGGTCGACGCCGCCACCGGCGCCCCGCTGCCAGCGGCGCGTGTCCAGCTCGCCGAAGTGCCGAACGGCCTGCTCACCCAGGACGACGGCGGCTTCACCTTTCCGCAGCTACGCCCCGGTCGGTACGACGTCACGGTACGTGCGGTGGGCTATCGCCCGTATCGCACAGCGTTCGCGGTGGAGTCGAGCGGCCGGCAGACGCTGCGCCTGCCGATGGAACGGGCCGAAGCCTTCGTGCGCCCGATCATCGTCAACGGCATCCGGCCCGGGGTGGCGAGCGCGGCGCTCGGAAATGCTTCGCTCGATGCGCGGGCTGCAGATCGCTTGCTCGCAGGGCCCGCCACCTTTCTCCCCGGCACGGTGGCACCGCTGGGCGTGGCGCGTCGCGACGGCACTGGCGATTTGCATCTGCAGGGCGGTGATGTCGGCGAGCATCCTTGGCGCCTCGATGGCATTCCGCTCTATGACGTGACGTCGCTGTCGGGGCTGCTCGGGATCGTGTCGCCCACGGCGGTGGAGCGCATGACGGTGCGCCGCAGCGGTTTCCGCGCCGGCAGCGGCAGCTTTGCCTCCGGCGTGATCGATCTGGAACATGCCGTGGCGCGCTCCGACGGAGCGACCACGCCGTCGGCGGAGGTGGCGGTCGACCCGATCGCCGCGTCGGCGAGCCTGTCGTCGCCATTGCGGGTGGGGCAGGGCACCGGACATCTGATGCTCACCGGACGGACCGGCCTCTGGCAGTGGACCGCACCCAGGCCAATGGTGCGCGCCCTGCGCGAGTGGAGCGTGCCCGATCCCGTGCTGCTGGCGCGCGTGAGCGGCTTCGGCGCGCTGCCCGGGCACGATCGGCTGGACTACACGACGTTCAACGCGCGGCTCGGCGACGAGCGCGTGTCGCTGCACGACGCACATGCGGCGGCGCGTGTGGCGTGGGGCGTGGCCCATCAGCTCGACGCGTCGGCCTTCGTGATGGCGCATGGCGTGGCGTACGATGGCACGGCGGGTGACGCGGCGAGCCTCGAGGCGGCACCGATGTTGCACGCCAGCGACGACTATGCCTGGCGCACGGCCGGTGGTCAGGTGGCGCATCGCTGGTTGCTGGGCACGCGGGTGCGGCAGCGTGTCCAGCTGCGCGCTTCGTCGCACCGGCTGCAGCACACCGGTGGCATGCGCATGCTCGCGGCGCAGGAGGCGGCGCTGAGCGCCCGCGAGGACAACGGCATCACCGAGCTGGCTGCGCTTGCCGAATGGCAGGTGACGGCGGGTTCCCGCGCGCAACTGCTGCTCGGCGCCGAGCTCGCGCGAGCGTCGTCGCATCTCGATCTCGGGAACCGCGTGCTGCGCCCCTTCGCGTACAAGACGGCCGCGGCCCGCGGTACCGCGTTCGGTGATGCCACGATCGCGCTCGGGGCACGGCATCATCTCGAAGCCGGCGTGCGCGTCACGCAGCTGCAGAGCGGGCGCACGTACGCCGAACCGCGCCTGGCGCTGCGCGGGGAGCGCACCGACGGGGCGCAGACGTGGGCGTGGCGCGTGGCCGGCGGGGGCTACCATCAGTTCGTGAATCAGTTCGACGTGGCGAGCACGATGCCGGTGGCGTTCGTGCCCAGCGTGCGCTTCTGGCTGCCGAGCGATGGCACGACGCCGGTGGCGCAGTCGTGGCATCTGGCGTCGGAAGGGATGTTTCGCCCGGGCGACGGTTGGGAACTGCGCGGCGAAGCCTATGCGCGCTGGCAGCCGAGCATTCCGATGTTCGATTACGGCGTGATGTATGACGCCACCGGCGTGAACGCGCCGCTGGCCGAGGCGTCGGCGTTCGTGGCGCGCTCTGAGGGGCGCGCGGCGGGTGGCGGCGTGCGGCTGATTCGCGAGGCGGCGGTGCGTGGTGTCGAGCTGCGCAGCGAACTGGCGTACGACGCCGGCAGCGCCGAGCGGCGCTTCCCGTCGCGCTTCGACGGGGCGATGCAGCCCCCGTCGTGGCTGGAGCCGCATCGGGTGCTGCTGGCGAGTGAAGTGCGGCCAGGCGCGGGGCTCGTGCTGGCGGGGCGGTCGCGCGCGGTGTGGGGGCGGCCGTGGGCGCTGCGGCAGGCGTACTATGACTTGTTCGGGGCGGCCCCCATGCAGGGCGGGCTGCCGATCTCCATGCCGGGCGGCGCCACGCGCCCGGCGGTGATCGATCTGGATCTCGCGGCCTCGTGGACGCGGCCGATCGGCCGCACCCAGGTGGAGTTCGGCGCCAGCGTCACCAATGTGCTGAACCGGGCGAACGTGCTCGACTTCGGCCTGCGCCGGGCCGACGCGGATGCGTATGTGCAGGTGCCGCGCTTCCTGCCGGGGCGCCAGGTGGCGTTCACGATGCAGCTGCGCCGGTGACGGCCGTCGCACGACCCAAAAGTTGTCGCAGGACCGACTGGTCATAGTCCACGGTTCACGTGTTCTCCGGGTGATCGTGCACGGACTCCCCGGCACGACATGACGCCTTCACCCGTGCCGACATCCATGTTCCACTTGATTTCGCACCATACGCGTCGCGCCGTGATGGCGCTGTCGCTCACCGCGATGGCCGCAACGTTGACGGCCTGCGGCGATGGCAACGAGTCCGTCACCGAGCCCGTCGCCCAGACGATCACGCAGACCGCCGCGGCCACGCCGCAGCTCTCCACGCTGGTGAGCGCCCTGCAGGCCGCCGAGCTGACGACGACGCTCAACGGCACCGGGCCGTTCACCGTCTTCGCGCCGGTCAACTCCGCCTTCAGTGCGCTGCCCGCCGATGTGCTGCAGCGCCTGCTCGAGTCGGGGAACCGCGCCATTCTCACCAAGGTGCTCACGTTCCACGTGGTGCCGGGGCGTCTCACGGCCAGCCAGCTGCAGAACGGCCAGACGCTCACCACGGTGGAGGGCACGGCCCTTCCGGTAACGGTGGCCAACGGCGTCGTCACCGTGGGCGGCGCCCGCGTGACCACCGCCGACGTGAACGCCTCCAACGGCGTCGTGCATCTCATCGACGGCGTGATGCTCGGCAGCCTGGACGTCGTCGACAACGCCATCATCCGCGGCTTCAGCTCGCTGGTGAGCGCGGTGACGGCCGCCAACCTGGTCACGCCGCTGCGCGGCGGCAACCTGACGGTGTTCGCGCCGACCAACGCCGCGTTCGCCGCCATTCCCGGCGGTGCGCCGTCGAACGCGGCCGCGCTGGCCCAGGTGCTGCAGCTGCACGTGGTGGGCACGCGCGCTCTTTCCACGCAGCTCACCAACGGCCAGCAACTGCCGACGCTGCTCACCGGTGCCAACCTCACGGTCGGCCTTGCCGGCGGTACGGTGCGTCTCACCGGCCCGCGCAACAGCGCGACCGTGGTGACGGCCAACATCGTCGCCAAGAACGGTGTCATTCATGTGATCGACAATGTGCTGCTCCCGGCGCCGGCGCCGCAGACCATCACGCAGACGGCCGTGGCCACGCCGCAGCTGTCCACGCTGGTGACGGCGCTGCAGGCCGCCGAGCTGACCGGCACGCTGAGTGGCGCGGGCCCGTTCACGGTGTTCGCGCCGGTCAATGACGCCTTCACCGCGCTGCCGGCCGGCGTCGTGCAGCGCCTGCTCGAGACGGGCAACCGCGCCATCCTCAGCAAGCTTCTCACGTTCCACGTGGTGCCGGGACGCATCACGGCCAGTCAGCTGCAGAACGGCCAGACGCTCACCACCGTCGAAGGGACCACGCTGCCGGTGACGGTAGCCAATGGTGTCGTCACGGTGGGCGGCGCCCGCGTAACCACGGCCGACGTCAACGCCACCAATGGTGTCGTGCACCTCATCGATGGCGTGCTGCTGGGCAGCCTCGACATCGTCGACAACGCCATCATCCGCGGCTTCAGCTCGCTGGTGAGCGCGGTGACGGCGGCCAACCTGGTGACGCCGCTGCGTGGCGGCAACCTGACGGTGTTCGCCCCGACCAACGCGGCCTTCGCGGCCATTCCCGGCGGTGCGCCGAGCGATGTGGCCACGCTGACGCGGGTGCTGCAGCTGCACGTGGTGGGTTCGCGGGCGCTGTCCACGCAGCTCTCCAACGGCCAGCAGCTCCCGACGTTGCTCGCCAACGCGAACCTCTCGGTGGCGCTGATGGGCGGTGGGGTGCGCATTGCCGGCCCGCAGAACTCGGCCACCGTGGTGGCTGCTGACATCGTCGCCAAGAACGGCGTCATTCACGTGATCGACAACGTGCTGCTCCCGCCGCCGGTGCAGCAGACCATCACGCAGACCGCGTTGGCCACGCCGCAGCTGTCCACGCTGGTGACGGCGCTGCAGGCGGCCAACCTGACGGGGACGTTGAGCGGCACGGGGTCGTTCACGGTGTTCGCGCCGGTCAACGAGGCCTTTGCCGGGCTGCCGGCGGGCGTGCTGCAGCGCCTGCTCGAGACGGGCAACCGCGCCATCCTGAGCAAGCTGCTCACGTTCCACGTGGTGCCGGGGCGGATCCGGGCCAGCGACCTGCGCAACGGCCAGACGCTCACCACGGTTGAAGGCACCACGCTGCCCGTGCAGGTGGTCAGCGGCTTCGTCTTCGTGGGCGGGGCGCGTGTCACCACCGCCGACATCGACGCCTCGAATGGCGTGGTGCACCTCATCGACGGGGTGCTGCTCGGCAGCCTCGACATCGTCGACAACGCCATCGTGCGCGGCCTCACCTCGCTGGTCGGTGCCGTGACGGCGGCCAACCTCACCGACGCGCTGCGCGGCGGCAACCTCACGGTATTCGCGCCGACCAATGAGGCCTTCGCGGCGATCCCCGGTGGCGCCCCCACCGACGCGGCGACGCTGGCCAGCGTGCTGCAGCTCCATGTGGTGGGTTCACGGGCGCTGGCATCCCAGCTCACCAGCGGGCTGCGGCTGCCCACGCTGCTCACAAACACGAACCTGACGGTGGGCCTCATCAACCGCACCGTGCGCCTGACCGGCCCGCGCAACTTCGCGACCGTGGTCACGGCCGACATCGTGGCCAAGAACGGCGTCATTCACCTGATCGACACCGTCCTGCTGCCCTGAGTCCCGGCGTGCGACGCCCTAGACGGTCATCCGGCGTGTCTGCCGGGTGGCCGTTTGCGCATGTCCCCTGGCGGCGCTCGGCGTCCACAGCCAGGGCGGCTAGATTGCAGCACAATCGGAGCACCTGTCCCCTGTTCCCCTGTCCATGTTGACCTGTCTGCTTCGGGCCGGTGTGCGCGTGTCGCGCGTGCTGCCCGAGTTGTTCGCATTGTTGTACACGTGGTCGGGCGCGCCGCTCGCTGCGCAGGCGGCCCCGGCGGCGCAACCGGGTGCGGTGGGCACCATCACCGGCCGAGTGGTCGAGGCCGTGACCGAGGCGCCGGTCGCCGGGGCCACCGTGCGGGTCGTCGGCCAGGAGGTCGCCATCCAGAGTGACGCCAGCGGGCGCTTCGTGCTGCGTGGCGTTCGGGTCGGCATCGTGAGCATCGAGGTGCGCCGGCTGGGTTTTGCGCCCGTGGTCAAGGGCGATATCGCCGTCTCACCCGCCAAGCCGGCCGAAGTGGCGATCACGCTCCGTCCCATCGACGTGCAGCTGGACGCGGTGACCGTGCGCCCCGATGCCTTCCCGGCCCAGATGCCGGTGTCCACCCCGGTCTCCACGCAAACGTACGATGCCGAAGAGGTCCGGCGGCAGCCCGGTGCGCAGGAAGACGTGCTGCGCGCGATCTCCATTGCGCCAGGGGTCGGCGTCACCAGTGCGGCCCGCAACGATCTCGTGGTGCGCGGTGGAGCACCCTTTGAGAACCTGTTCGTCGTCGATAACATCGAAGTGCCCAACATCAATCACTTCGGGTCGCAGGGGTCGACGGGCGGCCCGATCTCGCTCATCAACATCCGCTTCATCGAGTCGGCCTCGCTCTCTGCCGGCGGCTTCGGGGCGCGCTACGGGGACCGGGCATCGTCGGCCACCACGCTGACGCTGCGCGAAGGCAATCGCGCGCGCGTGGCCGGTGAACTGAACGTGGCGGCCACCCAGGTCGGTGCGGTGCTCGAGGGGCCGCTCGGCAAGGACGCCTCGTTCTTCGTGAACGTCCGGCAGAGCTATCTCGACCTGCTCTTCAAGGCCATCGGGCTCAGCTTCATTCCGGCCTACACCGACGCCACGGCCAAATTCGTCTGGCGCCCCACCGCGCGCGATGCCGTGAGCTTTCTCACCATCGCGGCCCGCGGTACCGTGACCTTCAACAACGACACCGACTCGGCGCGTGTCGACAACTCGCAGGTGCTGGCGCCGGCTCAGGACCAGTACTTCAGCGGCCTCACGTGGAAGCGGCTGCTCGGCCGTGGCGTGGCCACCACGACGCTCGGGCGCACGTGGACGCGCTTCGTGACCGCGCAGCGCGACAGCCTGCTGGCCCCGGTCTTCGAAAGCCACTCCACCGAAAGCGAAACCTCGCTGCGCAGCGACGTGGCCTGGGTGCTGGGCAAGGGGCTCGAGCTGGAGACGGGCACCATCTTCAAGTACGCGAGTACGCTGCGGTACGATGCCACGCTGGCCGGCTTCGCGCGTCGCGACGCCAACGGCATCGAGCGGCCACTGCGCGTGGACACCAGCTTCACCGCCCTGCGCAACGGCAGCTACGCCCAGGCCGCGTGGCAGGCAACATCGCGTCTGCGCCTGTCGGGCGGCCTGCGCGGCGACTGGTACGGGTTCCTGGACAACGCCGTGCGGGTGGCCCCGCGGGCGAGCGCGTCGCTGCAGCTCGATGCGCGCACCACGGCGACCGTGTCCACGGGACGCTACTGGCAGGCACCGAGCTACATCTGGCTGGTGGGCGACGCCGGCAATGCCGCGCGCCTGCGCCCCTTTCGTGCCGATCAGGCGGTGGTCGGGCTCACGCGACTGGTGGGGCGTGATCTCAAGGTGCAGCTGGAAGTGTACGGCAAGCGCTACGCCGACTACCCGGCGCGCCTCTTCCGACCGCAGGCCGTGCTCAGCCCGAGCGGTTTCGACGACGTGACCACCGATATTCCCTTCGGCCTCGAGCCGCTCGAGTCGACCGGCACCGGCGACGCGTACGGCGCCGAAGTCTTCCTGCAGAAGAAGCTCGGCACGTCGGCGTGGTACGGTCAACTCAGCGCCAGCGCCAATCGCACCCGGTTCCGCGGCCTCGATGGCACGCGCGCCATCGGCGCCTTCGACACGCCGCTGCTGGCCAACGGCGTGCTGGGATGGCGTCCGAATGCGCGCTGGGAGCTCGCCACCCGCGTGCGCGGCGCGTCCGGGCTGCCTTTCACGCCGTTCTTGGCCACCGGTGACCTGGCCGGCACCCTCGACTTCGCCCGCTACAACCGCGAACGGCTGCCCACCTTCTTCGCGGCCGACATTCGCATCGATCGTCGCTTCATCATGGGTAACACGCAGTTCATCGCGTTTGTGGACCTGCAGAATGTCACGAATCGCGCGAACGTCGGGGCGCCGCAGTGGAATCCACGCACGCGCATGGCGGAGCTCAACAGCAGCGTCGGCCTGTTGCCATCCATCGGCCTCAACTGGGAGTTCTGAATGCTCGACCGCATCCTCACGCCGCGTTCCGCGCGGGCCATCGGCGGCACGCTCGCCGACTTCACGCTCACCTCCATCGATGGGACGCCGCTGCCCCTGGCCGATCTTGCCGGGCGGGTCGTGCTCGTGGTGAACGTGGCCAGCCGGTGCGGCTTCACGCCGCAGTACCGCGGACTCGAGCAGCTGTGGCGCACGTACGGTGAGCGCGGGCTCACCATCGTGGGGTGCCCGTGCGATCAGTTCGGTCATCAGGAGCCCGGCAGCGAGGCCGAGATCGCCCAGTTCTGCAGCACCCGCTACGACGTCTCGTTTCCGATGTCCGCCAAGCTGGACGTAAACGGGGATGGCGCGCATCCACTCTGGCAATGGCTGCGTGCCTCGGCGCCCGGCCTGCTCGGGACCGAGGGGATCAAGTGGAACTTCACCAAGTTCCTCATCGGTCGTGACGGCAAGGTCATCGAACGCTTCGCGCCCACGGTCTCGCCCGAGGAGCTGGCGGCGCCGATCGAGCGAGCATTGGGTGTGGCCACGGCGTAGTCCGTGGCTGGGGAGCGCCGGTTGGTATCGGCGCCCGTGACGGGAGTGTGACCCGGTTGTACGCAAACCCGGGATTCCTCGTGACCGTGGGAAGGGATGATGTGGCGCACGCCATGTGCATCCGTCGTTCCCTGTCACCGGAGTTCCCCCGATGTGGTCATGTGTTCGCGCGGCGGTCACCACGACGCTGCTGCTTGGTGCGATGCCGTTGGTCGGTCGCACACTCCCCATTGTCCATGCGGGCGTCCTGCATGCGCAGGGCACCGATGCCGTTATCGCCGGCCGCGTGGTGGACTTCACCGGCCAGGCGCTGGCCGGCGTGGAAGTCCTCGTTCGCAACGCCGCCACCGGGTATACCGGCCGTAGCCTGACGCGGGCGGACGGGCGATTCCTGTTTCCGCAGTTGCCGCTGGGCAATGCCTATGCCGTTACGGTACGACGGCTCGGCTATCAGGCGCAGGTGCGTGCAGGGCTGAACCTGACGCTCGGCGACCGCCTCGAACTGGTGTTTCGCCTCGAGCCGTCCACGGCCAACCTCGACCCGGTCGTGATCACCGACAACGCCAGTACGGGCGCGCGCCGCGAACGGCTCGGCGCGTCCACCAAGGTGTCGGCGCGAGAGATCGAAGAGCTGCCGGTACAGAACCGCAACTTTACTGATCTCGCGCTGCTCGCGCCGACCACGTCGGGTGGTGGCTTCAATATCGGTGGGGCCCGCGCGACGAGCACGGACGTTCGTATCGACGGCGTGTCGGCCCGCAATCAGCTTGGCGGCGGGCAGGTGGGACGCGGCCCCTTCACGCTGTCCATGGCCGCCATTCGCGAGTTCGAGGTGGTGACCAACTCGTATGATGTCACGCAGGGTCGGCAGGGCGGTGGTGCCATCAGCGCCGTGACCAAGAGCGGCAGCAACACGGTCGAGTCGAGCGTGTTCGCCTTCCATCGTAATGAGGATCTCTCGGCTGCCAACGACTTCCTCGGCCGCGGCCGAGCCCAACGTCAGCAGCAGATCACCCAGTGGGGTGGCTCGGTGGGTGGCCCGCTCATCAAGGACAAGCTCCACTACTTCTTCGCGTTCGACCGTCAGGATCAGCAGGAACCGTTCTTCGTGCTCGACCTGCGTGACGCGCAGGAGGAGGTGCAGGCGCGCATCGCACGGGATTCGCTCACGCGCCTGGTGAGTATCCTCGAGCGCAACTATGGCATGGATCCGGCGCAGCCGTTCGGGGCGTACTCGCGGGCGCCGGTGGCTAATACGCTGTTCTCACGATTCGATTACCGCATCAGTGACCGTCACCTGCTCACGGTGCGCAACAACTACTCCGACTGGAACAACCCCCAGAGCGGGACCGCCGATCAGGGGCGTCCGCTGCTGGCCGAGGCACGCAACAGCTTCACGTCGATGGAGAACAGCGGACTGGTCTCCCTACGGTCGACGATGTCGCCATCATTGCAGAATGAGGCCAAGCTGGCCGTGAGCTATGCGCAGCGCGCGTGGGAGCCGAATGTGGTGCTGCCCCGCGGTGAGGTGCTCATCAACTCGCGGCTGCCGGACGGGTCGAATGGCCAGGTCACGGTGCAGTTCGGTGGCCATCGGTTCGCGCCCGAGCGCAACCGCGAGGTCCAGTACCAGCTCGTAAACACCACCTTCCTCCAGCGGGGGAAGCAGGCGATCTCGTTCGGCGTCGACAACTCGCTCACCTACCTCAACACCTATCTCTCGATCGAGACAGGTGGGCAGTACAACTTCAATTCGCTCGCCGATCTCGAGGCTGGGCGGGCCGCGCGCTATCGCCGCAATGTGCCGCTGCTCGAACCGGAGCCCACGGCCCGCCAGTGGGTGCTCGACGCCGCCGCCTTCGCGCAGACGGAATGGCAGCCGACGCCGCGGCTTACCACCACGCTCGGCCTCCGGTACGATGTCACCAGCTTCCTGACGGCGGCGCGCTACAACCCCACGCTCGATCAAGCACTGGGGCTGCGCACGGATCGCACGCCCACCGACTGGAACAACCTGCAGCCGCGCGTCTCCGTGGTGTGGGACGCCACCGGCGACGGCCGCAATTTGCTGCGCGGTGGTGCCGGCGTCTTCTCGGCCCAGCCGCACTACTACGCGCACGTCAATCACATCCTCAACAGCGGGATGGAGCAGGCCGGCGTGGATGTGCGTGGCGCCCAGGTGCCGGCGCCCGACTATCTGGCGTTCCGTCGTGACCGCTCGACCATCCCGGGTGTGCTGCCCGGCGTCCCCACCGCCACCCGGGTCGATCTCATCAGCCCCGACTTCGAGGTGCCGAGCACCCTCAAGGCCAACCTGTCCTACCAGCGTCGGCTCACGCGGTGGCTTACGGCGGGGAGCTCGGTGTTCTACGCCCGCACCTGGAACAACTACCACTACGTCGACCGGAACCGCGCGGAGCAACCGTTCTTCACGCTCGACAACGAGCGCAACCGCCCCATCTTCGTGCCCGCCTCGAGCATCGACGCGGCCGGCAACACCTTCATCACCAACTCGCTGCAGACGCAGGCGATCGGTCGGGTGCTCGAGCTGGTCCCCGAGGGCTCACTGGAGCAGCGGACCTGGACGGTGGAGGCAGGCGCCAGCCCGTATCGTGATGCGGCGCTGAACGCCTCGTATACCCTGAACAGCACGCGCGACAATTCGTCGTACAACTGCTGCGTGGCGGGGACGGCCATCAACACGGCAACTGCCGGTGATCCGCGTGACCTTGGCAGCCTGTGGGGGCGCTCCGACAGCGACTTCCGCCACAAGCTCGTGCTCTTCGGATCGCTGCCGTCGGTGTTCGGCATCCGCATCAGCGCCCGGTATGTCGGGTCGAGCGGCTCGCCCTTCTCGCTGGTCACCAGCCGCGACATCAACGCCGACGGTTCGCCGAACTCGAATGATCTCGCCTTCATCTTCGATCCGAACGACGCGGCCACGCCGTCCGCGATCGCGACCGGGATGCGGCAACTGATCGACAACCCGAACAGCATTGTGGCCGACTACGTGCGGGAGAATGTCGGCCGCTTCGCCGGCCGGAACGCCATCTACAACCCGTGGCAGGATCGTCTGGACCTGCGCGTTGCCAAGACCATCCGCACGTTCAGCGGCCAGACCGCAGAGCTCACGATCGATGTATTCAACCTCCCCAACCTGCTGAATCCGGATTGGGGTGGCATCTACTCCGCGGGCGGATCGCAGAACCTGCTCAATGTGACCGGCTTTGATCAGGCGACCCGCCGTTATCGCTACACCGTGAACCAGAACGCCGGTGTGCTGCGCAAGTCCGGCAATCCGTACCAGATCCAGGCCGGTCTGGCCTACAAGTTCTGATGGCCATGCGCACGTTCCTGCTGATGGCGCTCGTCGCGACGAGCGCCGGACACGCGGCCATTGGTCCGATCAGCAGAGAATCCGGCAAACGCGAGTACGCGGGCGCGCTGCCGCGTATCGAAGTGGCGGCTGGACCCATGGCGGGCCACGCCACGCCGCGTACCGCGACGCTCTGGGTTCAGCTGTCCGGCGTCGCCCGGGTGGAGTTCGAGTTCTGGCCGGCGGAGCGACCGTCGGAGCGTCGTCGTGCGGCGGCGCCGGTGGCAGACAGTGCGTCCGGTTTCATCGCCACCGCTGAAGTCGACGCGTTGCGTGAAGGGGAGCGGTATGAGTATCGCGTCCTCATCGACGGGCGAGAGGCGACGGCCGGTCGGTCGCTCACCTTCCGCACGCCGCCGCGCGCGGCCGAACCCTTTGCCGTGCAGGATCTGCGCTTCGCGTTCGGTAGTTGTGCGATGATCGCCGATCCTTCGGTCGATCCGAGCGGCACGTCACCGGGTGGGGAGTACGGCATCTTCGATCTGATCGCCGATCAGCGCCCGGACTTCATGCTGTGGGGCGGCGACAATGTGTACTTCCGTGATGCGGACTGGACCTCGCTCAGCGGGATGCGTCGGCGTTACGCCTATGTCCGCGGGCATCCGGCGCTACAGCGCCTCTTCGGCAGTACGAATCACTACGCCGCCTGGGATGATCACGACTACGGGCCCAACGACGCCGACCGAAGCTGGGTGGGCAAGCAGCATGCGAAGCGCGTATTCGCCGAGTACTGGGCCAATCCAGGCTATGGTGTGCCGGGTGCCGAATCGGGGGTCGGGACGGCGTTCCGTTGGGGGGATGTGGAGTTCTTCCTCATGGACGACAGAACCTTTCGCGCCCCGAACGGGCAGCGGGGCGGAGATGGCGACTACTGGGGAGCCGGTCAGCTGCAGTGGCTGATCGATGCGCTTCGCGCGAGCACGGCCACCTTCAAGATCGTGGTCAACGGTGGCCAGGTGGTGAGCCCGCTGCCGCAATACGAGAACATGGCGCGCTACGCCCGCGAGCGGGACCTGCTGCTCGACCGGCTGGCCCGTGATCCCGTCGACGGCGTGCTGTTCCTCTCCGGCGATCGGCACGTCACCGAGCTCACGCGCATGCCGCGCCCGGGTCTCTATCCGCTCTACGATGCCACCATTTCGCCGCTGACCTCGGCGCCCTTCGGTCAGCAGCGGGTGGAACCGAATCCGTGGCGGGTCGAAGGCACATGGTTGCCGGCGCGCAACTTCGCCATGATCGAGGTGACGGGCCCGCGCGCCGATCGCGTGCTGACCATGATCGTGCACGACGCCACCGGCCGCGAGCGGTGGCGGCACGCAATTCCGCATCGTGAACTCCGCGCGCCATGACCACACACCCGCTGGCAGCGCGTCTGTCCCGCTATTCCTTCGCCGAGGTATCCGTGCCGCGCTTTGTGTCTGCTGTGTTTCGTGGCGTCTCGCTGCTTCTCGTGGCGGCTGTGGTCCTGTCGAGCGGACCGCGGCGGCTGGCCGCACAGCGTCCGCCAAGCGACCATGTGGTGCTCATCTCCATCGACGGGCTGCGTCCGGAATTCTATCGCGATCCGGTACAGTTCGGGGCGCCGACCATCCAGCAGATGGCCCGCAACGGGGTCCAGGCGCTCGGGGTGCGTGGCGTGTTTCCATCGGTGACCTATCCGTCGCATACCACGCTGATCACGGGCGCCACACCAGCGCGCCACGGTATCTTCTACAACAGTCCGTTCGAGCCCGACGGGCAGACCGGGCGCTGGTACTGGGACGCCGATTCCATTCGCGTGCCGACACTGTTTTCGGCGCTCCGCGGCGCAGGCAAGACGTCGGCGGCGGTGATGTGGCCTGTCACCGTCGGTGCGCCGGTGGATTTTCTGGTGCCGGAGGTGTGGTCGCTCGATCCGAAGGAGGAGCGCATCCTGCCCATGCGACAACGCGCGACCGCCGGACTGGTGGAGGAGCTGGAGCGCGAGGCCACCGGCCGCCTCGACGTGCGCGGCAACTTCAACGGCGACTGGCTCACGCGCGACGATCGGCTCGGGGCCATGGCGGCGCATCTGCTGGAGACGCGACGGCCGGCCCTCACCGCCCTGCATCTCATCGGCACCGACCACTTTCAGCACGACGAGGGTCGCAGTGGAGACCGCGTGGCGCGGGCTGTCGGTGCCATCGATCGCGCCGTTGGCCAGTTGGTCGATGCGGCCGAACGCGCCGGCATTCTCGAACGCACGACTTTCATCATCACCGGCGACCATGGCTTCGTCAACACGCACCTGCAGGTGAACCCCAACGTCCGCCTCGTCGCGGCGGGGCTACTCGACACCACGCGTTCGCGCGGACGGTGGCGCGCGGCGTTTCACGTGGAAGGCGGGGCCGCGTTCCTGCACCTGCGCGACCCGCGCGACACCGTTGCCGTCTTACTCGCCCGCCGGGCGCTGGCGATGGCTCCCCCGTCAGAGCAGCGGCTATACCGCATCGTGGAGCGCGCGGAGCTTGATCGGGTGGGGGCCGATCCGCGCGTGCCGTTTGCCCTGACGGCGGTGAACGGCGTCCGACTCGGGGGTGCAGGCAGTGGGGCGGTGGTGGTCGGATCGCGAGGCGGCACTCACGGCTACTTCCCCACCGACATGCCGGAGATTCTCACCGGCTTCGTGGCCTGGGGTGCCGGTGTGCGGTCGGGGATGGTGCTGCCGGTGATGGACCTCACGGATGTCGCCCCGTTCGTGGCCACGCTGCTCGGTGTCCCCTTTGCGCCGCTGGATGGCGTGGTGCAGGCGGGCGCGCTCTCCACGGCGCGCTAAGGCGGTACCCGCGCGCTGCGGCTGGGTGCGGCGCGGCGATCGGAGGTGAACAAACGAGACCGCCGCTGCATACCAATCGGTACGCGGCGGCGGTGTCGTACACGGCGCTGGCGCTTACGGCGTCCGCGGGTTCGGGTTCGTCTCCAGCTCCGAGAGCGGAATGGGGAAGCAGAGCGTCCGGCCGGTCATGTCGTCGGATACGCCAGGCCGGTTGAGTGCCGCCCACCGGCGCTGATCGCCCAATCGGCGCCCTTCCAGCCACAGCGCGATGCCCCGTTCGCGCTTGAGGTGCGTCCAGGCTTCCGTGGCGTTGGCGGCGGTCCACGGCGACAGGTTGAGCGCCAGCCGCCGGGCGTTGAGCTTCGTCATTGCGGCGGCCACGTCGCCGCTCACCAGCAGCGCTTCCGCCTCGATGAGGCGCATCTCCCAGCCGCTGGCGAGGTTGATGGAGGACTCGCGCACCGGGTACTTGGTCTGGAAGTACCAGCGCACCTGTCCGCCAAGACTGGTCACGGCAGCGTCGCCGAAGCGGACGGTGAGGCTCGAGTCGAATGGCACACGCGGGTCACGCGTCGTACGGCGGTAGTTCTCGTAGAACGTCCCCCACACCGTGTGCGCCCGGTAAGGCTGGTTGGTCGAAGCCCAGTAGAGTCGGTTGTACTGGTCCACCGTGTTCACGAAGTACGGCATGCGGTACACGAACGCATTGTTCGTGATGAGTGCCGCATCAGCGCTGGCGACAGTGAGGTTGTTGTGCAACAGGCGCAACAGGCGCAACAGGCGCAACAGGCGCAACAGGCGCAACAGGCGCAACAGGCGCAACAGGCGCACCGAGGCGCGTCCGGCGGTGGCGACGCCGAGCAGCGTGGTGTTGTTGGCCGCCGTGGCCACCGTGATGGCCTCGGTAAAGGCGGCTTCAGCCCGCTTGAGGTACACCGTGTACGGCTGGCGCGGGCCTCCGTCGATGATGCCGTCGCAGAAGTGCTCGGCGAGGTGGCGGTTGGAGAAGCCCACCCAGATGAGCCCATGGGCGAGGGTGGCGCCGTTGGAGGCCGCGGCGCCCAGCACCGTCTTGATGCGCTGGACGCCGTTTTCGGCGGTCCAGCGCGCCCGCTGCGCCTGGTTCCATCAGTCGCCGCCATCGTCGTTGGACAGGATGCCGAGCTGCTGGCGCACCGAGATGCCGAAGGCTGCGGTCGATCCCGACGGCAGCACCTCGCGACCGAAGGTGTGGTTGACCACCGTGTCGATCGGCGCGCCGATCACATCGGCATCCTTGATGAGGCGCCCACGCACCACCGGCGCCGGCTGACCTTCGATGACTCACCCGAAGTTGCCGATGCTGAACGACGGTGCACCGCCGAGGCTACGCACCTTGCGCTGGTTGGTGCTCAGGTTGCGTCCGGCCTTGATACCGAGGTTCTCCTTTTCGAGCAGCGTGGCGCTGATGGCGGCTTCGACGCCGCTCTTTTCGATCTTGCCGGCGTTGCCGGGGAGCTGGCGAGGAACCCGTTGGAGGGGACGTTGCGCACGAAGAGGAGGGCGTCGTCGGTGACGGCCTTGTCCCAGGTGAAATCCACCGAGAAGCGGCTGTTGAAGAGCGTCTGGTCGAAGCCGAGCTCCGTTTCGACCGTGCGCTCGGGGCCGAGGTTCGGGTCGCCGAGATTGAGCGGACGCACGGCCGGGGCGGTACCCAGCCCACCGGGTTCCACGTCTGCACGGCCGTAAAGGCGGTCGGGGCACGGCCGGCCGCGCCGTAGGCGGCGCGCGCCTTGAGGGTGCCGAACTTCTCGCGCCAGAAGCCTTCGTCGGATACCACCCATGACGCACTCGCCTTGGGGGACGGTCTGGAAGCCGAAGTCCTCGCCGAAGGCGCTGTTGCCGTCCACGCGGGCGCCGACGGTGACGAAGCACTGGTCCTTGTAGCCGAGGAGCGCCTGCGTGAACGCGCCGCCGGTGATGTTCTTGAGGCGGTTCTCATCGGCGTTGCGCAGCGACCCGGAGGCCACCGTGGGCACCGTGGGGGCCGGGTAGGTCTCCGAGTAGGCGACCACGTTACCCACCAGCGAGTTGACGTACTGTTAACCGGCCGACAGCGTGGCCTTGAAGTTGTCGCCCGTCTGGATTTCGTAGTTGTTGGCCCAGTCGAGGCTGATGATCTTGTTCTGCCAGATCTGGCTCTGGATGATGCCCATCACAGCGCCCGGGAAGCCGTAGGGGCGCCTCCGGCGCCGAGAGGTCGAAGCCGAGCGTCAGCCGGCTGGAGAAGCGCTCGAGGGGCGTCCAGGTGGTGGTGGCGCCCAGCAGGAGTCGGTCGATGTTGGAGTTGAGCTGCTGTCCGTACACCAGCCGGATCGTGTCGGCGTTGGCATTGCCGAAGTAACTGCGGTCGCGGCGGAAGGCGTTGAGCGTCACGCCCTGGGCGTTGTCGCCGGCCGGTGTCTGCGTGATGAGGCTGTTGGTGTACGACGTGTTCCGGCTGAACTGCATGTTCTTCATCGGGCTGAAGTCGACGTTGGCCCGCAGCTGGTACTTGCGCTCGTTGTCGACGTTGGCCCGCAGCTGGTTCCGTGACGAGGAGTACGTGTTCCCGCAGCTCGCGGCCGATGCCACGAAGATCCTGCGCGCCGGAGGCCGGCTGGGCATCGGGAGTCACGGCCAGCTGCAGGGGCTGGGATACCACTGGGAGCTGTGGGCCATGGCCAGCGGCGGCATGACCAACCACGAAGCATTGCGTGTGGCCACCATCATCGGCGCGTCCGACATCGGCCTGCAGAACGATCTGGGTTCGATCGAACCGGGCAAGCTCGCCGACCTCGTGATTCTCGACAAGGATCCGCTGGCCGACCTGCGCAACACCAACACTGTGCGCTACGTGATGAAGAACGGCCGCCTCTATGACGGCACCACGCTGGCCGAACTGCACCCGACGCGGAAGGACGGGCCCGTGGTGCCGAACCGTCCGATCACGCCGGAGACCAAGGCGGGCACCGGCAAGTGACAGGGGCGCCGGGCCGGTCCTCGGAAAGGCACGCCCCACGTCTTTCTTGGGTTCACCGCGTCGACGTCGGTGCTCATCGCCAACATGGTGGGTACCGGCGTATTCACCGCACTGGGCTTTCAGGCGGTGGCGCTCCACACGGGTGCCGCGCTCCTCTCGCTGTGGGTGGTGGGGGGCGTGGTGGCACTGTGCGGCGCGCTCGCCTATGCCGAACTGGGCGCCATGTATCCGCACTCCGGCGGGGAGTTCGTCTATCTCGGCCGGGCCTGGCATGCCCTGCTCGGCTTCCTGGGCGGCTGGGTTTCCATGACGGTGGGCTTCGCGGCACCTATCGCGCTCGCGGGGATCGCCTTCGGGTGGTATCTGTCGGCCATCGTGCCGGTCACTCCGCTGTCCGCGTCACTGCTGGTGGTGGCGCTCATCGTGGGCGTTCACGTGGCCGGCCTGCACGCCGCGAAGCGCTTCCAGGTGCTCATCACCGGCACCCAGCTCGCTTTGGTGACCTCGTTTATCGTTGCCGGGCTCAGTTTCGCGTCGCCGGTGCCGATCGACATGGGGTGGGACGAGGTCGGCCGCGGGGGGGCGTGGGGTGAGATCCTCTCCGCGCCCTATGCCGTGTCGCTGGTCTACGTGTCGTTCGCGTTCACCGGGTGGAACGCCGCCGGCTACATCGCCGGGGAGATCGAGACGCCGCATCGCACCATCCCGCGCGCCGTGGTGGCGAGTACGCTGCTGGTCACGGTGCTCGATGTGCTGCTCAACCTGAGCTTCCTGCGCACGGTGCCGCTGGAGGTGGTGGCCGGCAAGGTGGAGGTGGGTGCGCTGTCGGCGACCGCCATGTTTGGCGCCCGCGGCGGCCAGGTCATGAGCGCCATCATTGCCGCCGTGCTGATTGCGACCATCAGCTCGATGGTGCTCGGCGGCTCGCGGGTGACGCACGCCGTGGCCGCGTCGTTGCCGCAGTGGCGCGTGCTCGGCGCGCGCGGCGCCGATGGCGTGCCGCGCAACGCCATTCTTGCGCAGGGCATGCTGATCCTGGCGTTGCTGCTCACCAACTCATTCGAGCAGGTGATGCTCTACGCGGGCTTCACGCTCAACCTCATCTCGCTGCTCACGGTGCTCGTCATGATGCGCCTGCGACGCACCGCGCCGGTGGCAGAGCGACCGTATCGCGCCTTGGGCTATCCGGTGACCCCGCTGGTGTACGTCGCCCTCAGCCTGTGCACGCTGGGCACGCTGCTCAGCGAGCGGCCGCTGGCGTCGCTGGCCGGGCTCGGTACGGTGCTAGTGGGGGCCGTCATCTGGAGGGCTGCCGGGGGGCAGGCGGTGAGCAGCCACGAGGCGCCGGCCGTTTCCTGACGGTCACTGGGCGATCTGCTGCGCCACCTCGAGCAGCAGTTCGTCGTTGCCGCGCGCCGCGACCAGCGACAGGCCCAAGGGGCACCCTTGCAGCGTGGCCAGCGGCAGCGACAGCTGCGGTAGGCCGCCGAGCCCTGCGGTGCAGAGCAGCGCCAGCGCGCGATCGCGGAACGCCACCGTTTCGGCAGGAGGCAGGCCAAGCAGCGGCGCGATGTCGGGCACGGTGGGGAGCACCAGAATGGCGTCGTCGGCCAGCAGCGTCTCGAGGTGGGCGCGAATCATGACGCGTCGCCGCTGCATGGGCGCCACCTCCAGAGGGTCCGTCTGCGCGACCGCAGCGAATCGCGGAGCAATCTGCGGACCGAAGGTGGGGTGTGCGCTGCTGACCCATTCGCGATGCGTGGCCCAGATATCGGCGTACTGCAGCACACGGAAGACGTCGAACCACGCCGATAGCCCCTCGGGGCTGAGCGTGATCGGTGTGGCGGTGCCCAGCACGGCCTGCACACGGCTCAGCGCCGGTTGCAGGGCGGCGGCAGCCTCGGGCACCGCCAGCGCCCACGCGTCGGTGGCCAGAAGCAGGCGGCCGGGGCGTTGTGCCGGCGCCGCTTCGGCACCGGACCGGGACAGCAGCACGGTGCCCACCCGCGCCAGCAGCGCGGCGTCGCGCGCGAACCAGCCGCAGGTGTCGAAGCTCGGCGCCAGCGGACACGCTCCATCGAGCGGGATGCGCCCGTGGGTGGGGCGTAGGCCGTAGAGGCCGCAGAAGCTCGCCGGCGCCCGTACCGAGCCACCGGTGTCACTGCCGATGGCGAAGTCCACCAGCCCGCCGGCCACCGCCGCTGCCGAGCCGCTCGAAGAGCCGCCCGGCACGCGCCCCGGTGCGGCAGGGTTCACGGGCGTGCCGTAGTGCGCATTCTCGCCAGTGAGGCTGAACGCCATCTCTTCGGTGTGCGTCCGGCCCACCATGGTGGCACCGGCTCCCAGCAGCCGATCGAGGACCCAGGCATGGCGATCGGCCGGCGCGTGCGTGGCGAGCCAGTCGGGGCTGCCGAACCCCGTACGGTGGCCGGCCACATCGAAGATATCCTTGAGGCCGAACGTCAGCCCGTCGAGGACGCCGTGCCCGGTAGGAGCGCAGGCGACATGCGTGTGGCGGCAGAAGGCCCCGAGGGGGTCGTGGTCGAGCATGCTCACGTGGTAGGGGCCCCGCTTGCCCGGGCGACTATGCTCCCAATATGCACCCCTACCACGACACCCGCGTGGCGTTGGCTACGCTGCACGCGAAGGCGCAGGCTATTGCGCCGGCGCTTCAGCGCCACGTGGGGGCGATCATCGAGGCCGTGCCGGTCGACACCGATGCGCTTGGCACTTTCTCCGGCGAGCGTGAGCGGACCGCACCCGCTCCCGCCGTCTGCGTAGCGAAAGCGCGTCTTGGCATGCAGGCCGCCGGGCTGCCGTATGGCATGGCCAGCGAAGGCAGCTTCGGTCCGCACCCGATCATACCGTTCGTGCCGGGTGGTGCCGAGTGGCTGGCGTTCGTGGACGATGCGCGCGGGCTCGTGCTTGTCGAGGAGTGCCTCGCCGAAGCCACCAACTTCTCGCACCTCGAGCTGGGTGGCGACGCACCCGACCCGGCGCTGGATGCGTGGCTCGAGCGCGTGGGCTTCCCGGCGCATGCCGTCCTGGTGCGGCCCGCCGGTGTGCCGGCCGTCGACGGCGCGGTACCCGCGCTGGTCAAGGGCATCGTGTCGCCCGCCGGTCTCGCTCACGCGGTGGCCGGCGCACGGCGCGTGTCACCGCGTGGCGTTGCCCTCGTGGAGACGGACATGCGGGCGCACTGCAACCCCACGCGCATGGCCAGCATCGCCATCCTCGCCGAGCGCCTGGCGAGGCGCCTGGCGGCGTGCTGTCCCGCGTGCCGTGCACCTGGATGGGGACGCGTGGCGACGACGCCGGGCCTTGCCTGCGGTTGGTGCGGCACCCCGACGTCGCTCGTTCTCGAAGAGACGTGGGGCTGCGCCTGCTGCAGCCACCGGGAGGGGCACCCGCGTGCGGATGGCCGCCTCACTGCGGACCCTGGCCAGTGTCCGTCGTGCAACCCCTGAGGTGCATGGACGGACGCGGTTGGCGTGACCGGCAGGGACACCTCGCGTCGGCAACCCACTGGGCGCCCACCGGGCTCACGCCTTCGACAACAGGGGAATGAGCAGCAGCGCCACGATGTTGATGATCTTGATCAGCGGGTTGATGGCCGGGCCGGCCGTATCCTTGTAGGGGTCACCTACCGTATCGCCGGTGACGGCCGCCTTGTGGGCGTCGCTTCCTTTGCCGCCGTGATGCCCTTCCTCGATGTACTTCTTCGCGTTGTCCCACGCGCCACCGCCGGTGCACATGGAGATGGCGACGAAGAGCCCCGTCACGATCGTGCCCATGAGCAGCCCGCCCAGCGCCGCACCGCCGAGCAGAAGCCCCACGATCGCGGGAATCACGAGCGGCAGCATCGAGGGCAGGATCATCTCGCGGATGGCCGCCCTGGTCAGCAGGTCCACGGCGCGGTCGTACTGCGGCTTCTGTGTGCCCGTCATGATGCCGGGCAGCTCGCGGAACTGACGGCGGACCTCCTCCACCACGGCACCGGCGGCCCGTCCCACGGCCTGCATGGCCGAGGCGCCGAACAGGTAGGGGATCATGCCGCCCACCAGCAGGCCGATCACGACCTTCGGATCGTCGATGGAGAAATTCACCGGCGCGCCGAGGTGGGTGCCCAGCCGGCTGCTGTAGTCGGCAAAGAGCACCAGGGCCGCGAGTCCCGCCGAGCCGATGGCATAGCCCTTGGTCACGGCCTTGGTGGTATTGCCCACGGCATCGAGGGCGTCGGTGGTCTTGCGGATCTCGGGGCCGAGGTGGCTCATCTCGGCGATCCCGCCAGCGTTGTCGGTGATGGGGCCGTAGGCGTCGAGCGCCACGATCATGCCCGCCATGGACAGCATGGACGTGGCGGCAATGGCCACGCCGTACAGCCCGGCGATCTGGTAGCAGGCATAGATGGCGATGGCCACCGCAAGCACCGGCGCCGCCGTGGACCGCATGGACACCGCGAGACCGGCGATGACGTTGGTGCCGTGCCCCGTCTCCGATGCCTTCGCGATCTGCCGTACGGGGCCGTACTCGGTGGCCGTGTAGAACTCGGTGATCAGCACCATCGCCGCAGTGAGCGCGAGGCCGACCAACGCGCAGAGGAGCAGGTTGGTGGCCTGATCGCCGGGGAACATGGCCCGCGTGACGAAGAAGAACGCCGCCGCCGCGAGTACGCCGGACACGATCAGCCCGCGGTACAGCGCGTTCATGATCTTGCCGCCGGGCTTCACGTTCACGAAAAACGTGCCGACGATGGACGCGGGAATGGAGACGGCGCCGAGCACCAGCGGATAGAGTACGCCGGTGTGGCCATACGTCGACCAGGACAGGCCGGCCACCAGCATGGCGGCGATCACCGTGACCGCATACGTCTCGAACAGGTCGGCCGCCATGCCGGCGCAGTCGCCGACGTTGTCGCCCACGTTGTCGGCAATCACGGCCGGGTTGCGCGGGTCGTCCTCCGGGATGCCGGCTTCCACCTTGCCCACGAGGTCCGCGCCCACATCGGCCCCCTTGGTGAAGATGCCGCCGCCGAGGCGAGCGAAGATCGAGATGAGCGACGAGCCGAAGGCGAGGCCGACCAGCGGCTCGAGGGCACGGGTGACCGCCGTTTCGTCGGTGCCGCCGCCCAGGGTCACGCAATAGAAGCCGGCGACGCCAAGCAGGCCGAGGCCGACCACAAGCATGCCGGTGATGGCGCCGCCCTTGAACGAGACGTTCAGCGCTGCGTTGAGGCCGACGGTAGCCGCCTGCGCCGTCCGGGAGTTGGCGCGCACCGACACGTACATGCCGATGAAACCGGCCACGCCCGACAGAACCGCCCCGAGGGCGAAGCCGATGGCCGTCAGCCAGCTGCCCAGCCCGACGCCAACCGCGAGGAACAGCACCACCCCCACGGCAGCAATGGTGGTGTACTGACGCTTCAGGTAGGCATCGGCGCCTTCCTGGATGGCGCTGGCGATCTGCTGCATGCGGTCGTTGCCGGCGGGCTGGGCGACGATCCAGCGGGCCGACACGATGCCGTACACAATGGCCACCGCGGCGCAGCCAAGGGCGAGAATGAGGGCGTACTGTTCGAGCACGAGAGAGGGGATGGAAGGAACGACGCGTCCGGACTGTCGAAACGTCACCATTCGTCCCTGATATTGCCAGCGTGTCCCTGGTACGGGCGCACCGGTCGGCTTGTCCGTCGCGGTGCGGCTCGGCAGCTTCCCGGCATGATCACACCCGCGTACCTCCCTCGTTTCGGAGCGGTCGCCCTCCTGGCACTGCTCGCCTCAGGCTGCCGCCGTGCGGCCCCGGCGGCTCCGGCTGCGGCGGCGCCGCTGCCATCCCCCTACGTCATCACCGACGGCCAGTCGCAAGTCGTGGCGGCGTTCGCCGATACCGCGATGTGGATTCGCGAGCGCCTCTGGGTGGAGACCGCGTTCGACTCCGACTTCGATGGTAGGCCCGATCGCGTCCATGTCGACGTGACGCGCCCGGGGCCCACGGCCTCGGGGCTCAAGGTGCCGGTGGTGTACGAAACGAGCCCGTATTTCGCCGGGACACTGGGCGACGCGCCGGTGTTCTGGCCCGTGAAGCAGGAGCTGGGTGATCCCTCGCCTTCACGCACGCTGGGAATAGGCGTGCCCTTCAACGCCAACCGCACGCGCATCAGCAATTCACACGTGCGCACCTGGGTGCCGCGCGGCTTCGCCGTGGTGCACTCCGAGTCGCCGGGTACCGGGCTCAGTCAAGGGTGCGTCACTATCGGTGGCGAGAACGAGTCGCTCGCGCCCAAGGCCGTGATCGACTGGCTGAACGGGCGCGCCAAGGGCTACACCACCGTCGACGGCACCGAGGAAGTGCGCGCGACGTGGTCGACGGGCAAGGTGGGCATGACCGGCACGTCGTTCAACGGCACGCTACCGATTGCCGCCGCCACCACCGGGGTGAAGGGGCTCGAGGCCATCATCCCGGTGTCGCCCAACAACTCGTACTACCGCTACTACCGCGACAACGGCCTTGTGCGCAGCCCCGGCGGCTACCTCGGCGAAGATGTGGATGTGCTCTACGACTTCGTGCAGAGCGGCAACCCGGCCACGCGCGCGCTGTGCAACGCCCGCGTGCGCGATGCGATCATCACGCCGGGCATCGATCGCCGCACGGGCGACCTGAACGACTTCTGGACCAAGCGCGACTACATCCTGCAGGCCAAGGGCATCAAGGCGGCGATGCTCACGGCGCACGGCTTCAACGACTGGAACGTGATGCCGGCGCACACGGCGATCATGGCCGAGGCGGTACGGGCGAATGGCGTGCCGGTGCAGATGTACTGGCATCAGGGCGGGCACGGCGGCGAGCCGCCGCTGGCCATGATGAACCGGTGGTTCACGCGCTACCTGCTGGGCGTGCGCAATGGCGTGGAGAACGACCCCCGGTCGTTCGTGGTGCGAGAGGGCGCAAACCGGCAGTCGCCCACGGCGTACGCGGCCTATCCGCATCCGCAGGCGGCGCCGGTCACCGTGTATCCCACCGCCGGCGGGACGCGGCGCGGCGGGCTGGCGTTGGACAAACCGGCGGGGCAGGGGAGCGAGTCGCTCACCGACGATGTGAACTTCACGGGGGCGCAGCTGGCCCTGGCTGAGGCGTCGCCGAATCGGCTGCTGTACGCCACGCCGGAGCTGGTGGCGCCGGTGTACCTGTCGGGCACCGCGCGCGTCACGGTGCGCGTGGCGTCGAGCAAGGCCGCGGCCAATCTGTCGGTGTGGCTGGTGGAGCTGCCGTGGCCCGCCAACGCGAGCGGCCCCATGAACCCCAACGGCATCATCACGCGGGGCTGGGCCGATCCGCAGAACGCGAAGTCGCTGCGCACGAGCGAGCCGCTGGTGCCCGGGCAACCGGTCACGGTGACGTTCGACCTCGAGCCCGACGATCAGATCGTCCCCGCGGGCAAGCGTATTGGCCTGCTAATCATGTCGAGCGACAAGGACTTCACGCTCTGGCCGGCGCCGGGCACGGTGCTGACGGTGGATCTCGATGGGACGTCGTTGACGTTGCCCGTGGTGGAGGGGCGCGCGGGGTGGCAGCGGGCACTGGGGGCACAGGCGCGGTGACGGCGGCTGCGTCGCGACGATCGTGGCGACCGTCATCGCGGCGGTCGTCGCAGCCGTCGACTTGGTTGGTCCACATCGCGCTGCGATGTGCGCTGTCGGCCGGCTCTGTCGTCGCGGCGCAGCGTGCGGACGCGCAAGTCGCAGGCGCCCAGCGCTACCCCGCCGCGATCGAGGGATGCTGGGAGGCGGACCGGGCGCTCATGGCGCAGTTGGTCGACCTTTCGGACGATCGCGCCTCCCGCCTGCTGATCCTGTCGCCCGGCGGTGGCGTGGGGCGGCCGTTGTTGCCGCTCCGCGAGGCGCAACTGATGTGGGAGCCAGCCAGCGTCTGGTCAGTGACGGGCGATTCAGTGCATCTGCGGGTGCTGACCGGGTTGGTGGGGTGGGACGCGCGGCTTACCTCCTCTCCCGGCGGCGACCGGCTGCAGGGGCGCGCGCACTACCTCTCCGACGCCATTGTGCGCGGGCGGGCGCCGGATTCGGTGTCGCTGTCGCTGGCGCGCGTACTGTGCAACCCGACCTGGCGACGCCCTGATACCAGCGCCTCGTTCGCGGCGCGGCGGAAGGGTACGGTGTGGTTCGCGTCGCAGGTCACGCGTGCGGCCGCGCTGCATTCGTCCAGCGCCCTGCCGGCGCGCCTTCGCCGGGTCAACGTGCTCGGCAACCACGAGGAGAACGCGGGCTGGGAGCCGCTTGTCCGGCGCGTGACCCAGGCGGCCGAGCCGGTGGTGCTGGTCAGTGCGGTCATCGAGGCGGATGGCCGGATTCATCCGTCCACGGTCAACGTGCGCACGGCCTCGGCGTCGATGACCAGCGTACCCCGGGCCGCAGTGGCGGCGCTACTGCGCCAGGTACGCTTCACGCCGGCCCAGCGCAACGGCGAGTCGGTGGGGGTGCTGGCGCTGCTGACCGTGGAACTGACACCACCGTAAGGCGGGCCGCGGCGATCGGGGCCGTCCTGCGGTGTAGATTGAAGGGCGCCGTCGCCTCGTTCGGGCGCGGCTCCTCGCCTCCCTGGAGAACTCCGCATGACGCGGGCCTGGTCCCTTCCGCTGCTCACCCTCGTTGCCGCCGGCTGCGCCAGTGCCGGCGCGACCCGTCCCGCACCCGAGTCGCCGGCCCCCGCGCCGAGCGCACCCGTCGCGCCCACCATGCGCCCCACGGTGTCCGACCCGCGCGATCGCGCGCGGTGGGCCGACTCCGTGCTGGCCACGCTGTCGTTGCGGCAGAAGGTAGGCCAGATGATCTGGGTGTGGACGCTTGGCGATTTCGCCCCCGTCGACGCGCCGGCCTACACGGCCATCGAGCGCCAGATCCGCGACCTCGAATTGGGGGGCATCATCGTGTCCGTCGGCGGTCCGATGGACATCGCCACCAAGGTCAACGCGCTGCAGCGCATCGCGCGACTGCCGCTGCTGGTGGGCGCCGACCTCGAGACCGGCGCGGCGTTCCGCGCCCGCGGGGGCTGGTTCCTTCCCAACGCCATCGAGCTGGGTGGCGCCACGTCGTTCCCGTATCAGATGGGCATCGGCGCCACGCGCGACACCACGCTGGCCTACGAGATGGGGCGCGTCACCGCTGTCGAGGGGCGCGCCATGGGCATCCACATGGCGTTCGCGCCGGTGCTGGATGTGAACAACAACCCCAAGAACCCCGTCATCAGCGGGCGCTCGTTCGGTGAGGACGCCACGCTCGTGTCGCGGATGGGCACGGCGCTCATGCGCGGCATCCAGGACCACGGTATGCTCGCCACCGGCAAGCACTTTCCCGGGCACGGCGATACCGAGCAGAACTCGCACCTCGAACTCTCGCGTGTGAACGTGTCGCGCGCGCGGCTCGACAGCGTGGAACTCAAGCCCTTCCAGGCGGCCATCGACGCCGGCCTGCGCGGCATGATGACCTTTCACGGCGACCTGCCGGCGCTCGATACGACGCGTACCGCCGCCACACTCAGCCGCGCGGTGATGACCGACCTGCTGCGCCGCGACATGCGCTTCGACGGCCTGCTCGTCACCGACGCGCTCGACATGAACGGCGTGCTTGGCAACCTCACCATGGCCGAAGCCACCGTACTCGCAGTGGAAGCCGGCAACGACGTGCTGCTGATGCCCACCGATGCCAAGGTGTCCATTCAGGCGGTGGTGGATGCCGTGGCCGCCGGTCGTCTCTCCGAAAAGCGCATCGACGAGTCGGCGCGCAAGCTGCTGCTGGCCAAGCACGAGTTCGGGCTGCATGCTAACCGTTTTGTGGACATCGAAGGGGTGCGGTCGCGGGTCGGCACCGCCGAGAATCTGGTGCCGGCCCGGGCAGCGGCCGAGAAGGCCATCACGTTGGTGCGCGACTCTCTCTCGCTGGTGCCGCTCAAGCTGCCGCGTGAGGCCCGGGTGGTGAGCATCACGGTGTCGTCGCGGGTGGACCTGAGCGCCGGGCGCGGTTTCGACGCCGAACTACGCAGCAGCTACCCCCGCCTGCTATCGCTGACGCTCACGCCGGAAGTGGTGGCCGAGGCCACCGCCGGTGCGGCGGCTGGTAATGCGGGCGGCTATCGCATCACGCCCGATCCGGCCATTCTGCCGGCCTCGGTGGAGAACGCACTGAACATCGCCAAGGGCGCCGATGTGGTGATCGTGTCGAGCTACATCGGCGCGGCCACCAACACCGCGAGCATGGTGCCCACGAAGGGACTCCCCGAACTGCTCAATGCCCTTCGCGCCGCCAACACGCGGGTGGTGCTGGTGAGCTTCAACAACCCGTATCTGCAGCTCGGGTTGCCGCTCACCGAAGCACACCTGATCGCGTGGAGCCCCTGGACAATGTCGCAGCGCGCGGCCGGGCGGGCGCTGGTGGGCAAGGCGCCGATCACCGGGCGCCTGCCGATCACGCTGCCCGGCATTGCGCCCTACGGCGCGGGGATCACGCGCTGAGGTGACACGCGCCGAGGTCCCGTCACCGCGAGGGTCTCGAGCGCGCGCACCACGGTTTCCGGGGCCTCCTCGTGCAGCAGCGTGCCAGCGCCGCGAATGGTGTCGGTGGCAAAGTCGGGGAGGTGCCGGGCGAGCAGCGCGATCTGCTCGGCGGTCGGTGAGCTGGGCACGATCTTGTCACCGACCAGCAGCCGCACCGGAGCGGTCACCTGCGGGAGCCGCGACGCAATCGGGTGTGGCTCGGGGGCCTTCTGCATCCAGCCCAGCGTGCGAAAGAGCCCACGCAGGTCGCGCTCCATGGGTTCCACGTAGGCCGTGAGCACTGCGGGCGTGAGCCAGGCGTCGTTCGTGCTCTGAGCGCGGGCACCGGCCTCGAAGCGGCCGCGGGCAATGGCCTTGCCGATGCGGTTGTCGAGCAGCGGGGCCAGCTTGAGGGCGAGGCTGAGGTTCCTGGTGCCCTGGTGGTCCACCGGGCCGCCGGCGATGGACACCACGCCGCGAATGCGCGCCGTATCGATGGCTGCCATGTGCAGGGCGATGGTCGCACTGGTACCGATGGCCGCCACCACCACCGGCGTGGCGCCGGGCGCGACGTCGTCGAGTAGTCGCCGGACCCGGTCGGCCTGCCGGCTGAGCGCATAATCGGCACCTTCGGGGCGGGTGGAGGCGCCCATGCCCAGCGGGTCGGCAATCAGCACGGCGTGTCCGCGTTGCGCGAGTGCGTCTGCTACCCGGCGCATGGAAAACGCCGATCCCACGGGGCCAGGGACGAGCAGCATGAGCGGTCGCATGGCGGAGGGCCGCTCCCCCAGCTGCACCAGTGCCAGTGATTCCGCCGGTGCGTAGCCCCACCGCACCTCGCGACGCGGGGCCGGATCACGTGGGCCGCTCAGCGGCAGCAGCGCGGAAACCAGCACGGGAAACACGAGGGCAATCGTGCGCATGGCACAGACTCGTGGATGGGGGTATCGACGCCGTGAGCGCCCGGTCACGACTCCGGAACGGCGCGCCGTTATCTTGCACCCCACGCCCCGTCGCGGGGGTCTGACCTTCTCCCTGAGCATTCCGATCATGCGTCCGTTCGTCGCCGCCGTTTCCGTTCTCGCGCTGGGCAGCACTGCCGCGCTCGCGCCGCTGCTGGCCATCGACCTTACCGGCACGTGGGCCTTTGCCGTCGTCACCGAAAACGGCACGGGCACGCCCACGGTCACCATCAAGCAGCAGGGTGATTCGCTGAGCGGCACCTACGAGTCGGGGCGCATGGGCATCGTTCCCTTCAAGGGCACGGTCAAGGACTCGACGTTCACCTTCGCCCTCAACACCGGCGGTGGGGCGACGCTCACGTTCACGGGGGTGCTGGTGAATGCCACCAGCGTGAAGGGGGACGTCGACTTCGGCGGGCAGGGCGGCGCGACGTTCACGGGCGAGCGCAA
>JBEILM010000035.1:0-36721 GCA_040379205.1 Gemmatimonas sp.
GCCGACGGCGCGCTCTCATCAGCGCACAGGGAGTTCAGCCCTCACCCACACTCACTGAACCCGCACACGTGGCACTTCACGCACCCTTCGGCAAACTCCAGCTGGCTGCCGCAGTCGGGGCACGTGCCCATGAACACCTCGCCGCCCACGTTACCGAACTCGATCTGCGGTTGCGCCGCCCCCGCATTCGGCGCGGGCGGCACCACCGGCACACCCGCGGCCGGCGTCGGCAGCGGTGACAGCGCGCTCGGTACCCCCTGCACCTGCGTCAGCGGGCCATTGCTCAGCAGGTCGGTCTGCACCCCCTGCTTCTCGCGCCACCACTGCTCCAGCGCCATACCCACCGCGTCGGGGAGGCTCAGCACCTTGTTGGGGCCCAGCCCCACCGCGCGATCGCTGGAAATGCCGCGCAGCTGACGGTGGATCTCCTGCAGCGAAATGCCACTCCGCAGCGCCAGCGAAATGAGCCGGCCGATCGCCTCGGCGTCGGCCATGGCGCTGCCGCCAGCCTTGCCGAGGTTGAGGAACACCTCGAACGGCTGCCCCTTCTCGTCTTCCGTGATGTTCACGAACATCGTGCCCAGCGGCGTATCCTTGCGGTACGTGGTGCCTCGCATCACCTCGGGGCGCGACCGCTTTCCGCGACGGCTCGCGTTGTCCGACTCGGCGCTGAACAGCGCCTTCTTGGTGCGCTCCAGCTGATTCTGCAGCTCGGCAATGGTGCCCTGCAGCTCGCCCAGCTCGCGCTTGAGCGCGGCCACTTCCTTGGCGCTCTCCCCCTTGGCCTCGCCCGCGGGCGCCGACGCCGGGGCGCCGTCACGCTTGGCCGCGGCGTCGGCGGTGGTACCGGTGCTCAGCACCTGGCCATCGCGCGAACCGTCGCGGTACACCGTCACGCCCTTGCACTTCATGTCGTACGCCAGCTCGTAGATGGCGCGCACGTCGTCGACGGTGGCGGCGTGACTGAAGTTGGTGGTCTTGGAGATGGCCGAGTCGCAGTGCTGCTGGAACGCGGCCTGCATGCGGATGTGGTACTCGGGCGAGATGTTGTTGGCCGTGTTGAACACCGCCTGCCACTTGGCGGGCACCTCGGCATGCTGCACGCTGCCCGACTTGGCGATGCGCTCCATGAGCGCGTCGCTGTACCACCCCTCGGCCTTGGCGATGGCCACGAAGTCTTCGTTCACATCGGGCATCATCACGCCCGCCTGGTTGCGCATGAACGCCACCGCGAACAGCGGCTCGAGCCCACTCGAGCAGCCGGCGATGATGGAAATGGTGCCCGTGGGCGCCACCGTGGTCACGTTGCAGTTGCGCAGCAGCTGCATGGGGCGAATACGCTGCCCGTTGGCGTCGCGCGCGCAGGTCTCGTCGGGGCCCCAGATGGACTGCGCCCACTCCGGGAACGCGCCGCGCTGGTTGGCCAGCCGCTCACTCTCCTTCTTGGCCTCGACGTCAAGGAACTCCATGACGCGCCGCCCCATCTCCACGCCCTCGGGGCTGTCGTACGGAATGCCGAGGCGCACGAGCATGTCGGCAAAGCCCATCACCCCCAGCCCGATGCGCCGAATGCGCTTGCTGAGCGCGTCGATCTCGGGGAGCGGGTACTTGTTGACGTCGATGATGTTGTCGAGGAAGTGTGTGCTGAGCGCGATATCGCTGCGCATGGCGTCCCAGTCGACGGCGCCGTTCCGGACATAGTGGCCCACGTTGACGCTGCCGAGGTTGCAGACGTCGTAGGCCAGGAGTGGCTGTTCGCCGCAGTTGTGCACCACGAACCCGTGGCCGATGAACGAGTGCGTGAGCGGCTCGGTGAGGTCGTAGACCATCTCCTCGCCATCGGGCACCAGCGCTTCGAAACGCGCGGTGAACGACTCGCGGTAAGGACCGCGGGCGCCATAGCTGGCCAAACGCTTGATGAGCGCGCTGTTCTTCGTGCGCGTGAGGAAGCCGATCTCCTCGGCGAAGCGCAGTACGTTGTCGCGGGCAATGACCAGGTCATGATCGGCCTGGCATACTGACTCGACGCCATTGAACGACACGGTGCGCGCCGGGTGTCGCTCCTGGTAGATGCGGGACGCGATCCCGAAGTTGAGCAGCACGCGCTGCACGTCCTGCAGCAACGACAGCGAGATGCTGGTGAGCCGCACCGAGACCCCCTTGTCCGGGGTGCCGCTCACATGGCCATCGGCGGTAAACAGCGCCTGCAGGAAGCCCTGCTGCATCGTCTCGCAGCCAGCCAGCACCGGAGCCGGCACACGATCGAGCTTGGATTCAGCGGTCACGCCATAGCGAGCCGCCACCAGCTCACGCAGACGCGTGCTGCTCACCGTCACCAGATCGCGGGCGGGAACGTCCACCACGCCGACAGCGCGACCGGCCCCGTCATAGGTGCCAAGCACCTCGTTCACATCGCGCGCGAAGGCTGGAGCCACCTCGCGGTCGTCACCCCAGAAGCCGAGCACTGCGCCGTGGCCGCTTTTGCCGGTGATGTGCCCGTCGGCAATGAGCCAGCCCAACACCCGCCCTTCCTCACTCGTCCCCTGCACGCCAAACCCACCCTTCGTGTTCTGGATGTGCAGCGCATCACCCGCCTGAAGATGCTGCGCCTCCACCCAGCCGCGCGCGGTCATGAAGCGATGATCGGCAGTAACGCGAATCTCGTATCCCTCGCGCGTGACCACCTTGAACACCGGCTTGATGCCGCTCTGGAACGGCACGCCGGCCGGGCCCACCTTGCCGGCGCTGAAGCGGGCATCGAGCGTGACCGGCACCGCCTCACCGCGCTCGCACAGGTCGGCAATGGGCACCAGCCCCTGCGTGGTGGCCACCAGCGTGTCGCCGGTGACACACGGATTGGTCGCCTCGTACTGCCCCAGATGCGGCACCGGATTGTACCGGTTGGCCTCATCGATGAAGAACACCCCCGGCTCACCGGTGCGCCACGCACCCATGATCATCGTATCCCACACATCGCGGGCGCGCAGCTGGCCGGTGACCTGATGCGTGACCGGGTCCACGAGGTCGTACAGGCCGTCGGCCTTCACTGCGTTCATGAACTTCGTGGTGATGCCCACCGAGATGTTGAAGTTCGTGATCTTGGTGAGGTCTTCCTTGCACTTCACGAACTCGAGCACGTCGGGATGATCGACGCGCAGGATGCCCATGTTGGCGCCGCGACGGGTGCCGCCCTGCTTCACGGCGTCGGTGCTGGCGTCATACAGCTCCATGAACGAGATGGGCCCCGATGCCACACCGGTGGTGCTGCGCACCATGCTGCCGCGCGCACGCAGCCGCGAGAACGAGAAGCCGGTGCCGCCGCCGCTCTGGTGGATGAGCGCCATGCTGCGCAGCGAATCGTAGATGCCGCTCTGGCCGTTGCTGAGCGCGTCGTCCACCGGCAGTACGAAGCACGCCGACAGCTGCCCCAGCGGCCGGCCGGCGTTCATGAGCGTCGGCGAGTTGGGCTCGAACCGGCGCTGCGTCATGAGGAAGTAGAACTCCTCGGCCAGCGCGTTCACCGCGCCGTCGCTCGCCCCGTACCGGCGATCAGCCTCGGCTACCACCGTGGCCACCCGCCAGAACATGTCCTCCGGCTTCTCCACCGACTTTCCCGAGGCATCCTTCACGAGGTACCGCTTGTCGAGCACCGTGCGGGCGTTGCTGGACAGCGTGACGAGACCTTCCGGGGGCGTGGGCGAGAAGGGCATGCGGGGCTACTCCTGCTGGGGGCGGTGGGACGCCATGGCGATGATGACGTCGGCATTTCACGAGGCGCGCAACGCGCAGCGTGGGCGGTCGGCGGACGCGCATGGTGCCCCAATTCGTGAGGCCGCGCAAGCAGCAGGGTAACTCGTTGTGCCGTGGCGACTTCCGATTGTCATATCACGGACCTGCGACCCCTGCCGGGTTCTCCACCGCGCACAGCTTTGTGCGGTATGCGGGACACCTGGCGCACACCGTCGCGTCAGCGCCTCATGGCGACACTCCACCTCGCCGCCCACAACCGTCAAACCGGCAACGACTTAGCAACCAACTGCGGCGCCCGAAACGGTCAGCATCCCGTCACCACCCCGCCAGAAGAATTGTGACGCCGCGCGGACCGCTCGCGCGTCCGGCCGGGGCCGCTTGCCTGCTCTCACACCCGCGCCGCCCACTTGCCTGCTCACGCGTACGGCGTGGCGGCCACCCCACACACTCAGCGGTGTCGCGCCACTGCACCACTCCGATGCGCCGCCGCGAGCTTCACGTAGCGCGCGGCGTTGTCGAGAATGCGGGCCTGCTGCTCGGCGTCGAGTTGCCGCACCACCTTGCCCGGCACGCCCAGTACCAGCGACCGAGGGGGCACGTGGGTGTTCTCGGTGAGCACCGCCCCGGCGCCGATGATGCTCCCCTGCCCCACATGCACGCCATTCAGCAGGATGGCGCCCATGCCCACCAGCACGCCGTCCTCGAGCACGGTGCCGTGCACCACCGCCCGGTGCCCGATCACGCAGTCCGCCCCCACGATGGTGGGCTTGCCCGGGTCGGCGTGAATGACCGCGCCGTCCTGCACGTTGCTGCGGGCGCCGATCACGATGCGCTCCACATCGCCACGGATGACGGCGGTGGGCCACACACTGGTGTCCTCGGCCAGCTCGACAGTGCCGAGGACGACGGCGGATTCGTGGATGAAAGGCTGGGCCATGTTCGAGTTCTCGAGGTATGCGTGGGGTCTGCGTCGTGGGGTGCCCTGATTCTTTCGCAGGTCGCGTGCTTTCCCTTTCGCCCGATCACGTCGTGTGTGTACGGTACTGCCTTACCTGATGGCGCAGAGGCATGGAGCATCACGCCACACCCGGCGCTATCGGCGCAAAGAGCATCACGCCACACGCGGCGCGATCGGGTACAAGAGACCAGTGACCTGCTCAGAAGTACCCGCCCAGCGTGACGTAGAACGCGCCGCCGCGAGCCACCCCGCGTGGCGCCACATACGGTGACGCGGCACCGATGCGCACGCGATAGGGCTGGTCGTACTGCAACGCCAGGTCCAGCACCAGCTCAGCGCCCGCCGACGCGATGATGCCGTCGCGCTGACCAGGACGCTCGCACAGCAGCTCGTTGCCGCGCGCCAGAGTGGCCGGACACCACGCGCGCGCGGCATCGCTGAACAGCGCCACCGACAACCGGTCGCTGTAGACGGTGAATGGGCTCGGCACCTGCGAGAACATCACCAGCGGCGCCCGGTACTCGACGCTGCCCCCGACGGCTCGAATGCCGCGCTGCACGCCGGGCGCCACGCCGCGCACCGGAAAGGTGCGGGCGGGATCACCCAGGCGCACGCCGGGCACCAGCTCCGCCGACAGGCCGCTGGTGCCGCCCACGCTGAATTCGGTCTGCGTCTTCGTGTCGGTCACCGCCACCGCGGCCCGCGCCGCCAGCACATGGCGCGCATACCCCGGCAGCGGCAGCGGCAGGTAGCCGCGTCCGGCAAGCACGGTGCGCCACGAACCCAGCGACGGCGCGTCCTCGCGCCAGCGATAGCTGGTGGCACTCGACAGCGTGATGCCCTCCTCGACCGAGATGCCACGCAGGCCGAGCCGCGCAGTGGAGAAGGCGCCGTTCACGAACAGGCTGGGATAGCGCGTACCGCGCCGCAGCAGCGAGTTGGCCGGCCCCAGCACCGAGTCGGCGTCAGCGGTGAAGTCGCGCAGCTCGTACTGCGCTCCCAGACTGCCGCTGGCCGACCAGCGGATGCGCGGCACGCTCCACGTGCTGGCCACCGTCACGAAACGACGCCGCCGTGCCACCAGGCCAAGCGTGGCGTTGGAGTCGTTCACCACGCGGAAGGTGCCGTCCCACTCCTGTGACAGCGACAGGTCGAGCACCGGCACGCCGAGCCCCGCGTAGCGGTAGGCACCGAACGCGTCCACCTCGCCGCGCTGCGGCTGCACGAGCACGTTGGCGTTCCACGCGTGGCGCTCGAGAATGTCCACGCCGCTGGACGTGGCCCCGAGCGTGACGCGGCCGTCGCGCCCCTCACCCACCAGCAGCAGCCAGTAGCGCGGCAGCAGCATGGGCGTGGCCCGGTACGCGCTGCGGCGGCCGGTGTCGGCGGCGCTCGCGGCCGATACCGGATTGCGCGCCGGATACCAGCCGCTGCGCGCCACCGGGCCGAGCGTGTCGAGGGCGCCCACCACCACGTGGAAGCCGTCCACGCGCTGTACCAGCGCCGCCACCCGCGCGCCGTCGGGGGAGACGGTGGGTTCGTACACGCCGGTACTCACGGCGCTGGCCTGCCGCACGGCGTCGCGTTCGTCGCGCCAGCGCATCGTGTCGACAGCCGCCAGCGACACCGGCGCCGTCTCCAACTGCATGCGCCCGCTGCGGTCGCTGCTCCACACGAGCCGTTGTCCATCGGGCGTGAATGACGGGCTGGCGAATACCCCGCGGGCTCCCGCCACGGCCACCCGCAGTGCGCCCAGCGTGTCGAGCACCACGATGCGCTGCTCGCCGGTGCCCAGCAGTTGCACGGCCGCCACGGCGTCGCCGGCGGGCGACCAGCGCGGCTCGGCCCACCGTTCGCCGGGCACGTCGCGCGTGAGCGGCACGATGCGCCGGCCGTCGGCACTCACGCGCACGAGACGGGCGGCGTTGGCGCCGTACTGCACGGCCACGAGTTCATCGTCGGCGCGCGCATCCGGCTGCGTGAGGCGCGCGCCGTGCGTGAGACGGGTCTCGTCGCGCCCGGCGCCGCGGTAGAGATCGGAGCGCAGCACATACGGGTCGCGGCGCTCGAGCTGGGTATATACCACCGGCGTGCGGCGTCCGGCATTGGCGCCCACGGGCACGTTCACATCGAGCGCATTGCGCCACGCCACGCGCACCGGTCGCGGCGGCGTGCCGTCAGGTAATGCCGCGTCGGCCACCGGCGCGATGTACAGGCCCGTGACCTCGCGCCCGTTGCTGGCGCTCCAGAGCAGCGAGTCGCGCCCCAGCCAACGCGGGGCGGTGGCGTACCAGCCGTCGGGGCTCACCACCTGCCAGGCGGCATCCCCGGCCCGGTCCACCGGCGCCGCCAGCGACGAGTCGCGCAGCTGCGTGAACAGGGTGCCGAACGACGTACCGAAGCCGCAGCGCGATGTGCGCCCGAGCAGGAACGGAATGCCGTCGGACGCCGTCACGTCGATGAAGCGCCGCATGCCCAGCGAATCCGGCGCTCGCGTGACAGCCTGCTGCATGAGCAGCGCGCCGTAGCCGTACGCCGTCTGCCCCAGCGGAAAACGCGTCGTGGCCAGGCTCCAGCGTGCCATGGGGGGAATGGCGGTGTCGATGCTCGCCGCGCGCAGCAGCGTGCGGAACTCGGTGCCCACATTGCGGCCGCTGCCGGTAAGCGCCGACTCGTAGTGAATGGCCAGCCCTTCCTTCACCCAGCTGGGCGTGAACGCATTGGGAAAGAGCAGCGGATTGCGCCCGAACAGCAGCCTGGCCGCCCGCCACCCGCCGCGCGCCCGGTCGAGGTGGAAGATGTGCGCCAGCTCGTGGGTGATGACCAGCCGCAGCCAGTCATCGTTGAAGCGCAGCTCCCGCGAGCTGATGGGTGGCGTGGCGTAGATGACCACCCGATTGGTGGGGAACACCTGCGCGAAGCCGTTGCTCACGTCGAGGTTGTCGATGAGCAGCAGGTCGATGGGCCCGGCCGGTGGCGCCAGCTCGCGTGCGAGCTGCACATACGCGGTTTCGGCCAGCCCCGCCGCCACCCGCGCCAGCGAGTCGAGCGCCAGCGGGAAGTGCACACGCAGATGCGGCGTGACGAGCGTACCCACCGGTCCCCGCGGGTCGACCTGCGCCGACGCCCGAGGCGCTGCGGCGAGGCCGAGCGCCACGCCGAGCAGCAGGCAGGTGAGGCCCCTCCGACGCGGCATCATGGCCGCGCCAGCTCGCGGAAGTAGCGCTCGAGCCCCGCCAGCAGCGCTTCGGCGTAGCCACGCTGAAACGCCGGGTCGCGCATGGCCGCCTCCTGCTCGGGCAGCATGAGGAACAGCCCTTCGGTGAGCACACTCGGATACCACGTGGGGCGCGCCACGGCGAGGTTCTGGTAGTGCACCCCGAGGTCGCGCAGCCCGAAACGCTGCATGAGCGCCGTCTGCATGACGCGCGCGAGCGGCTCGCTGGCGTTGTGAAAGAACAGCGTGCTGGTGCCGTTGTTGGTGAACGGATTCACGCCATCCGGCAGAGCGTTGAGATGCACCGACACGAAGGCGTGGGCGTTGGCGCGCCGCGAGGCCACGGCGCGCTCGGTGAGCCCCAGCGGATCGAGTGTGCTGCGGGTGCTGAAGGCCGTGGCGCCACGCGCCGTGAGCAGCTCCACGAGTTGCAGCCCCACCGGGAGCACGGCGTCCCCTTCGTAAAGCCCGGTGGGGCCGGTGGCGCCGGCGGGAGGATGGCCGGGGTCAACAGCAATGGTCAATCCGGTGAGCGGCCTCGCCGAGTCGATGACCGGCCGACGGCGCACGCGCAGCACGAACGCCCGGCGGGTGTCGTCCCAGAGCGCCAGCCAGCCGTACGCCGGCTGCGACAGCGTGAAGGTCACCCGCACCCGGTCGCTGGTGACCTGCTCCCACGCGATACGGCGCACGAGGGTGTCGTTGCCGAGGATGGGCGAAATCTCCGGGTTGGCCTGCACGCCGTAGAGCGTGAGCGTGAGGGTGCGTCCCTCCGCCTCCACCAGATGCGCCGGCCGCTCGCCCATGCCGATCACCACGTCCACCCACTCGGCGGCCGGTGTCACGCGCAGCCCGCCAGTCACGCGGCGCGGCATGGCGGTGCCGGCGGCGAGCGGCATGATTTCGTCATTGGCCACCCACACGTCGAGGGCGTCGTCAAGACGCACGCGGGTGGCGCTACCCTGCCGTCCGGTGATCTCGAGCACGGTGTTGGGCAGCAGGATCCACTTGTAGGTGCCGCCGGCGATGGTGCGTGCATGCACGACGCGGTCGGTATCGCTGCCCACGGTGCCGGTGGCGCGGAGCTGCCCCAGTGTGCGCGTGAGCGTGGGCAGGGCGCGCACCACCGGCACCACCAGCCTCACCGTGTCGGTGAGCCGCGTCACCACCACGCGCGCCGGGCGCGTGCTGTCGGCCAGCAGCGACGCGGCCACGTCGGTGGCGAAGACCGTGGAGGCATCCACAGTATCGGGCGCCGCGCCGAGAGTCGGCGCCGCGTTCGGGGCCACTCCGCCCGGCGTCTGCAGTGAAGCGAGCGGTGACGACTGCAACGAAGACTGCAGCGGCCGCGCGATGCCATCGTGCCCCACCACGACGGCGCGGGCATTGGCGGGCGCCCGCACACTCACCCGCATCAGGTCGCTGGGCCTTGCCCACCAGCCGCGTCCGGGTTGCATCGACGCCGAGTCCACGCGCAGTGTTCCACTTGCCGGGAGCGGTACGCGCGTGGGATAGCGCACCTGCACCGTCCGCCGCACCGTGTCGGCGCCCCGCACCGCCAGCAGTTCGTAGCGACTGGCCGCGGCCGGCGGATTGGCGAGCCATCCCAGAAAGGCACCGTTGGGCGCGACCGGCACCACCACGCCGTTGATGCGCAGCTGGGCGTCGCCGCTGCCGATGCTGCCGAGGACGAAATTGGAGTCCCGGCTGGCGAGGAGCTGGTTGTCCGCCGGGTAGCGCACCTGAATGGCCAGCGGCGCACCGTTCACCGCCGGTACGGGCGGCAATCCGGTGACCACAGCCCACGGTTCCGGTCGCGGCGCGGGTGCCGGGGCCGGCGCGGGGGGACGGGCGCAGGAGGCCAGCACCACGAACAGGCACGCGATAAGCGTGCGTGCGTGGCGATGTCGCTGACCCGCATGAGCGCAGGAGGAAGCGGGGTCAGGGAGGAGGGCGCAGCGAAATGGCATGCGGTGAATCTGGCCAGTTGCTGAAACGCGGGCCATGTTGAGGCCGTCTTTCAGCAGAAGGTGTACGGGGTCCGCCGTTGGTCCCTTCACCCTTCCGCTGGAGGCACCGCCGGTGCAACCTCCGGCGAATTCGTCCGTAGGGGGACCACCTCCCCCCGCGCGCACACCGGCCCGTACCACGCTGCTGTGACCGTTCCCGCCCCTCATTCCCAACAGTCGCCCCCCGGAAGCGAACGCCGAGTGGTGGCGCGTGTCTTCGCCCTTTCCGACGTGGGGCGGGCGCGTGAGCACAACGAGGACACGTTCCTCGTGGCCGATCTGGAAACGGGTACCCCGCTCGACTTCGAGCTGGGCTATCACGAGATCACCGCCGACGCGCACGGCCTGCTCTTTCTGGTGGCCGATGGCATGGGCGGAGCGGCATCGGGTGAACTGGCGAGCAGCATGGCTGGCACGCTCGTGCTGGAGGCGCTGCGCCAGCAGTGGATGACGGGCGCCCCGTCCATCGATGGCTTCACGACCGCGCTGCGCGACGCCACGGTGAATGCGAATAGCCGCATTCACCAGTACTCGCGGGAACACCCCGAACATCGGGGCATGGGCACCACCGCCACCATCGCCGGGCTCCTGGGCGACCGGGTGTACCTGGTGCAGGTCGGCGACAGCCGCGCTTACATGGTGCGCGACGGCGCGGCCCGTCAGCTCACCAAGGACCAGTCGCTCATGCAGCGGCTGGTGGAAGCCGGCGAACTGACCCCCGAGGAAGCCGAAGTCAGCGACCGGCGCAACATCATCCTGCAGGCACTCGGCCCCGAGGCGCAAGTCACGGTGGACATCACCCACCAGCAGATTCGCCGCGGGGATACGCTCATCCTGTGCAGCGACGGCTTGTCGGGGCTGCTCAAGGCGGACGAAATGGCCACCTTCGCCACCACCGAATCGGACGTGCGTCAGCTGTGCCGCCAGCTCGTGGACCGGGCCAACGAACGCGGCGGCCCGGACAACATCACGGTGATCGCCGTGCGCTTAGAGGGCGACGGGCTCGACGAAGCGATCGCCACCGACCGGGTAGGCTACACCGCGTTCCCCATGCCGGGTACGCTCAACGATCAGGTGCGCGAGACGGGGCCCACGCCGCCCCAGGGGTCCCGCTCCATCCGGAGCGACCCAACGCCACCCAACGGCACGCGCATGTCGGCCGTGAACGAGATGCAGGCCGAGCGTCGCCGCGCTGCGCGGGCCGCCCAGGCGCCGATGATCGGCGCGCCGCCTCCGGTGCTCGAAGAGCGGCGCCGCGCGGCCATTCCGGTGTTCATGGTGCTAGGCTTGGCGGCACTGGCCGCGCTGCTGTGGACAGCATACCAGGTGTTCGCGGCCGGCTGACGTATCGCTCGGAGGTGGTCGGCGTCGGCGCTCCTTGGGTACTGCCCACAAGGAGAAATCAAGCAAAGGAGAAAGGGAGCCGGGACACCCATGCGAGGCGTGGCTCCCCTTCTCCGATTCTTCTTTTCTCTGTGTGGGCAGTTCCGCTCAAACGACCACGACAGGCGCCCGCGCGACGCCCGGACAACCGGTTGTCAGCGCTTGCGCAGCAACCCGCGGCCGGCCGCCTGCTGCATGACACGATCGCCGCTCCAGGCCACGATCGTGGGACACGTGAGCCCCACCTGCATCACCCAGCGCGGATCGCCGAGACCCACCAGCACCACGCTGCGCTGCAACGACTCGGCTTGCGCCGCCAGCTCGCGGACCTGGCGCACGGTGTCGTCCTGCAGCGTGTGTCGTCCCTTGCCCGGCAGATAATCGGCGAAGAGAGCAATCACGAACGGTCCGCCGCTGGCGTTGGTGGGCGCGCTCACGATGCGGGCGTCGTTGCCGGCGAGACGCATGGCGTCCACGATGCCGGTGCGATCGGGACGACGTGACTCCACCGCCTCGTCGTCGTCGACGATGGCGACTTCGGTGACGCTGCCCATGGGGGGCACCGGGCCGTGCTCGATACGCAGCACCTTGTCGGCGAGCAGCGCGCCCCACGCCGTGTCGGCGCCGCTCGGGCGACGCCAGTCGTTGGGCGGCGAGGCCCACTGCGCCCACTTCAAACGTCGGCGCACCGAGTGCTTCACCCGCTCGGGGTCGAGCGTGCCATCATCGAGCGCCGCCTCCAGCGCGTCGAGCGTGGCGCCCAGTTCCCCGGGGCCCAGCAGCACGTCGCAGCCGGCACGCAGCGCCAGCACGCAGGCTTCGGGCACCTCGCGGCCGTCGCACACGCCCGGCAGCGTCATGACATCGGACACGATGAGATTGTCGAACTTGAGCTGCTGCCGCAGCAGCCATTGCAGGATCTCGCGCGAGAGCGAGGCCGGCACTCGGCTCGAGTCAAGCGCCGGGTAGGCCACATGCGACGTCATGACGCTGGCCACGCCCCCGCCGATGGCGGCGCGGAACGGGTGCAGATCGAGCTCCTTGAGCTGGTCGGCCGGCGTGTCCACCGTGGTGGGCTCGCGGTGCACGTCGTGCGTGGCCCGTGCGATGCCCGGGAAGTGCTTGGCGCACGCCAGCACCCCCTCCGCCTGGCAGGCCTCGATCCACGCCGTGACCAGCGTGGCCACCGTGCGCGCATCGTTGCCCAGCGCCCGCGAGCCGATGAGCGGATTCTCGGCCAACAGGTCGAGATCGCACACCGGGCCCAGGTTCCAGTTCACGCCCATCGTGCGCGCCTCGCGCGCGGTGAGGCGCGCGGCGCGACGCAGCGCCTCGAGATCACCCATGGCGGTGATGGCCGCGAGCGGCGGTAGACCCGTGGCGCCGGCGAACTGCTGTCCCGCGCCGCGCTCCAGCTCGGCCGCGATGAGCAGCGGATGACGGCTCTTGAGCTGCAGCTCCTTGGCGAGCGCGCGCACCCCGTCCTGTTCGCCTCCCACGAGCTGAAAGCCGCCCACGCCCAGCGCCAGCGCCTGCTCGATGAGCGGACGGGCGTCGGCGAAGCCGCGTTCGGGGGTCCACCGGACGATGGGAATCAGCAACTGCGCGAGTTCAGCGCGCGTCTGGTCACTCATGACTTCAACTCAACAGACGGGTGTGAGCGCACCGAGGATGCGTGGCGCGCGGGCACCGGTGGCGCTGGGCACGTTGCCCGCACGACCGGTGAGATGAAGATAGCCGAGCAGGGCGAAGGCCACGGCCTCCTTGGCTTCGGCATCGAAGTACACATCGTCGAACAGGCGCACGGCCGGTGCCGCGCGTCCCGAACGGGCCTCGTGCCACGCCAGCGCGCCTTCGAGCGCGCGCACCAGCGCCGGGTTGTGTGCCCCACCGCCGGAGATCAGCACGTCGGCGATCGGCTCCGGCACGAAGCGCATGTACTGGTCGGCGATGGTGGCCGCCGTGAACGCGGTGGCAGTGGCCACCACGTCGGCGGGTGCACCGCCTGCCTGCGTACAGCGACCGACAAGATCGTCGATGAACGCCGGAGTGAACAGCTCGCGTCCGGTGCTCTTGGGCGGCGCCTCATGCAGGAACGGCAGATCGAGCAGGTCGCGCACGACCTCCTCGAGAATGCGTCCCGAGGCGGCAATGGCCCCGTCGCGATCGAACGGCTGGCCGAAGAGCCGCTGCACGACCCCGTCGATGATCACGACACCGGGACCGGTGTCGAAGGCGCGCACCCGCGCATCGAGCGGATCGGCGGCTGGCGGCACCACGGTGACATTGCCGATCCCTCCCACGTTCTGCAGCGCGCGCCACTCGGTGGGGTGCGAAAAGAGCAGCACGTCGGCCATGGGCACGAGCGGCGCCCCCTGCCCGCCCACGGCCATGTCGCGCGTGCGGAAATCGTTGATCACGGCACACCCGGTGCGCTCGGCGATGCGCGCGGCGTCGCCGATCTGCCAGGTGCTGTGCCCCGGCTCGTGCCAGAGTGTCTGTCCGTGCGAAGCGATCGCCGCCACGTCGCGTACGGTGACACCGGCGCGCTGCATGGCGTCGAGTGCGGCGTCGGCGAGCCAGTCCCCGAGATCGGCGTGGAGCCGGCAGTAAGCGCGGGCTGAACCGTCGTGCATGGCGGCGGCGAGTCGGGCGCGCGCATCGGGCGCGTAGGCGCGCTGCGTACACGACAGCAGTTCGGCATGCGGACGACCGGCGGTGACTTCGGTGAAGCGCACCACCGCCGCGCTGATGCCGTCGAGCGACGTACCCGACATTACCCCCACGAGGATGCGGGCGCCGGCGGCGCTCACGGCGCCACGGCGGAAGCCGCCGTCGGCGAAACCACCGGCGTCACCACCGGCGGCGGCGCCATCGGCACCACACGGCGGATCACGCCCCCGGCGTCGGCGAGGCGGGCATCGGCGGTGGCGGCGTCCACCTGCAGGGCGTGCATCACGAGCGCGCGCTTCACGCGCCCCTCGGCGCGTACCAGCAGGGCGCGCGACGCCTCGCGGTCGAGCCCCGTGACCTCGCAGACGATGCGCTCGGCACGATCCTGCAGCTTCACGTTGGTGGCGCGCAGGTCCACCATGAGGTTGCCGTAGCTCTTGCCGATGCGAATCATGGCGCCGGTGGTGAGCATGTTGCACACCAGCTTGGTGGCCGTGCCCGCCTTGAGCCGCGTGGAACCGGTGAGCACCTCGGGCCCAACGATGGGCAGAATGCAGCGGTCGGCCACCGCCCGCATGACCTCGGGAGGCGGACTGCAGGCGATGAGCGCGGTAGTAGCGCCCAGCTCGCGGGCCCGCGCCAGGGCGCCGCGCACATACGGCGTGGTCCCCGACGCCGCGATTCCCACCACCACATCGCCTGCGGTGACCGTGTGCGAGTCCATGACCGCTGCCCCGGCGGCCGGATCGTCCTCGGCTCCTTCGATGGGGTGGCGCAGGGCGTGGTCGCCACCGGCGATGATCCCCACCACCATGGCCGGGTCGGTGCCGAAGGTGGGCGGGCACTCGCTGGCGTCGAGCACCCCGAGGCGCCCCGACGTGCCGGCGCCCACATACAGCAGGCGGCGGCCGGCCCGGAAGGCCCGCTCGATGTCGGCAATGGTGTCGGAGATCGGCTCCCGCTGCGACGCTACCGCATCGGCCACCGCCCGATCTTCGGCGGTGATCAGGTCGACGATGGCCAGCGGGGACGCGAGGTCGATGTCGACCGTGCGGGGGTTGCGACGTTCGGTAACGCGCGGGTCGAGCGCCGGAGCGGACACGAGGGCAGATGAGGGGGATCGAAAGGCGCCGGTGTCACACCGGAGGCGAGGGCGGTACGTTTCGACGACGTGGCCGCCCCCCGCATACTGGTCGCCGGAGCGGCGAACGGGCGCCACCTCCGTGCTGGTACTCAATTAGGAACCGCCGTGACTCTCATGCAACCCGCGCGGCAGGGCGTGCGCCGTGCCCTGCCCTGCGCTGCCTCCCGGGTACGGCTGCGGCGAGCGTTCGCCGGCGCCGCCCTCCTGCTCTGCACGACTGCCCCGGCGCTGTCGGCCCAGATCCGCGGCCGGGCCCCGTCGCGCCCCGACTACGGCTGGTGGTTCTCCGGCGGCGCCACGGGGGTGGTGCTGGGCAGTATCAACGACGGCGCCACTCAGTCGCGCTGGGACTTCGGCAGCGACCCGCTCTGGCAGGTGCGCGGCACCCTCGAAAAGGGGGTCGACGAAGCCACCACGCTCGGCGTGTCGCTCGGGTACGGTGTGGTGGACGTGGCGGTGACGCCGTTTCGCGCGGTGGTGGTTCCCGAGGCGCCGAATGTGCCGTGCGCCAACGGCTGCCAGGCGCAGACCGAGCTGTGGACGCTTATGGGGCAGTTCCGCAGCGGCGGCGACCGCCCGGGGTTCCACACGTTCTTCGAGGGACAGGCGGGGGTCACCGGCTTCCGCAACCTGCGCACCCGCGACTCCACGCAGGCGCCCATCGGTGCCACGCGGCAGCAGTTCGACCTCTCGGGGTCGCTGGGCTTCGGCTTCGGCTACACGCTGTCGCGTGGGCTCGCGGTGGCGCTCGTGCAGGACTTCGGTATGGGGTGGCACAGCAAGGCCGACCTCCCCGAGGGCACGAGCCGCACCTGGCGCATGCGCAACACCCGCGCCTCCCTGCGTTTTGCGTTCTGACCAGCTCCCACTCCCCACACCGATGCCCCTGACCGCCGGTTCCCGTCGTCGTGTCGTTTCACCCACCCGGTCGCTCGCCCTCGGCGCGGCCGTGCTGCTTTCGCTGTCGTGCGCGCGCTCCGGCGCTTCGCGCAGCGACGCCACGCGCGCCGACGCGCCCTCGGGTCCGCCGGGCGATCCGGCCATTCCCGCCCGTCAGGCGGCGACCTTCCCCGAGGGGTGGCGTCTGCCGGCCGGTGCGCAGGCCACCTTTGCGCCGCAGGTCATGGCGGTGAGCAACAGCCCCGAAGCCAGCGCCGCCGCTGCCGCCATCATGCGGGCTGGCGGCAACGCCGTGGACGCGGCGGTCGCGCTGGGGTTCGCGCTGGCGGTGACGTGGCCCGAGGCCGGCAACATCGGCGGCGGTGGCTACACCGTGGTGCGCATGGCCGACGGGCGGGTGGCGGCCATCGACTACCGCGAAATCGCGCCGCTGGCGGCCACGCGCGACATGTATCTGGATGCCGACGGCAAGCTCACCGACAAGAGCGTGTACGGGCATCTCGCGTCCGGCGTGCCGGGGGCGGTGGCCGGCATGGCTGCGCTGCTCGAGCGCTACGGAACCATGCCGCTGTCGCGCGTCATGCAGCCCGCCATCGCGCTCGCGCGCGACGGCTTCGTGGTGGACACGGCGCTGGCCGGCTCCATTGCCCGCGCGCGCGGCATGGTGACGCGCTTCCAGCGCAGCACACCCTATTTCCCCGACGGTGTCCCGCTGGCGGCCGGGGCGCGGCTGATGCAACCCGATCTGGCGCGCACGCTGCAGGCCATTGCGGAACAGGGGCCGGCGTCGTTCTACCGCGGCTGGGTCGCAGATTCTCTCGTCGCGGAGATGCAGCGCGGCGGCGGTATCATCACGAAGCAGGACCTGCAGGGGTACCAGCCGGTGTGGCGCACGCCCATCCGCACCACGTACCGCGGCTACGGGCTGCTCTCCATGCCCCCGTCGTCGTCAGGTGGCGTGACGACAGCCGAAGCGATGAACGTGCTGGAGCAGTACCCCACGCTGCCGCCTTACGGCAGCACCCGCTGGTTCCACCTGGTGGGCAGCGCCTACCAGCGGGCGTTCATCGACCGCAACGCGAAGCTCGGTGACCCCGACTTCGTACCGGTACCGCTCGCCCAGCTCACGAGCAAGACGTATGCGAAGCGGCTGCAGGGCACCATCAGCGAGACGCGCGCCACACCCACCAGGCAGCTCGAGCCGCTGATGGAACAGGCGGCGCGCGAACCGATGAACACCACGCACTACTCGGTCGTGGATGCGAAGGGGAACGCCGTGGCCACCACCACCACGCTCAACAACTCGTGGGGCAGCGGCGTGTGGGTGCGCGGCGCCGGCTTCATGCTCAACGACGAGATGGACGACTTCGCGGCTCAGCCGGGCAAGCCGAATATGTTCGGGCTGGTGCAGGGCGAACAGAACGCCATTCAGCCCGGCAAGCGCATGCTGAGCGCGATGTCCCCCACCATCGTGCTCGACCGCAACAGTCAGGTGCTGCTGGTGGTGGGCGCCGCGGGAGGCCCGACAATCATCACCGGCACCAGTCAAGTGATTCTCAATGTGCTCGAGCACCGCATGACGCTCGCCGATGCCATGCGGGCCCCGCGCATTCACCACCAGGCACTACCCGACTCGCTCACCTTCGAGACGGGCGGCGTGCGGCCGGCGGTGCTGGACTCGTTGCGCGGATTCGGGCACGCCATGCGCGAACTGCGCAGCCTGGTGAACGTCAACGCCATCATGCGCGTGAACGGCGGCTGGGAGGGGATGCCGGAGCCGCGGCGCAGTGGCGGGGCGGTGGGGTACTGACGGCGGAGTGGGCTGCGTCGGTCACGACGCGTACGGTGCGTCGAACGGCAAGGCCGGTGCAGACGCGTGGCCTGACCCACTGACCACCGCCGTCCAGGCGCGACATGCGCCCAGCAACCTCGCATGCCCCGGCTCCTCGAGCTCCGTCAGCGTTGCCCCGGTGCGTCGACGCGCGATGGCGCGAAGTGTTCGCAGGTCGATGTCCGCCTCATGGGCTACCGCGTCCCATGACAGGTCCCGGCGCTTTCTCGCAGCGCAATGGACGAGCACGATTCGGTCGAGAACCTCGCGCACCCGGCGCCCGCCTTTTCCGGACGCCGCGCCGCTCGTGGCGGCGCGGTAGCGCGTGGTACGACTCGATTGCGACCACAGCGCGAGCGCGGCGGCGGTGCGTGGCACGGTGTCGGCGTCGAGTGCCCGGATCATCGCGTCGCGCAGCGTGTCTCCAAGGCCGCCCGACGAACGCACCAGACTGACAACCTGTTGACGGAGGGTGCGGGCTCGCACGCCTCCTGCCACGCCGTGGCACAGTGAGTCACGACGCCTACGGGCAGGGCGGAGCGGATGCGCATGGCGCTGGCACGGCTTGCGGCAACAATCAGGATCATTGGCAGACAGAGGCGAAAGTCGAGTGGGCAGCGGTCGCTCGGCACGAGGTGCCCACGCCTCCCGCTTGTACCATGGCGAGGTGGCCTGATGTTCCGTGAAGGGATGAATGGAACCGGTCCCGGCCGGACTCACAGGCTGTTCAGAGACCGTGGACTCGCCTGCACGAATTGGGACGGATTTGCACCGGTTGTGGATGTGCCCAGCATTGAGCTTATCGTCTGTAGGTCACGTGTGGGTTGTACACCACTTTTGTTGGGGGCGTTATGGGTTCACGGTCGAGGCACCGCCATGCATCCACGTCACTGGTCGTCGTGCGAACCATCGTCACGGCTGGAGATCGCACGCCGCATCGCCGTGGTGCTCGAGGACGAGACCGTTCGCGCTGCCCTCAGCGACGCCATTCGTGCGTCGCGGTGGCAGGAGCACAAGCTCGATCTGCATGCGTTCGTGCTGAACGGACCACCGCGAGTTCGAGACGCGCTGGCGGCGCACCATTCGGTGGAGTCGGATCGTGCGCTGGTGGGGCACATGCTGGTCGTGCACCCGGCGAAACCGCGGTCACCTCGGTCACCTCGGTCGCTCGCGCCTTTCGCGTTGCTGGTAAGCAGTGCGAGCTCCTCGTGTGCTGAAACGATCGCCGAGGTTCGGCTCACGTACTTTCGCATCTTTCGAGACGATGGCCTGTTCGGCGGGGCCAACAAGATGAAGTTCAGAGGACGCCAGCTGGATGTCAACGGTGTTCCAGGCACGGGTGTGACGTACGCGGTTGGCGGCATCTCGACGAATCGTGACTGTTTCCCCAACGTGAGTCTGGATTGCGTCGGCTTCTTCAGCGGGTCGTTTTCGCATCAGATCTGGGAGATGGACGGTGAACCGTCGAGCGCCAATCTGAACGATTTCTTTGCAGGTCGGGGGTTTCCGCCAACTTCGTACAACGTGGCTGTGCTCTACAGCGATAGCTCGATTGACTACGGCTTCGCAACGATTTCCAATCCATGACCGTCTCGCAGACCAGAACCCGCGAGGTAGACGATGAAATGAGCGGTGGATAGTCTTTGTCTACCGTTCCTCCTCCTGGCGCCTTGCTTCGCCATACGCGGGCAAACACCGACAGCAACGCAGGTCTCATCGAAGCGCAGCACGGAGCTTTTCGTCACCACGGGAGCGTCGTGGGGCAATGATCAAGTCCAGCAGCCTCAGCGAACAGGACTGAGCCTGGGCGTTCGTGCGGAGCGGCGGGAGGGACCGGAGTGGCTTACGCTCCGCGTGGATCTCGGACGACAGACCCCCGGCGTGGCAAACGTCTGGAACACGTCGCTTGGCGCGCTCTTCTCCGCCGAACGCTTCCGACTCAAGTCATACCTTGCCGTGTCGTCCGACGTGTGCTGGGGCGATCCGCCGCGTGACAACGGATTCAACGGCACCGTCGGCGTGGGCGTTCGCTCCGAACTCGGCGGTCGGCCGATTTTCGTCGAAAGCCGGATGCACAACTTCACCGCCCAGGTGTAGCGGTTCGGCGATCCCGACCGGCGGTACATGTGGAACATCCTGAGCGTCGGCATGCGACTGTAGCCATCGAGATTGCAGCGCGAAGCACCGAAACACCAAACGGGGGCGCACCGGCATGCCGGCGCGCCCCCGTCGCTTCCCTACCCGACACCGTCAACCCATCACGCGAGCGGTTAACCCGAAGCCGTACACCCGACGCTCAAGACCGCCAGTTCACGGCGTCGCCGCCGGCCGCACCGTCACCGGCCCGTCGAGCGTCACGGAGATCCCGCTGCCACTGTTCAGGCAGGTATCGAAGTTGGCCGTAGCCGCCGCCGCCGCCGTGCCCGCGGCCGCACCCACCGCCGCACCGATGACCGTGCCCTTGGTGTTCTTGCCGATCACTTGCCCGGCAATCGCGCCGATGATGGCGCCACCTGCCACCTTCTTGGCATCGTCGCCCTTGGTGGCACTGCGCACCCGCTCGGTGGACGCCGTTTGCACCGTGGCGTTCACGGGGTAGGTGCGGCCACCGAACTGCACCGACACCAGCTTCACGCGCAGGAACGTGTTGTCGTTGGAGTTCCTGGCCGTCTTGGCCTCGACCACCTCGAAGGTGCCCGTGGCCCCCTCGGGAATGGACACGCCGTTCGTGGCGCCCACCGTCTCCGAGAGCGTGGCCGTGAACGTGTCGCCGACGGCCGCCGTGTTGCTGCACACGCGGGCGTTGGTGGCAAAGCGCATGCCGCTGCCCGCCGCCACGGTCCCGGACACCTCGACGGCCGGCGCTGCCGGGGCAGGAGCCGGCGCCGGAGCCGGCGCCGGAGCCGGTGTCGACGCCGACGGGCGCGGGGACGGCCGCGGCGCAGGGCGCGGACGCGGAGCAGGCTCCGGTGCCGCCTCGGGCGCCGGGGCCGGGGCCGGCACATCCTGCAGCTGCGGCTGCGCACTGTCCTGCTGGGCCAGCGCCAGATCGCGTCCGAGCGCCGTGTCACTCGACAGCGCCGCGCTGTCGGCACCCTTGTCACCGCCACAGGCCGTGAGGGCAACGAGAGCCAGCGACGACACGAGCGCAGTCGCGCGGGACGAACGGATATATTCACGCATGGGCGTACTCCCGAAGGGAAAGGTCTCGAAATCCGGCCGGCAACCGGACGCGGGTGCGTCACCCGCTCACCCGAATTAACGGAGCCGCTCCACGATGCCAACCCTCTCGGCCCGTGACGCCCTCCGCCGGCTGCTTCCGTTCTACCACCCGTACCGCCTGCAGGTTGCAACCGGACTGGGGGCCGTGGTGCTGGCGGCCGCGCTCGCGGCGCTGGTGCCCTCATTTCTGCAACGCGGCATCGACGCCATCCGTGACGGGGCGCACCGTTCCGTCATCCTGCAGCTCGGTGGGGTGATGCTCGTCACCGCGGCGGCCAGCGGGGTGCTGCGCTTCACCATGCGCCAGCTGCTCAATGGCATCAGCCGCCGCATCGAGACCGACCTGCGGCGTGACGTGTTCGCTCGGCTCACCACGCTCGATGCCGCCTGGTTCGCGCGCTGGCGCACCGGCGACCTCATGGCCCGGCTCACCAACGACCTGAGCGCGGTGCGCATGGCAGCGGGTCCGGCGGTCATGTACTTCACCAACACGGTGTTCGGTGGCCTGTTCGCCCTCGTGATGATGGCGCGCATCAGCCCCCTGCTCACCGGCGCGGCGCTGCTCCCCATGATCGGCCTGCCGGTGCTCATGCTGCGCCTCGGGCGACTCGTGCACGCCCGCTTCGAGGCCGTGCAGTCGCAGTTCTCGCAGCTCACCACGCGTGCCCAGGAGAACCTCTCCGGCGTACGGGTGGTGCGCGCCTACCGGCAGGAAGCCGCCGAGATCGCGCGTTTCGGCGCGCTTGGCGATCGCTACCTCGACGCCAACGTCAAGCTCGCCCGACTTAACGGGCTCATGAACCCGGGGTTCGCGCTGCTGGCCGGACTGGCCGGCGCCGTGACCATCGCCGTGGGCGGCTCGCTGCTCATCGACGGGCGCATCACCGTGGGCGGCTACGTGGCCTTCGGCATCTATCTGGCCATGCTCACCTGGCCGCTCATCGCGCTGGGCTGGACCACCAATCTGTTTCAGCGCGCCGCCGCCTCCATGACCCGTGTCCTCGAGCTGCTCGACGCCACGCCGCGCTCGGTGCGGGACACCGGCAGCGCCACGCTGCCGCCGCGCCATCAGGCGGCACACACCGCACAGGGTGGGCGGCGTCTCGAGTTCCGCCACGTGTCGTTCCACTACCCCGCGCCAACTGTTGCCAACAGCGACGGGGCCGCGCGCGACGCCGCGTATGCCGGCATGTCCACAGCTCCGCACTGGGTGCTGCGCGACGTGTCCTTCGATATCCCGGCCGGCGGGACGCTCGCCATCGTGGGCGCGACGGGCTCCGGCAAGAGCGCGCTCATGGATCTCATCCCCCGGCTGTTCGACGCCCAGGAAGGCACGATCCTGCTCGATGGCGTGGACATCCGGACGCTGCCGCTGGCGGTACTGCGCGCCGAGATCGGCTATGTGCCGCAGGAGGCGCTTCTGTTCAGCGAAACCGTGGGGGAGAACATCGCCTACGGCTTGCCGAACCCCGATCAGTCCCGGCTCGAGGAAGCTGCCGTCATCGCCCAACTGCGCGACACCATCGCCTCGCTCCCCGATGGCTTCGACACGCGACTCGGCGAACGCGGCATCAATCTCTCCGGCGGTCAGAAGCAGCGCGCCGCCCTGGCCCGCGCGCTGGCGCGTCACCCCGCCATCGTGCTGCTCGACGACGCACTCTCGGCCGTGGATACGCACACCGAGGCCGCCATCCTGCACGGACTGCGCGGCGCCCTCGAAGGGCGCACGGCCGTCATCGCGTCACATCGCATCAGCGCCGTGCGCGACGCCGATCACATCGTCGTGCTCGACGCCGGGCGCATCGTGGAGCAGGGCACGCACGACACGCTGGTAGAGCACGGGGGCCGCTACGCCGACCTGCTGCAGCGGCAGCAGCTGCTCGAGGCCATCGAGGCGGCGTGATGGGCGCGGCACGGTAGCCGCGCGCGCACGCCTACGGGCAAGCCCCGAACTCCCGGCGCAGCGACTCGGCATCCCACGAGGCGTCGACGAGCGTGGTGTCGTCAGTGGCGAAATCGCGCTGGAGCGTGTCCTCGAGGTCGCGGATGGTGGCCCGCACGCGCGAGAGGAACGTCGCGAGTTCCTGACGCCCTTCGCCCGCCAGCGTGCGCAGATGCTGCTCATCGTAGCGACGAAAGGACTGCGCCGAGCGATGCGCCCGATGTGCACGCACCCCTACCGCCCGCAGCGCATCCACCCCCACGCGCAGCGCCGTGTCGAGCGTAGCACGGCACACCTGCTCGATGCCGAGTTCGAGCAGATCGAAACGCCATGGGCCGGTCGTCGGCGCGCGACAGGATGCGTAGGTGGGGAAAGTGCTGCCGCGCCGTACGCGCGATCTCCAACCCCTTGTCGGCGTCACCGATGGCAATGACGAGAGCGACGGCCTCCTCGGCACCCGCCGTGTGCAGCAGGTCGAGGCGCGACGCATCGCCGAAGTACACCTCGAGGCCGATACGTCGCAGCACGTCCACCCGATCGCTGTCCACGTCGAGCACTACCGGCCGCACGCCGTTGGCACGCAACAGCCGCCCCACGGTACTGCTGAACTGTCCGAAACCGGCGATGATGATCGTGCCCTGATGCCGCACCGCGTCGCTCACCCGCGTGACCGGCGCCGCGACCGGGATGAGCCGCGGCCGCAGCACGCGATCGTAGAGCAGCAGCAGTGCCGGTGTGAGCGCCATGCTGAGCGCCACCGTGGCCACCAGCACGCCGCTCTCCGTCATGGGGATGATCTGCTGCTGCGACGCACAGCCAAGCAGCACGAAGCAGAACTCGCCGCCCTGGGCCAGCGCGAGGGCGAACAGGAGGCCGTGCTCGCGACCCATGCGGAAACCGCGGGCCAGCACGCCCAGCACCGCCGCCTTGAGGAGCACGAGTCCGAGCACGAGCCTGGCCACCGTACCGGCGTTGTCGGCAATGAGTGCGAAATCGATGGACGCCCCCACCGCGAGAAAGAGCAGCCCGAGCAGCAGCCCCTTGAATGGCTCCACGTCGCTCATCAGCTCGTGCCGGAACTCGCTGTCGGCCAGTACCACGCCGGCGAGGAAGGTGCCAAGCGCGGCCGACCATCCCACGGCCTGCATGAGCAGGGCAATGCCGATGACCAGCAGCAACGACGCCGCGGTGAACAGTTCGCGAAGCTGCGTCCTGGCAATGATGCGAAACACCGGACCCACGTCGAAGCGCCCCGACGCGGCCACCGCGGCCACCGCGGCCACCGCCGCCACCGCCGCCACCGCCGCCAGTGTGGCGACCGCCTGCACCCATCCCGGCTGGGTCGTGATCCACGCCGGATGTTCGCCCGCCGCCGCGCTGGCCGCGCCTGGCGGCGCGAGCAACGGCAGGATGGCCAGCATGGGAATGACCGCGAGATCCTGGAAGAGCAGCACGGCGACCGCGCGCTCTCCGGCCACGATCTTCATGATGCCGTGCTCCTGCAGCGTCTGCAGGACGATGGCGGTGGACGAAAGCGACAGGATGAGTGCGGCGGCGACCGACACCTGCCACGACTGTCCGAGCAGCTGCCCGATGGGCACGATGACCGCCGCGGTGATCACCACCTGCAGGCCGCCCATGCCCAGCAATACGCCGCGCATCGCCCAGAGCTTGCTCAGCTCCAGCTCCAGCCCCACGAGAAAGAGCATCATCACCACGCCGAACTCCGCCAAGTGCATGATGTCCTGCCCCTCGGTGCCGATCAGTCCCAGGGCAAAGGGGCCGATGGCGACACCGGCCAGCAGGTAGCCCAGCACCGACCCGAGACCAAGCCGCTTGGCGATGGGCACCGCCACGATCGCGGCGGCGAGGTACACGAAGGCCTGAAAGTAGAACCCCTGATCGCTCATGCGGGCACCGGCTGCACGAGGCGCTCCAGAAGGGTGCGGTAGCGTACCGCTTCGGCGTCGATGTCCGCCGCCGACATGGCGTGCGTCCCGTGAATGACGTAGGGCGGCAGCCATTCCATGCGACAGAGCCGCGCCGTGTTCTCGAGGGGTGCCAGCAGCTGCTCGACGGTCAGGCGATTGCGGCCACCTGGCGTGTACGCATTCGCTCCGCCGCCGGCGCTCACCAGTTGCATCCAGCGTTTGCCGGTGAGCGCCGTGCCCTGACTACCGTAGGCCCAGCCGTGTTCGAGCAGGAGGTCCTGCCACTGCTTCACGAGCGCCGGGGTGCTATATCAGTAGAACGGACACTGCACGACCAGCACGTCGTGCGCACTCAACAGCGCCTGTTCACGGCGCACATCCACATCGAAATCGGGGTACGCCTCGTACAGGTCGTGCACGGTGACCCCGTCCATCGACACTGCTTCGGCAAGGAGCCGCCGGTGCACCCGCGACCGTTCGAGCGCCGGATGCGCGAACAGCAGCAGCACTTTGGGTGCCGACAGGCTGCGCACGTCGGTAATGGCCGGGTGGTCCGGGATCAGATCCGCTCGACCAGGAACGCTGGCGTGAGTGGCTGCAGCAGCGCCGCAAGCCGCTCGAACCATCCCGTGAACATGAGCACGCCAACGATTACCAGCAGGATGCCGGCAACGCGGTTCACGGTGCCGATGTTGCGCTTGAACTTCTGGAAGAAGCCAAGGAAGCGATCGAGCAGCAGGGCGCTGAGCAGGAACGGTACCGCCAGCCCCATGGAGTAGAAGGTGAGCAGCGTGATGCCCTTGCCCAGCTCCGACTCGTTGGCAGCCAGCAGCAGAATGGCGCCCAGCGTGGGTCCCAGGCAGGGAGTCCAGCCGGCGCCGAACGCGATGCCCACCACCACGGTCCCGAGGTACCCGAGCGGCTTGTCGCTGAGGTGCACCCGCCGTTCCTGTTGCAGCGCGCCCACCTTGATGATGTCCAGCATCCAGAGGCCCATGAGCACCATGAGCACGCCGCCCAGCCGCGCGATCCACACCCGATACTCGCGCAGCAGCTGCCCGAAGGCGCTGGCGCCGGCGCCGAGGGCGACGAAGATGAAGGTGAAGCCCAGCACGAAGAGCAGCGCATGCACCAGCGCGGTGCGCCGCGCCCGCGACACATCGTCGAGCCCCATGCCCGTGATGAACGTGACATAGCTGGGCACGAGCGGCAGCACGCAGGGGCTCAGGAAGCTGAGCAGCCCGGCGGTGAAGGCCACGAGAATGGTGAGTGACTCAGGCGCCACGGAAAATCCGGAAAGAAGAATCAGCGCGGACTGCTGCGGCCGCTGCCGCGCCGGCAATCGCCACAGAGTCCGTAGATGACCAGACGGTGCCGCTGCCGAGAAAAATCGTGCGCCTCGGCCAGCAGCGTCGTCATGCGTTCGAGGCGCTCGTCGCGGAACTCGGTGACGCGCCCGCACACAGTGCACAGCAGGTGTTCGTGGTGCGGAATGCCGCGCGAGGCTTCGTACCGCTTGAACCCCTCGCCGAAGTCACGCTGCACCACGAGCCCGCTGCGCACCAGCACCTCGAGCGTGCGATAGAGCGTGGCCGTGCCCGCCGACGCCCCGCGGGTGCGCAGTTCGGCCGCCACTTCCTCCACCGACAGGTGCCGGTCGGTGCCAAGCACCACATCGGCAATGGCCAGACGCTGGGCCGTGGCCGGCAGGTTGTGATCGCGCAGGTACGCGCGAAACGCCTCCCGGTCTGCGGCGATGGCGGCAGCGTCCGAGGCGTGACTCATTCGCCGGTGCGCTCGGCCGGATACGGGACGCGCAGAATCTTCGCGATCTGGGCCGCCGAGTAGCGGATGATCTCCGACTCTTCACCGGCGCGGCGCTGCACCCCGCGCACGACGGTCTCGACGGTCACCAGCGGTGCGTCGGCTTCGGCCTTCACGTTGGCCTCCCACTTGCCGCGTTCGGGCCCCTTGATGACGTAGCGATAGCGCGCCGTGTACACGGTATGGCGCACCGGACGCGCGGGCGGCGCCGGCGGATCGATCTCCGTCGCATCGATCGCTGTTGCGGCCGCCTCGCCCTGCTCCTCGTCGCTCGCCTCGGCGACCAGTTCACGGGCGCAGGAAACATCTTCGTCGTCGCTGGCCTCATCGACGAGCATCTCGACGGCGGCTCCCGTGTCCGGCGCGCCATCCGTCTGTGCATCGGATGGTTCGCCGGGCTGCTCGGTGGGCTGCTCGCCCGGTTCTTCGTCCGGCTGCCCGTTCTCCGCGGCGACCGGCTGGTCGTCGAGGGCCAGCTCCGGGGCGCTCGGCCCGTCGGCGGGCGCCGGTACCACGTCGGCCACAATCACCGGCACCCGCACGGCGAGCACGGCGATCCCCGTTTCCACGGTGCCCTGCCGGAGCGGCGAGAACATGTGCAGCTGCTCGAGCCGGTCGAGCGGTATCTCGGCCATGACGGCGCGGAGAAACCGCTCGCTGACCTCGGAGACCGGCGCGTCGGCGCGATCGGGGAGCGCGGGGGCTGGCGGCGCTGCCATGTCCTCGGAGGGCGGCAGGTCGTCGGACACGGGAGACACCGGAGCGGTCATCAGCGGGGGTTCGGGGTACGTGGGAGAGGAAAGATCATCGGCGCCGAGGGGCGGGTACAAGGCAAGCCGCGACTTGCGTCATCGCCGAGACTGGTTACCTTACCTATGATTTGTTGCCCATCCAACTATCTGTTGGACGGCGATTGCCCGACCCCTCACGTCCTGGAGTTGCCATGTTCGCTGCTATCCCGGCCCGTCGTGTGGCCGCCCTGCTGGCCCTGCCGCTCCTCGTCGCTGCCCGTCCGCTCCCCGAAGCGAAGCCGCACGTCATCGACAAGGCGCACAGCGAGATCAATTTCGTCGCCGACTCGCGCATGCTCAGCGCGCACGGCTTCTTTGGCAAGTGGGACGCCGACGTGAAGCTGGACGCCGCCAACTGGGCCAATTCGTCGGTGAGCATCACGATCGACGCGTCCAGCATCAATACCCGCGTGGAGCGTCGCGACGGCCACCTGAAGAGCCCCGACTTCTTCGACGTGGCGAAGCACCCGAGCATCACGTTCAAGTCGGTGAGCGTGGCGTCGACCGGCGCCAACAAGCTCGACATCACCGGCGACCTGACCGTGCGCGGCACGACCAAGCGCATCGTCGTCCCCGCCACGATGATGTTCTACGAGCAGGGCACCGGCCGGTTCCGCGGCACCTTCACGATCAACCGCATGGACTACGGGGTGAGCTACGACTCCAAGCTCAACCCCATCCAGCCCGAAGTGCAGGTGCAGTGGGACATCGCCCTCAGCGAGCCCAAGCCGGCCGCGAAGTAACCCAGCCTGCAGGAATGACGAACGCCGACCGTGCTGCGCACGGTCGGCGTTTCCATTTCCAGCGCCCCCTAGCTCGCGCCCCTTAGCTCGCGCCCCTTAGCTCGCGCCGTTCAGCTCCCCCGCCCCACCCCCACTATCCCCTTCGCCGCCCGCACCAACGCCTCCGCCGGCTGCACCAGACTCACACGAAACTTCCCGCTGCCTGCCGCCCCGAACGCCATACCGGGCGTCACCACCACGCCGGGCCCCTGAATGAGGGCGTCGACCCACTCCCAGTCGCCGAACCCGGCCGGTATGTCGAGCCACAGGTACATCGTCGCCCGCGGCGCCTCCACCGGCCACCCACCCTGCCGGAACGCCGCCACGATCGCATCCCGCCGCGCGCGATACTCAGCCACGATCGGCGGTACGATGGACGCGTGATGCGTGAACGCCGCCGCCCCCGCCATCTGCGCCAGCGTCGACACACCGTAGCCGATGTTCGCGCGATAGGCATCCAGACGGGCAATGGCGTCGCGCTTGCCCGCCACGAAGGCGACGCGTACCCCGGCCATGTTGAAGCTCTTGCTGCAGGTGTGCGTCTCCACCGCCACCCGGTGCGCGCCTGGCACCTGCAGCACACTCGGCACCGCGAAGCCGTCGAACGATAGCTCGCTGTACGCGAGGTCACTCAGCAGCAGCAGACCGTGCCGTTCGGCGAAGGCCACGCAGCGCGCCAGTTCGTCGAGCGACACCGACGTGGTGGTCGGGTTGCCGGGATAGTTCACGATCAACACCCGCGCCCGCGCGACGTGCGCCGCGTGTACGGCGTCGAGATCGAGATGACCATCCGGCAGGAAGGGCACGAACACCGGCTCGGCGCCGGCGAGCAGCGTGGCCCGCGCGTACACGGGGTAGTAGACCTCGGGGATCAGCACCACGTCGCCGGGATTCACCTGCGACTGGATGAGCTCCGCGATCCCTTCCTTCGAGCCGGCGAGCGCGAGCAACTCCTGCACCGGATCGATATGCACGCCGAAGCGCGACGCGAGATACCCCTGCACCGCCGCACCGAACTGCGGGTGCGCCCGGAAGTACGGGTAGCCGCTCAACGCCCGATCGGCGGCGGCCCGCTGCATGGCCTCCACGACCACGGCGGGGATCGGACCATCGGGGCTGCCGATGCCGACGTCGATGAGCGTCGCCCCCGCCGCCCGCGCCGCGGCGCGGCGGGCGTCGAGCTCGTAGAACACGTAGGGAGGGATGGCGTCGAGTGTCCGGGCAGTCATGGAGCGGAAGTTAGCACGCGATCTGAGTCTGGGCTGAGGCTGAGGCACGACAATCCGTCGCGTGCAGCGCAGCCCACGGTACCCGGACTACAGCAACGACACGGGGTCGCGGTCCACCACCAGGCGCAGCTCGAAGTCGCGGGGCACGGGGCACCGCTCGGCGACATAGCGGGCCACCCGGGTCATCAGCTTCGGCTGTGACGACTTGAGCAGGAAGTGCCAGCGCCACCGGTCCTTGATGCGATCGATGGGGCACGGCGCCGGCCCCACCAGTACGAGATCGCGAAGCCCCTGGCGGCGCATCAGCTCGTGCACCCACGCGGCCGCCGCCATGCAGGCCGACGCCGTGGCGGCCTGATCGACACCGCTCACCAGCACGTTGGCCAGCGACACGAACGGCGGATAGGCCGGCAGGCGGCGCGCGCCGAGCTCCTCGCGCACGAAGCCGAGGAAGTCGTGCGACAGCGCATGGCGCACCGCATGGGCCTCGGGCATGCGCGTCTGCACGATCACTTCGCCGCCCTTGGCGCCGCGCCCGGCTCGTCCGGCCACCTGGCTGAGCAACTGGAACGTGCGTTCGGACGCGCGAAAGTCGGGCAGGTTGAGGCCGGTGTCGGCGTCGACCACTCCCACCAGCGTCACGTTCGGGAAATCGAGTCCCTTGGCGATCATCTGCGTGCCCAGCAGGATGTCCACCTCACCCCGCCCCACGCGATCGAGAATCTGCGTGTGTGCCCATTTGCCGCTGGTCGTGTCCACATCCATGCGTGCGATGCGCGCGTCGGGAAATCGCTCCGCCACCAGCCGCTCCACCTGCTGGGTACCCAGTCCGCGTTTGCGGAGCGACTCGGTGCCGCAGCGCCCGCACACCGCGGGCACGTCGGACTGGTGCTGGCAGTAGTGACAGACCAGCGCCTCGGGCACGCGATGATACGTGAGCGAGATGCTGCAGCGCGGACACACCGGGACATCGCCGCAGGCGTGACACTGCACGAACGCCGCGTAACCGCGACGGTTGAGCAGGAGCAACGACTGTTCACCCAACCGCAGGCGCGCCTCGATGGCGGCCAGCAGCGTGGGGCTGAGCACGCTGAGCGCCGGATCGTAGGGCGCCTGCGGCGTGCGATTGGCGAGCGCCGCCTTGGTCACCGCGCGCATGTCCACCACCGCCACCGGTGGCAAATGGGCTCCGGCGGCGCGGTCGGGTAGCGTGAGGCGTACCGCCTGCCCTCTGTCGGCTCGCTCCCAGCTCTCGAGGCTCGGCGTGGCGCTGCCGAGCACCACCAGGGCGCCCTCGGCGCGGGCGCGCACGAAGGCGGCCTCACGTGCGTGATAGCGCGGCGTCTCCGACTGCTTGTAGCTGCCCTCGTGCTCCTCGTCCACGATCACCACGCCGACACGCTCGAGCGGAGCAAACAGCGCCGACCGGGCCCCCACGGCAATGCGGCGCTCGCCGCGGCGCAGCGCATGCCAGGCATCGAGCCGTTCGCCGTCGCTGAGCCCCGAATGCAGTACCGCCACGTCGTCGCCGAAGGCCCCGCGGAACCGGTCCACCGTCTGTGACGTGAGAGCAATTTCGGGCACCAGCACGATCGCCGTGCGTCCCGGCTCGCGCAGCACTGCGCGCAGCACCTCGATGTACACGAGGGTCTTGCCGCTGCCGGTGATGCCGTGCAGCAGGAACACCTGCCCCGGCTCACCGGCGAGAATGGCATCGATGGCCTCGTGCTGCGCCGCGGAGGGGCGTGGCGGTGGCGCCACGCCGGCGCGTTCGGCGAACGGGTCGCGTGGTCGGCTCTCGTCGCGCACCTCCACGAGCCCGCGCTTGACCATGGCGGTGATCACGCTGGCCGAGCAGTTGGCCTGTACGCGCAACGCCTCGAGCGGCGCCATGCCCCCCTGCGCCTCGAGCAGATCGTACACGGCGCGCTGCTGCTTCGCGCGGGCAAACGTCTGCTCGCGCTGCAGCAGCGACGGCAGCTCCTGCATGAGGTGCACGACACGCTGGGTCTTCGCCGCCGGCGACGGGGTGTTGGGCTGCGTGAGCGCCGTGGGCAGCATGGCGCGCAGCGTGAGGCCGAGCGGTGCCGCATACCAGTCGGCAATCCAACGCGCCGTGTGCACGAGCGGCGCGGGAAGCGACGGCACGTCGTCGACCACGGCGCGCACCGGCTTGAGTGACACGCCGGCCGGTGGCTCGGTCTCGCCGAGGCAGACGCCGATCTCGGTGCGATTGCGGAACGGCACCAGCACCCGGGCTCCGACCGCCACCGGCCAGGCGACGCCGTTGGGCACCTGGTAGGTGAACGTGCGGAACAGCGGCACCGCGAGCGCCACCTCGATGCAGCGCCCGGCACTCACGCCGCGCGCTCCGCCGGAGACACCGTGGCCCCTCGCACGACCGGCGTCAGCGCCGCGAAACGCCGAGCCCGGGCGCATCCCCAAGCGTCACGTGGCCGCCGGGAATGCCGGGGCCGGTGAACGGATCGTCAGCGAGCAGCGCCGCGCCGTCGAGGTCGGCGTCGTCGAGCAGCGGCGAGAAGTGCGCGGCGGCAGCGATGCCCAGCGTGGTCTCGATCATGCAGCCGCACATCACCCGCATGCCATGTGCCCGGGCCACGGCGATCATGCGCAGGGCTTCGCGCAGCGAGCCGCACTTGGCCAGCTTGATGTTCACGCCGTCCACGACGCCCTCGAGCTTGGGGATATCGCTGGCCACGAGGCACGATTCATCGGCCACCACCGGAATGTTCGCCCGCTCGCGCACGAAGCGCAGACCGGCGAGGTCGTGCGGCGGCAGCGGCTGCTCGAGCATGTCCACCCCCACCTCGTTGAGCACGTCGAGCATGTCGAGCGCCTGCTTGGGCGTCCAGGCACAGTTGGCATCCACGCGCAGCAGAGCCTGCGGTGCCTCCTGCCGCACGATGCGCAACACCTCGCGATCCCACGACGAGCCGAGCTTGATCTTGAGGATGGGATATGGCGCGGCCTCCTGCACCCGCGCGCGCAGCGTGGCCGCATCGGGGGCGAGACCGATGGTGAAGCTGGAGCGCGGCGCCGCCTTCGCGTCGAGCCCCCACAGCTTCCACACGGGCAGGCCCAGCCGCCGTGCCGCGAGGTCGTGCAGGGCGGCACTGATGGCGCAGCGGGCGCTGGCGTTCCAGCGCAACGTCTTCTCGAGCTCCCGTTCGATGGCGTCGATGGACCACGCATCGGCCTGTTCGAGAACGGGCGCGAACCGCTGCAGCGCCACCAGCACCGTGTCCGCCGTTTCGCCGTAGAACTTGCTGGGTGCGGCCTCGCCCCACCCCTCGGCGCCGTCGCTATCGACGAGGCGCACCCACACCACGCGATACTCGCTCTGCCCACCGCGGGCGATGATGAACGGGTGCCGTGTGTGGACCGTGACGATCTCGGCGTGGAGCTGCATGGGGGAGCCGGTGAAGGGGAGACAACGGAGCAGACCGGTGGCCCGGGGAGCGGGCGTTACGACGGCGTGAGCCCACCGGCGCGGGCAGCGCGGGCCTGACGCAGATCGGTGCCGCCGCCCTGCGAGGCGAGAAACTGGATGAGAGCGTCGGCCAGCTCGAAGCCGCGGTCGTAGCGCTCCGCCGCCTGCTTGGCGAGGCACTTCATGACGATCGCGCTGAGTGCGGGCGGCACGCGCGTGTCCACCTGATCGGGGGCCACCGGCGCTTCGTGCACATGCTTGTAGCCCACCGCGTACGAGTCCTCGCCGTCGAAGGGCGGGTGACCGAGCAGCATCTCGTAAATGAGCAGCCCCACGGCGTAGAGGTCGCTGCGCCCGTCCACCAGCCGCCCCATGGCCTGCTCGGGGGACATGTAGTGTGGGGTGCCCATCGCGCGCCCGGAGGCGGTGAGGCGCCCGTGGAAGCGCGCGGTGGCAATACCGAAGTCGGTGAGGGCCACGTTACCATCCTCGTCGAAGAGGATGTTGTCGGGCTTGATGTCCCGGTGCACCACGCCGTGCCGGTGCGCGTAATCGAGGGCGCATGCCACCTGCGTGGCCACCGAGGCGGCCGTGTTCGCCGCCACCGTGCGGCGCCGCGACAGCAGGTCGGCGAGCGACCCGCCGGCGTAGTAGGGCATGACCAGAAACTCGAGAGCCCCCGACGTACCCATGTCGGCAATGGCGCAGATGTACGGGTGCACCAGCCGCGACGCCGCCTCGGCCTCCCGCCGGAACCGTTCCCGCATCTCCGGTTCCACGGCCAGCGTGCGATGCAGCACCTTGATGACCAGCGGCCGGCCGAGCACCGCATGTCGCGCCAGGTACACGTGCGCCATGCCGCCGCTGCCGAGTCGCTTGATGACCGTGTAGCGGTTGCCGGTGGCCTGCCGCAGCTCGCGCAGCTCCTCGTCCGGAATGTCGAGCGGCGGCGCCGTCACTTCGGGGAGCGGCACCGCGCACCGGGTGCAGCGAGCGGCCGCAGCGCGATTCCAGGTCCCGCAATCAGGGCAGAACATCGCGAACGGAAGAGAGGGAGGGGGACAGGCGCGTGGTCACGTCACACCGCGGCGACGCAGGAAGAAAAGTAGCAGCCCACCCAACCCCAGCTGCACAAGCAGGAGTGTCCAGAAGCCGTAGGGCCAGTCGGACATCGGGATCTTCGCGAAGTTCATCCCCCACATGCCGCTGACCACCACGAAGGGCAGCGTCATGGTCGCGACGACCGACAGGCGCTTGGTGGTGGCACCGAGTCGGTTGGACACCTGCGAGAGATACGAATCCATGGTGCTGCTGAGCAACTCGCGATACGTGTCGAGCGCGTCGTTGATGCGCAGCACGTGATCGTAGATGTCGCGGAAGTAGATCTGCACGTCGGGCGTGAGCAACCCACTGGGACGGTTGCTGAGCACGTTCATGACCTCCCGCGACGGCTGCAGGTACCGGCGCAGCGTGAGCACGAGGCGCTTGACCTGAAAGACGTCGTGCAGCGCCTCCTCGTCGAAGTCCACGAAGACCCGCTCCTCGAGCCCGTCGATGAAGCCGTCGATCTCCTCGAGGATCGGGAAGTACTCGTCAATCGTGTGATCGAGAATGGCGTGCAGCGTCTGCTCGACCCCGCGCGACAGCAGGTCCGGGCTGCGTCGATAGATCGCCGCCACCGCGTCGACCGGGGCCACCGGCCCGGCATGCACCGTGACGAGGAAGTGCGCCCCGAGAAAGCAGTGCAGATCCCTGGTCTCGAGGTCGTACGGATCGTCGGTGTCCCGCGCCATGAAGACGGCGCGGATCACGATGTACACGAAGGTGGGATACTCCTCGAGCTTCACCCGGGACGCCGGGTTGAGCGTGTCTTCGATGGCCAACGGATGCAGGCCGAAAACTGTCGAGAGCAGCGCATGCTGCGAGGGCACGGTGGAGTCGATATCCACCCAGAGCGGCCCCCCTTCCGCGAGGAGAGCCGGCAACTCCTGTGGCCGGCAGTCGAGCACGTCGGCGCCGCCCTTTGAGCGGTAGATCGTGCGCGGCGGCGGGTCGGGGTGCCCCGGCCTTGAGGCCGGAACGATGCGCGAGCGGCTCACGCCAGCGCCTCGAGGTGCACCATCACTGCCTTCGCCACCGCCTCCGGCGCGTAGCCACCCTCGAGCGCGCTCACGAGCCGACCGTCGCACCAACGCTCGGCCCGTTCCACCAGCGCCCGGGTGAGCAAGCGCACATCGTCGAGCGTGAGGGTGAACGCACCCAGCGGGTCCCCCTCGAGGCAGTCGAAGCCGGCGCTGAGCAGCACGAGGTCGGGGGTGAAGCCGTCGGTCGCGGCATCGATGGCCTGCAGCAGTGCCTCGGTGTAACGCGCCGGCGTGAGCGACGGCGGCATGGGGACATTCCACACCGTGCCGTGCGGTCCGCGATCGTCGGCGGCACCGGTACCGGGATACCACGGCCACTGATGCATGGACACGAAGTGAATGCGCGGTTCGAGCTCGACGAGCGCCTGGGTGCCGTTGCCGTGATGTACGTCCCAGTCCACGATCAGCACCCGCTCGCAACCGTGCCGCGCCAGTGCATAATGCGCGGCGATCGCCACGTTGCCGAAGCAGCAGAAGCCCATGGCCCGATCGTGCAGCGCATGATGCCCCGGCGGGCGCACCGCCGCAAAGCTCCGGCGCGCGCGGCCGTCGAACGCCATGTCGACCCCATCGAGCACGCACCCGGCACCGGCAGTCACGGCGTCCCAGGAGCCTTCACTCACCACCGTGTCGGGATCGAGTCGCCCGCCGCCCGCGGCCACGAGGTCGCGCACGCGAGCGATGTAGGCGCAGTCATGCGCGAGCGCGAGTTCGTCCTCGGTGGCGTGCCGGCCTTCCACGTGTAGCAGCGCCTCGAACAGCGCCAGCTCATGCTTGAGCGCACGCGGGATGGCCACCAGCCGGCCGACATGCTCGGGGTGCTCCCAGCCGGTGTCGTGCCGGCCGCAGTCGGAGTGCGAAATGAGCGCGACAGGCTGGGTCATGAACGCAACGTGGAAGGAAGACCGACCGGCCCGCTCATCGCAGGCCGCGCAACCGGCGCGAGGTCCATTCGGCGAGCAGCGCCAGCGCCGTCACCACAAAGAGTAGCGCCGGCGACGGCCCCCGGGGAGCGCGTGGCGTCACGGCGGGTCGTTGGCCACTCGGCGGGGAGGGCGCGCCGATCCGGGCCACGAGATCGGCGTAGGGTGCGGCGTCGCCGGGGCCCACGGTCGCCACGGCGCGCGCGGGACGTGCGACATCGGGTGACACCGCGCCGATGATGCCGGCCCACCAGGAGCGATGGTCGGCGGCGCCGTCGTCAGTGCCCTGCATGCGCCAGCGCCACGTTTCCCGGTACGACGTGGCCACCACCCGCCCGGCGCCCACACGCCGCACCACCACGGCCGGTTCGGCGTGCGCATGGTCGCCGCTGTCGTCGCCCACGTCGGCCTGCAACACGGTGGCGTCCGCTGCCACCTCGAGCTCCCAGGCCTCGAGCCCCCGGCGCGGTGCCTCGGTGAGCAGGGCGCCCGCCACCCCACCTCGTAGCTCGGTTGCCCGCGCCGGACGCAGCGACGCCAGCGTCGGAATGCGCAGCGCATCACCGGCCAGCACGAGGCCGCCGCCCTGGGTCACGAACCGCGTCAGCGCGGCGGCA
>JBEILM010000036.1:0-34412 GCA_040379205.1 Gemmatimonas sp.
GAACGGGGAGAGGGGGGCCCAGGTTCCGGGCGGTTCGCGGTCAGAAGGTGTCGTCGTCCCAGCGCTGCTCCCCGGCCTCGGTGACCCGGTGGGAGATCAGCGGCAAGGGCGGCTCGGCGTCGTCGGCGATCCGAATGGCCTCGAGCAGGCTGGCCCGGCCTGCCGCCACCCCGGCGGCGTCCCGGGCGAAGATGGTGGCCAGGGGTTCACCGGCCCGCACGACGTCTCCGGGTCGGGCAGTGATGACGAACCCCACGGAGGGGTCGATGACGTCCTCGACGCGGGTTCGGCCCCCACCGAGGGCGGTGATGCCGCGACCGATGGCCCGTGGTTCGATCTGGGCCACCACGCCATCTCGGCTGGCCGTGAACAGTTCGAGTTCGGCGGCCTGGGGAAGGCGACACGGGTCGTCCACCACCGCTGGATCGCCCCCCTGCGCCTCGATGATCTGCTGGAAGCGGGCGGCCGCCCGGCCGCTGGAGATGGCCACCTCCATGCGCCGGCGGGCATCGTCGCGGTCGGCGGCCACCCCGCCCAGCACGAGCATCTCCGCCCCCAGCGCGTAGGTGACCTTCATCAGATCGGCCGGCCCGTCGCCGCGGAGCGCCATGATGGACTCTTCGACCTCGATGGCATTGCCGCAGGCGCGCCCGAGCGGGCGGTCCATGGCCGTGAGCAGCGCCACCACCGGGCAGCCGTAGTCGGCCCCGAGGTCGATCATGGTCCGGGCCAGCGTCAGCCCCCGGTCCAGCTCCGGCAGGAAGGCGCCCGACCCCCGCTTCACATCGAGCACCAGCCCCGTCAGCCCTTCGGCGAGCTTCTTGGACATGATACTGGCGGCGATGAGCGGAATGCTCTCCACGGTGGCGGTGGCGTCGCGCAGCGCGTAGAGTTTGCGGTCGGCAGGCGCGATCTCCCGCGTCTGCCCGATGAGCGCGCAGCCGAGTGCTTCGAGCTGGCGCGTGGCCTGAGCGAGGGAGAGGTCGGTGCGGAAGCCCGGGATCGACTCCAGCTTGTCGAGGGTACCACCAGTATGTCCCAGTCCACGGCCGGACATCATAGGCACGGCCAGCCCGCACGCCGCCACCAGGGGAGCGAGCACCAGCGAGACCTTATCGCCGACCCCGCCGGTGGAGTGCTTGTCGACTCGTCCCATGCGCAGATGATCGAGGTCGAGCATCGCCCCGCTGCGCAGCATGGCGTCGGTGAGGCCACCGATCTCGTCGCGCTCCAGGCCGACAAAGAAGATGGCCATCGCCAGCGCGGCCATCTGGTAATCGGGCACCTCACCGGCGGCATACTGGTTCATCAGCGTGCGCCATTCGGCCGCCGAGATCCGGCCGCCGTTCCGCTTCCGTTCGATCAATGCGCGAGCTTCCATACCTGACGCCAACCTACATCACCACGCATGCCGCTGCACGGCCCGCGCGACGGATCGTGCTTGGCGTGTGCGTCGGGATCGCCTCGGCTTCACTCTCCGCCTCGCTCACGGCACAGGCCGTGACGCCGGGGCTGTCGGCGGCGGTCGCGTCATCGGCCAACGAGCTCGTGGCGCAGGGCGACCGCGAGAGTGTGGCCCGCCGGACGGCGGCGGCGCTGGCTCTCTACGAGCGTGCCGTGCAGGCCGACCCGCGCCACTACGCGGCGCTGTGGAAGGCGGCCCAGGAAGCGGTGGACCTGGGCGAGTTCGAGCGGGACGGCGCGCGGCGCAGCGACCTGTATGCACGGGCCACCGCGTACGCCCGTCGTGCCGTGGCGCTCGGCACCGGCGATGCCGAGGGGTACTTTCATCTCGCGCGGGCGCTCGGCCGCACGGCGCTGGCGCTTGGCCCGCGCGAACGCGTGAAGTACGCCGTCGACGTGCGCGATCAGGCGCTGGCGGCCCTGAAGCTGATGCCGCGCCACGCCGGCGCCCTCCATGTGCTGGGCGTGTGGAACGCCGAGGTGATGCGCCTGAACGGCTTCGCGCGCGCCGTGGCGAAGACGTTCATGGGGGGACAGGTGTTCAATACGGCCAGCTGGTCCGAAGCCGTACGGTACCTGGAGCAGGCGGTGGCCATCGAGCCGAACCGCCTCGTGCATCATCTGGACCTCGCCCGCATCTATCGCGATGTGGGGCGCAAGGCCGATGCGCGCACCGCCTACGCCGCCGCGCTGCGCGCGCCGATTTTCGACGCCAACGACCCGGTGTATCGGCAGAGCGCCGAAGACGAACTGCGCGCGTTGCGCTGATCGCCGGGCGACGCCCTGCCGCGGGGCCGGTTACCAGCCGACGGTGTCGCGAGCCTCGTCGACGAGGCGGCGGCTGCGCTTGAGCCCGCGCTGCGCGAGACGGCGAGCGGTGCGTTCGGCGTCCTCCGCGAGGTCGGTGACCGCCTCGCTCCCTTTGCTGTAAAGCCGCCGAGCGCCGCGGCGCAGCTGGCGGCGAGTATCGACGCCACTGGCCGGCGCCAGCAGCAGCGCCGCCCCGGCGCCGATCGCGGCCCCGATCAGCAGACCAATGCCCAGGGTACGGGCTTCCATGCGACGTGCCATCTGTTCCTCCTCATGCTCGAGTGCCTGATCCATCGAGTCCTGGTCGGACATGCGGCCTCCCGCAGTTGATGCAGCGGTGGGTGGACAGCGCGCGTGGACCCGGGTCATGATCGGCTGCCACCGGCCGGAGCGCCAGCGGTAGATTCCCGACATGTCTGCCGTCCCCCTCCCCACCAGCCAGCGTGCCGCCGCCCTGCGCGACACACTCGCCCGCGCCCAGTACGAGTACTACGTCCTCGATGCGCCTGCCCTGTCGGACGAAGACTACGACCGACTGTTCCGGGAATTGCAGGCCATCGAGGAGGTATACCCCACCCTGCGGTCGGAAGATTCACCGACCCAGCGCGTGGGGGCGCCAGTACAGTCCGCGTTCCGTTCGCACCGGCATCTGGTACGCATGCTGTCGCTGGACAACGCGTTCGATCAGGGGGAGCTGGTGGCGTTCGAGCAGTCGCTCGTGCGGATCGTGGGGGACGCGGTGCACCGCAGCGGCTACACGGTCGAGCTCAAGATCGATGGCGCAGCGGTGGCGCTGACGTACCGCGATGCGGTGCTGGTGACCGCCACGACGCGCGGCGACGGGACCGAAGGCGAGGACGTGACGCTGAACGTGCGCACCATTCGTGGCGTCCCGCTGCGGCTGCGTGGCGATGATGTGCCGCCGCTGCTCGAGGTGCGCGGCGAGGTGTATCTGCCCTTCGCCGGCTTCGAGCAGATGAACGACGCCCGCGTGGCCGCTGGCGAGCCCGTATATGTGAATCCGCGCAATGCTGCGGCCGGCTCCATGCGGCAACTCGATCCATCCATCACCGCCGCGCGGCCGCTGCGCTTCTTCGGGTATGCCGCGGTGCTCCCCGACGGTACGGTACCCGCCCGCACGCAGTGGGAGCTGCTCGAGCGCCTGACGGCGTGGGGCATCCCGGTGGCGCCGCACCGCGCACGCTGTCACACCATGGACGAGGTCGGGCGCTGGGCCGACACCATCGAGCACCAGACCCGTGCCACCCTCGGCTTCGCCATCGATGGCGGCGTGGTGAAGGTCAACGAGATTGCCCTTCAGGATGAACTGGGGGTGCGCAACGACCGCACGCCGCGGTGGGCCATCGCGCGCAAGTTCGCCCCCGACATGGCCGTCACGCGTCTCGAGCGCATCGACGTGAACATCGGGCGCACCGGCGTGGTCACGCCGTTCGCAGTGCTGGCCCCGGTGGACGTGGGGGGCGCCACCGTCACATATGCCTCGCTGCACAACGCCGATCAGATTGCCGCCAAGGACCTGCGCGAGGGGGATTACGTGCAGGTGGTGCGGGCCGGCGATGTCATTCCGTATGTGCTGGGCCCGGTGCCCGAGCGGCGCGACGGCAGCGAGCGGCCGTGGCAGCTGCCGGAGACGTGTCCGCGTTGCGGCTCCACCATCCGGCGTTACGGCGACGACGTGGCGAGCTACTGCCCGAACGTGGCCTGCCCGGGGCGTCAGCTCGAAGGGCTGGTGCACTTCGCGGGCAAGGACGCGCTCGACATCGATGGGCTGTCGTATGCGCGCATCCAGCAGCTGCTGGCCGCCGGCTACGTGCACGATGTCGCCGACCTGTTCGACGTATCGGTGGCGCAGCTGGTGGCCCTCGACCGGTTCGGCATGAAAAGCGCCGAGAACCTCGTGGCGGCGCTCGCTGCCGCAAAGCAACAGCCACTCTCCCGGGTGCTCTTCGGGCTGGGCATCCGTCACGTGGGCGCGCAGGCCGCGCAGCTGCTGGCCCGGCAGTTCGGAACCCTCGACGCGCTCATGGCCGCCACCCCCGAGCAGCTGGGCGAAGTGCGGGGCATCGGCGAGATCATTGCGAGTTCGGTGGCCAGCTACTTCGCCGACCCGACATCGCGAGCGCTGGTGGAGCGGCTGCGCGAGCGCGGGGTGCGCCTCGACGAGCCCAACGCCGTACAGGCCGACGGCCCCCTGACCGGCGCCACGGTGGTGCTCACCGGATCGCTGCCCACACTGTCCCGTGGCGAGGCGACGGCGCTGGTGGAACAGGCAGGCGGGCGGGTCACCAGCGGCGTCTCCCGGAAGACCACCTTCGTGGTGGCCGGCGAGGAGGCGGGCAGCAAGCTCGACAAGGCGGTCGAGTTGGGGGTGGAGGTGATCGACGAAGCCGAATTGCGGCGACGGGTGGGCGCACCCTGAGCCCGACCGGTTGGTCGCGGGCCCGGTCCGTCACAGCGGACGCCTGCTTGACGTGACCCCGGCGCCGGGCGAGCGTCACCAAGACATGACCCTTGCCACGAGTCACCGCATGAGCCGTGCCCCCCTGCCCGTTCGCACCCTGACCGTGCCGGTCGAGTTCTTCGACCAGCTCCGCCGCGCGGTCCTCGACGTCCCCGCCGATCGTTCGGCCCTGGCGGTGGACGCCGTGCGCGACGCCGGCTACGCCGCCGGGCAGGCGCTCTACAACCACTTCGCCGTCTGGCTGGCCGAGCAAGGTGAGGCGGCGCCGGCCGAGCTGGCGGATGCCCGGTTTCCGTGGCTGCTGCAGGCGTTCTTTCAGACCACAGGGTGGGGGCGCGTGGAGCTCCACGACCTCAGTGAGGCGGTGGTGGCCCTCGACGCGTCCGACTGGGGCGAGCCGGGCGACACGGCGGGCGGCAGCCTGGTGTCCACCGGACTGTTCGCCGGATTCTTCGGCCGCCTGGCGAATGCGCCGATCGCGGTGCTGCAAGTGGACGCCCCGCACGCCACGCCCGGCTCCTGCCGGTTTCTGTTGGGCTCCGTGGACGTGCTGGGCTACGTCTGGGAGCGCATGGAGCGCGGCGTGCCGTACGACCGGGCCGCCGTCAGCGCCTGACCCGTCAGGCCAGCGGTTCGGGGAGCAGCCCCGCGTACTTGGGGTTCGGCTTCAGGTCGCCGTCCACGAGAACCTCGCGGTCCCACGGCAGCACGATCATGGCCTGCGTGGCGAGCGCATGGTAGTCGGGCGCGTAGCTGCCGGTGCGGAAGCTCACGGCCGTGCGCACTTCCTGCGCCCCCGCATTGACGATGGCGCCCACTGCGAGGCGCATCGTGTGTCCCGAGTCACAGGTCTCGTCGACGACGAGCACCCGCTTCCCGCGCACATCGGCGGGCACGGCACCGAAGACCGCCGGGGTTTCCCGCACCTGCTCGGCCTGGTACCGGCGCGAGATCAGGATGGAGTGAAACGGCAGGTCGAGAATGGCAGCCACCGCCGCGCCTGGGACCACGCCCGCCGTGGCAATGCCCATCACGAGATCGGGGTGCCATTCACGGGCCACGCGGAGCGCGAGTGCGCGTGAGAGTTCGCCGAAGAGCGGCCAATCGACGATGAGCACCCCCTTTGTGGGATCGGGGGCATAGGGCTGCGGTGCGGGCATCGACGGCTCCGGTGGGGACCCCGAGAGTGTAGCCCCATGTGGGGAGCGCTGGCAACACCGGCGGCGCCGGCCTGCGACCTCACTGACGAACTTGTTCGGGACGTGACGCACCGATAGGTTAGCACAGCTCGATATGGCCCTGCGGCTCTGTTCATTTCCCTCACGACACCCTGCGAGCGCATGACTTGGTGGCGCCGCCTCGTGGGCGGCTCGTCTGAACGCGATGCACGCCAACCGGATTTTCTCGCGGAAGCGCTCGACCTCGAGGCACGCGGCGATTACGCGAACGCGTTGACGTCGTATCGGCTCGCGCTGCGCGAACGGCCGGACGACACCGGTGTGCTGCAGAACATCGCCATCGCGTTCTCCAAGACCGGCCAGCCGGAAGAAGCGATCCGGACCTACCGGCGCGCGCTCCAGCTCGATCCCGACCTCGCCGGGGCGCACTACGGCCTCGCCTTTCTGCTGCTCAAGCGCGGCGACACCGCGCACACCGGCATGCACCTCGAGGCCTTTCTGCGAATCACGCGCGCCGACGATCCAGCATCGACCAGGTTCCGGGCCCACGCCACGCGTGTGCTCGAGGAGCTGAGCGGCGTCTCGTCCGGCGAGTATGCGCCAGAGACAGACGCGCCGGACGGGTCTGCCGACGACGGCGAGCGCTGACGTGGGGCGCATTCTTTCAATCGTCAGCCAGAAGGGCGGCGTGGGCAAGACCACGACCGCCGTCAATCTGGCCACCGCCTTCGCCCGGCGCGGCCTCAAGACGCTGCTCATCGACGCCGACCCGCAGGGCGCCGTGCGCTACGGTGTGGGGCTGCGTCGCGGACACCCCACCGTGGGGTTCGACGACTACCTGCGCGGCGAACGGGCCCTGCGTGAAGTCATCCTGCCCACGGCGCTGCCCTGGCTGCGCGTCATCCTCGCCGGCTCGGTGAGCGATGCCTCCGACCACACCGAGTTCCAGCGTGCGGTCGGCGATACCACCGTGCTCACCGACCTGCTGGCGATGGCCCGCGAACGGTGCCACGTGGTGGTGGTCGATACGCCGCCGGGGCTCGGGGCGATCACGCGCCGTGTCCTCTCGTCCAGCCAGCATGTGGTGGTGCCGCTGCAGTGCGAGCCGCTGGCGCTGCAGACCACGCCGCAGATCCTGCGCGCCATTCAGGACGTCATCGCGGTGAACGAGGAGCTCACGCTCGAGGGCATCCTGCTGACGATGTTCGACGAAGGCAATCCCGCCGCCGAGCGCGTCGTGCGCTACGTGCGCGAGCACCTGCCGCAGCATCTCGTGTTCGACACGCCGGTGCCGCGGACCCCTGCCACCGCCGACGCGTTCGCCGCGGGACAGCCGGTGGTGCTGCGCGCACCGGCCGACCCCGCGAGCCAGGCGTACGTGAACCTCGCCACGTTGCTCGCCGAACGGTTCGCATGAGCACGTGGCGCCATGTGGACGTGAGGGCCCGGTGACCCCCCGCGCGGTGGGGCGGCGCCGCTGGCGCCGCCTGCTGGTCGCGGTGTCGGTGGCCGGGGCGGTGCTCGCCTGTGCCGAAATCGGGACCGCGCCCGAGCAGCCGGCGGCGATCGAAATGGTGCCATTCCCGTCGCCGTCCATCGTGGTCGGCGACACGTTGCGTTCCATCGACGGCGTGGTGGCGCCGGTCCGCGCCATCGTGCGCAACACGGCGGGTGATCCCATAGAAGACGCGCCGGTGCGCTACCTCTACGCCGATTTCAACCGCGACACGGGGGCTGTATTCGTCGATTCGCTCACCGGCGTCGTGGTGGCCCGTCGCGCGATCACGGGCGACGCGCGTATCGCCGCGCGGGTGGGCCCGGTACTGCAGGTCATCCGCAATCTGATCGTGACGGCGCGACCGGACACGCTCGAGGCGGGCGCCTCGCCGCCGCCGCTGAGCGTGACCCTGCCCGATACGGGTCGGAGCGGCGCCCAGGCCAACTCCAGCCAGGCGGTGCAGGCGACCTTGCGCAACCTGGCCGGGACCGCGCCGGTGCCGGTGAACGGCTGGGTGGTCCGCTTCGGGCTGCGCCGGCCGCTCAATGCCGCCAACGACACCAGCGCGGCGGTGTTCCTGGTGGATGACCAGGGGCGCGCCAGCACCATCGACACCACCGACAACAGCGGGACCGCCGGCCGCCGGGTGCGGGTACGGGCGGCCAGCTTCCCGACCACGGCCGTGGACACGGTCGAAGTGCAGCTCTCGGCCTCGTATCGCGGACGGCTTGTCCCAGGCGCGTCCCAGGTGGTCCGGCTCGTGGTTCGCCGCGGCGCGGCGGGACCGTAACGACGCGGGCTTTCGCGGCGGCGGGCCTCCCGTCTGTCGGCCCACGACGCCAATTTCCACGTTCCCCCCCGGTCGCAGGGTCCGAGCGTCGCTCCGGCGCCTCCCTCGGCCGACGCTCCCTCCTTCTTGGAGATGGCGATGACCTCGCTTGCGGCCACGGCCGTTCCCTCCCTGCAGAACACCCTCGCCGGCCTTCCGTCTCCCACAACGCACGCCGCTGGCGGGCCGCGTCCGGCACCAGGCACCGTCAACGCGCTGTTCTTCGACGCCATCGAGCGCTTCGATCGCGCCGACGCGCTGATGTACAAGGTGAACGGTGTGTGGGAACCGACCAGTCATCGCACCATTCTCGAGCGGGTGCGGCACACCGCGCTGGGGCTCGGCGCGCTCGGCATCGTGGCCCAGGACCGGGTGGCGCTGCTCTCGGAGAATCGCCCCGAGTGGCTCATTGCCGACTACGCCTGCCTCTGCAGCACCGTCACCGATGTGCCGATCTACCCGACGCTCCCCGCCGAGCAGATTCCGTACATCCTGAATGACTCGGGAGCGCGGGCGATCTTCGTGTCCACCGCCGAACAGGCGCGCAAGGTGGCGTCCATCCGCGCGCAGGCGCCGAACCTGCAGTGGATCATCGGGTTCGCCGCCACCAAGGCCGACGGTTGCGACCTGACGCTGGCCGAGCTGGAAGCGATGGGTGCCGCCGAGGACAGCGCCGAACGGGCGACGGAGTTCCGGCAGCGGGCGCTGTCGGCGGCGCCCGACCAGCTCGTGACGCTGATCTACACGTCAGGCACGACGGGCAATCCCAAGGGCGTGATGCTCACCCAGGACAACCTGTACTCCAACGTGCAGGCCACCCGCCAGTCGGTGCAGGTGAGCACTGCCGACCTGGCCCTGAGCTTCCTACCGCTCAGTCACATCTTCGAGCGCATGGGGGACTACTTCCTGTTCGCCAACGGCGTGCGGATCGCCTACGCCGAGTCCATCGACACGGTGCCGGTGAACATGAGCGAGGTGAAGCCGTCGCTGATGATGTCGGTGCCGCGGCTCTACGAGAAGATCTACGCCCGCGTGCTCGAGAACGCCGTGACGAGCGGCGGCCTCAAGTCCACGATCTTCTTCTGGGCGAAGGGCGTGGGCGAGCGGTGGACGGACGAGAAGCTGGCGGGGCGCGAGCCCGGCGGACTGCTCGGCTTCCAGTACGGCCTCGCCGACAAGCTGGTGTTCTCGAAGCTGCGCGAACGCGTGGGCGGCAACCTCCGCTTCTTTATCTCGGGAGGCGCCCCGCTGTCGCCGGAGATCGCGAAGTTCTTCTACTCGGCGGGCCTCATCATCCTCGAGGGGTACGGCCTCACCGAAACGTCGCCGGTGATCTCGACCAATACGCTCGACGCCTATCGGCTCGGCTCGGTGGGCAAGCCCATCGCCGGCGTGGAGGTGCGCATCGCCTCCGACGGCGAGATCCTCACGCGTGGCCCGCACGTCATGCGCGGCTACTACAACAACGAGGCCGCCACGCAGGAGGCGATCAACGCCGATGGCTGGTTCTTCACCGGCGACATCGGCGTGCTGGAGGATGGCTTCCTGCGCATCACCGACCGCAAGAAGGACATCATCGTGACGGCGGGCGGCAAGAACATCGCACCGCAGCCCATCGAGAACCTGATCAAGACGAACAAGTACGTCTCGCAGGCGGTGATGATCGGCGACAAGCGAAAGTTCCCCGTGGTGCTCATAGTGCCCAACTGGGACCAGCTCGAGAAGTGGGCCGCCGGGCAGAGCATCGTCTGGACATCGCGCGCCGAACTGATGGCGATGCCCACGATCAACGCCAAGATGGAGAAGGAAGTGAAGGGGCAACTCACGGGCCTCGCGAGCTACGAGATGCCCAAGAAGGTCGCCCTGCTCGAGCATGACTTCACGGTGGAGCGCGGCGAGATGACGCCGACGCTCAAGGTGAAGCGCCGCGTGATCGACCAGAGCTACCGGGCGCTCATCGACGGATTGTACGCCGGCACCGACTGATCCGGCGCGTCAGCCCACCTGATCGGGGGCGCGTCGGCGCAGTTCCACGAGGCCGCTGGCGGACGCGGTGACCTCGGCCACCCACTCGCGGTCGTCGCGGGCGAGTTCACGCACCCCGGCCGGGTACTCGGTTCCGGCCGGGGCCACGATCCGTCCACCCTGACGCACGGCGCGCACGAGACCGGCGAGCAGCGCCGGTGTGGCATGCGCCGCATCGACGGCCGCGGCAGTGAGGGTGCTCACCCCCAGCGGGAGCCGCTCGCCCACTTCGACACGCGACAGCAGCGGCGGCCGTTCGGCGGCTTCCGGGGCGCCATTCACCCAGATCTGCGGCACGTCCACATACGCGGCGAGGGCCGCGCCGGCCGTCACGCAGCGACCGGCGAGCAGTATCGGCAGCATGCCGCCGGTCACACCAAGCTGGGCGGCGAGGCGCAGCACCTCGACGTCGTCGGAGGGCGTCGCGCCGGGCTCGTGTGTGTGAAGCGTCGGGCGATCCATGACGGCGAACGACGCCACGCCGCCGCGCACCGGAAACTCCGCGCCGCACACGGGACAGGCGAGGTCGGCCTCGCGCAGCCGGGGGCCATCGGCGTGATGTACCATGGCCACGAGCCACGATTCCTCGTGGTCGTGCGGGCAGCGAAGAGCGTCGAGCAGGTCGCGCAGCATGCGGTCAAGCTAGCGACGCGCGGCAGGCCGCAGTCAGCTCCGGCTGAGCCGCAGTTCGTCCACGTTCACGTGCGCCGGCCGCGTGATTGCCCAGAGCACGGCGTCGGCGACATCGTCGGGGCGCAGCATGCTGGCGCGGGGCGGGAAGCCGGGGGTGTGGTCGGGATCGATGGGATCCCAGATGGGCGTGTCGGTGGCGGCGGGCGACACGAGCGTGGCGCGCACGCCGCTGCCCGCCAGCTCCTCGCGCAGCACCTCGTGCAGGGCGCGCGCGCCGAACTTGCTGGCGGAGTACGCGCCGTTGCCGCCGAATATCCGTCGGTCGGCCACCGACCCGATGGTGACGACATGTCCCGCCGCCCGGGCCTTCATGGCGGGCAGCAGGGCGTGCAGTACGCGAAACGGCGCCGCGAGATTGGCGGCCAGCGTCTGTTCGAACAGCGCCGGGGCCGTGTCCACGATGGGGGCGAGCGGAAACGTGCCGGCGTTGTTCACCAGCACGTCGACGGAGCCACCGGCCGCGGCGAGCACCGCCGCCGTCATGCGGGCCACCGCATCCGCGTCGGTGAGGTCACACGGATACACGCTCGCGAGCGGGCCAAGCTCCGCCGCCAGCTGCTCGAGCTGGGGCTGCGACCGCGCCACCAGGCAGACGTGCGCGCCCGCCGAAACGAGCGCGCGAGCCACGGCCTGCCCGATGCCGCGGGACGCCCCCGTGACGACGGCGGTGCGTCCTGTCGGCGGCATCGGTGTGGCCATCGGCACTCAGTACGAGGTCGGCGCGTGCGCGAGCCGCAGGAACTCGCTGCGCGTCTTGGCGTCGTCGCGGAACAGCCCGCGCATCGACGAGGTGATGGTGCGCGAACTCTGCTTCTCGACGCCGCGCATCATCATGCAGAGGTGCACCGCCTCGATGACCACGCCCACACCCTTGGGACGCAGCACCTCCTCGAGCGCATCGGCGATCTGTTCCCCCAGACGTTCCTGCACCTGCAGACGGCGGGCGAACACTTCGACCACGCGCGGCAGCTTGGACAGGCCGACGATCTTGCCGTTGGGGATGTAGGCGATGTGCACCTTGCCGAAGAACGGCAACATGTGATGCTCGCACATCGAGTACATCTCGATGTCGCGGACCATCACCATGTTCTCGTGATTCTCCTCGAAGAGCGCATCACCGATGACTTCGGCGGCCGTCTGGTTGTAGCCGCGGGTGAGCCACATCATGGCCTTGGCCACACGGCTCGGCGTCTTGAGCAGGCCATCGCGCGAGGGATCCTCGCCGATCAGCTCGAGCTGCCGGTGGACGATCGTCTCGAGCTCGGCGAGGTCGCCGCTGGCCGCGAAGTCATCGGGGTCCACGACGTCGATGGCCGGACGGCCCGACGAATCGACGCTACTGGGACGGATCACGGCCTTATTCCCCTTCGTAGTCGACATAGTTGTTTTCGGTTTCCCAGAGCCGCAGGCGGATGAGCTGCGCGGGCGCAATCGCCGGCGCGAGCACCTGCCACATCGCCACGACCACGTTTTCGGTGGTGGGATTGATGCCCTGCATGTACGGCACGTCGATGTTGAAATTGCGATGGTCGGTCTGCTCGATGACCTCGCGCTCGACGACGTCCCGAAGCTGCCCCAGGTCGATCACGTATCCCGTCCGCTCGTCGATGGGGCCCCGAACGGACACCTCCAACGCATAGTTGTGGCCGTGCCAGTTGGGGTTGTTGCACTTGCCGAACAGCCGGGTGTTCTCGGCGTCTGAGAGCGTGGGATTGTGGACGCGATGGGCAGCGTTGAAGCGCAGACGGCGCGTCACGGTGACAATTGGCATGCTCATTAAATCCCGGGCATCGGGGACCAGTTCCCTCGGGATGGTCGGCCGGTGGCGTACCCGACTGCCCGGAAACACGAAAGCCCCGCCAAAGAGGCGGGGCTTACGCGTCAACACGGGTACGAAGAGGTGATCTTGAAGCCCAAAGGAAAGGATTGAGACCCTCACCGCGCTTCCGTCTTCCCCGCACTGGGGCATGACGTTCACACCGTTTGTCGAGCCCTCTCTCAGGACTTATCGGCTCAAGAAGTAAAGTCTCTCCGCCCCGCACACTCGTCATGCATCTGACGCGTAGACTACGGAGCCGTCACGGCAGGCGCAAGGCGCCGTCCCGTGTAGATTACGGCATGGATCTCTCCCTCATTGCCGGCGTCGCGATGCTGCTCGTCTGGGGCGGCCTGACCCTCACCACCGAAGCTCCAGGGTGGGTGCACCTGCTGCTCACAGCCGGTGTCTTTCTCATCATCTGGCGCATCGTCGCCCGCAGTACGCCATCCGGACCCGACCGTCAGCCGTAACCGCGGTCAGATCTCCCAGTTCGACAGCACCATCCCTTCGGCGGGCGGGAGCTCCGTCCAGCCATAGGCACTCATGCGCAGGTCGGTCCACCGCACGCGCGCGCCGAGGGCGATCAGCGTGCGATAGGCATCGGGGTAGTCTCCCTGCAGGCGAATGGCCAGCCGCCGAGTCCCCGAGCGACGGGCGAGGTCGGTGAGCCCGCCGACCAGCTGCGGCAGCTCGGCCCGGTGGGCCAGCACCAGCTTCAGCACCCGCAGCTCTTCACGCGTGCGCCCCTCCACCAGCGGCACCGTATGGCAGAGCGCGAAACCCGTGGGCGCCTGCGGCGACCCGAGCAGCACGGTGTCCCCCAACGCCAGCCGATCGGTCAGCTCGAGTTCGCGCGTGAAGTCGTAGCCCGGCATCACCCGCGCCGTGAGCGCGAGACAGGCGGCGAGCGCCGACTCCTTTTCCTGTGACGACAGCTTGGACAGCAGCGTCGGCGGCCGTTCGCCCAGCATCGCGTCGAGCGTCACCGTAACGGTAAGGTGCCCGGGGATGAAACCGAGGTTCGAGTAGAAGCCGATGTTGTCCATGGTGCGCGGCATGGTCTCGAGTCCGATGACCTTGACCGCCTGCTGCCGCAACCAGCGCATGCCGCTCTGCACGATGATCTTGCCGAGTCCGGCGCCCTGCTGATCGGGGCGCACGCACAGGGGGCCCATCCATCCTTCGGTGCCCGAATGATGCGCCATGTTGAAGGCCACGATCCGCCCCTGCTCATCGCGCCAGCAGAGCGCGCCGTCGGCGGCGTCCTCGATGGCGTACCGCCACACCGCCGGGTTGAGCGGCGGCACCCGCACGCCGGTCATGCCGTCCTTCCGGTAGCGTTCGGTGAACGCTTCGGTGAAGACCTCGTTGAGCTGCGGGATGTCGTCGAGCGTGGCCACGAACGGCCCGTCGATCGGGCGGGCACTGCGATACAGCCGCGTGGTGATGGTCATGCGCTGCTCACGCCTCCGTGAGGACATGGGGGTCGTCCGGCCCCGTACCGGCGGCGAACGCCGGGGCCGCCTCGGCGGGCCCGTCATCGTCGTCGGCGGCGGCGAGCGCCGCGCCCGCCGTGACGAGACTGCAGCCGGCGGCTTCGTCGTAGCGCACCAGCAGCAGCCGGTCGAGGCCTTCGCGAACCTGCTCGATATGGGTGATCACGATGACCTGCTCGAAACGGTCGTTGAGTCGACGCAGCAGCTCCACCACATTCGCCCGCCGCGTGTCGTCGAGCGAACCGAACACCTCGTCGAGAATCAGCAGCGAGAAGGCCTGGCCCGCCCGCTCGGCGATCATCTGCGAGATCGCGAGGCGCAGCACCAGGTTGCAAAGGTCTTCCTCGCCGCCGGAGATGACCGGCTTCGGCAGACCGTCCTCCATCACCACCAGCCGGTAGTCCTCGTCGAACTCGAGCGAGGTGTAGCGGCCGTCGGTGAGATCGTGGAGGAAGCCACTGGCCACCTCGGACAGCTCCGGACGCAGCTGGAAGTTGAGATCGGTCCGGATGTCGGTGAGCGCACGATCGAGTTCGTCGTGCAGCCGCTTGTCGGCGTCGAGCTTCTCGAGCACATCCTGCAATCGCGCCAGCTCGCGCCGTCCCTGCTCCGCCGACTCGAGCGCGGCGCGCGCCCGTTCGGCTTCACCGGCGGCAGCCAGCGCATCCAGTTCGGCACGGCGCGCCTCGGCGCTGGCCACGGCATACGCATCGCGCACCGCGACGTACGCCGGCTCGTCGATGCCGATGGCGGCCCGCTGTGCCTCCAGTTCGAGCATGCGGGTCCGCGCCAGCTCACGTGCCGCCAGCACACGGGTGCGCTCGGTGCGGGTGGCGATCTCGCGCTCCACGAGCGCTCCCACGCGCGCCGCTCGCGTCTCCAGCGCCTGCAGGCGCGCAGCGTCGGCGCGTAGTGCCACATGACGTGCGGCATCGTAGCCGTCGGGCAGCGCTGCAAGTTGCGCCGTTGCCTCGGCCAGCTCCGTCTCCACCTTCGCCCGCCGCTCCACCAGTTCGACGGACTCCTGTAGCGCATACTGAATGCGCATGTGCCGCCGTTCGGCGGCGGCTAGCTCCTGCTGCAGGTGCCGACGATGCTGCTCGTGCGTGTCGAGGCTGGCCGGTGGCGGCGTCAGTTGCTCGACGCGCTGGCGGTAGTAGTTGCCGTCGACGCGCACGGTCTCCACCTGTTCGTTGAGCAGGTCGAGCACGCCCCGGTAGCTCGCGCCCAGCGGCCGAGCGCAGGTGGGACACGGACTGTCCTCGCCGAGCCCTTCCAGTCGCTCCTGCTGCTCGACGAGTTCGGCGTACTGCCCGCGCAGCGCATCGAGCCGCGTCTCGGCTTCCTGGCGGTCGCGGGCCCAGTCGGTACGCTCCTGGTCGAGGGTGCGCTCGACCTCGGTGAGTGTCTGCCGCAGCGTGGCCAGTTGCTGCGTGGTCTCCCGGTCGAGGGCCGGCGCCGACTCCAGCTTGCTCGCGCGTTCGGCCAGCTTGCCCTGCTCTTCGGCGATGCCGCGCACCCGCTCCAGCAGCGCCTGCCGCCGCGCGTCGGCGGCCGCGAGCGCGTCCTGGGCGGCCAGCGCCTCGCGCACCGAAAGCAGCGCGCGCACGTCGGCCTGCAGCGGGGCCAACTCCTGTCCGGCCTGCTCCATCGCCTCCAGCTCGCGCTCGAGCCGCTCGAGATCGCGCGCGAGGCTGAGCGCCTCGCTTTCGGCGACACGGAACTCCGCCAGGAGCTGCTGCGCGCGTTCACGTTGTGCCTGGGCATCCTCCCAGCGCGGCGTCAGCGCTTCGAGCTGTTCGGCGGCCAATGCGCGCCCCCGTTCCGTCTCGGCCGCGCGCGTGCGGGCCACGGCCACCCGCGCCTCCGCCTCGGAGACGGCGCGCCAGATGGCATCGGGGTCGGCCATCCCCTGCCGCAAGCCATTGATCTCGGCCTGCAGCGCGCGGCGGCGCTCGCGCGCGATCTCCTGGGCACCGCTGATGCGATCGTAGCCGAGCACGCGTGACAGGAACCGGGCGCGCTCGGCCGGACCGAGCGCCGCCATCACGTCGAGCTCCTTCTGCCCCGTGAAGTACGTGTGGAAGAACTCGGCACGCGTCATGCCGAGCCGACGCTGCAGCAGCTCCGTCACCCCGGTGAGCGTGTTGGCGATGGGAGTCTCGCCGCCATCGAGCCAGCACTCGGCGTTGTTGAGGCTGCGCAGGACGCGATACCGATGACCCGCCAACTCGAAGGTGAGCTCGACACGCACCGGGGCTCGCGTGGCGGCGCGCGAGAAACGAATGGAGTCACGCGTCCCGCGCGCGGCCGGATTGCCGTAGAGCGCCCAGGCGATCGCCTCCAGCAGCGTTGACTTGCCGGACCCGTTGGGGCCGATGATGCCGGTGAGCCCGCGGTCGAAGGTGAGCCGCGTGTCGGCGTGCTGCCGGAAGTTCTGCAGGCGGAGCAAAAGGAGGCGCACGTCAGCCCTCGATCACGGGCAGGGCGGCCACCGCCGCGTCTTCGGCCTGCTGCAGATAGCGCAGACCGAGCGCCACCAATTGCGCGCGATCGACACCGGCGGGCAGTGGGCGCTCCCGCAACCGTTCGCCGACGATCTCCGGCAGCGTGGCCCGGCGTGCCCCACCGCCACCGCCGCCCGCCTGCCGCGCGAGCGGTTCGGGGCGTCGGGTGTCGAGGTGGAAATGCATGGCTCGCTTGCGGTACTCGCGCAGCGCCGTGTGATCGAGTTCACGCACGATGTGGCGCGCCACGTTGCGCACGGTCACCCGCACGACCCGCTCATCGATGCCGCCGGGCGCGGCCTCGACGCGCGCCCGGATGGCGCCATCGAGATCGGCGGCGCTCATGCCGCTCGCATCGATCGGCTCGAGGTCGAGCAGCGGCCGGGACGGGGCTACGGGGTGAAAGCGATGGGCGCCGGTGACGAGGTCGTGCTCCACGAACCCCTTGCCGGGCACGCCCCGCTCACGCTCCTCGCGCAGTTCGCCCCACGGATTGCTGCTCGTGTAGTCGAGCGACCCGCTGTAGTACGCCCCCGGCGCCACCTGCCGGTACACGTGATAATGACCGAGTGCGACATAGCTCCACCGGTCGCTGTGCAACTCCTCCGGCTGGATCTCGATGGCGGCCCGGTCGGCTGACGCCGCGTGCACCGGCAGCAGCCCGGCGATCTCTCCGTGCAGCAGCAGCACGCGATGCGCGAATCCGTCCGGTGGCATGAGCGGAGGCCGGTCGATGCCGGGCACGTCGGGCACCGCCAGCACGACCAGCGAGTGCGCAGCGAAGGTGAACAGCTCGGCCTTCGCATCGGCCACGTGAACGCCGATCTCCCGGAACAGGCGCAGAATGCACCCCGTCTCGGCGGTGCGCGGCGCGTCGTGATTGCCGGCGACCATCACGATGGGTGTGTCGGGCAGCTCCGTACGCAGACGCAGAAACGCGCGGTAGGCGTGCAGGATGGCCGGGTTGGACGGGCGGACGGTGTGAAAGACGTCGCCACCGATGACGATGAGATCGGGCGCCCGTTCGATGATCTGTTCGATGGCGCGCTGGATGGTGGCCGCCACATCGGCTTCCCGCTGGTTGATACCGGCGGGCGTCAGCCGCTGGTACTGGCGGAATCCGAGATGCAGGTCGGCGAGGTGAACCAGGCGCATCCCCCAAAGTAACCGGTGGGAGAGCCCCGTCAGCGCACGCGCACGTCCTGCACGATGCGCAGGTCGAGCCGCATCGGCGTTCCGGACCCGGCGGGGCCGGGCGCCACTTCCGATTGCACATCGAGCACGGTGCGGGCATCAACGATCCACGCCCGCTCGCGGTCAACGTGCATGGTGCCGCGGATGGTGCCGGCGGTCACGATCCGGGTGCCGGCGGGCAGTTCCCGGGCGGCGCCGTCGCGCCGCAGCATCCCGGAAATCGAAATCCACGCATCCCGCCCGCCGCGGGTGAGCGAGTCGAGGCGGAGGCGCGCCTGCACCACGCCATCGGCGCGGAACCCGCTCAGCGGGAGCGACGGCAGCGCCATTTCGCGGGTCCAGACGCTCCCCACGCTCACGGGGCCGATGGGGAGCAGCCCCGGGACGGAGGACAGGGTCGTACCGAGGGCCATCGCGCCCGGCGGCGGATCACTGAGCCGCATGGCGCCGTCGGGAGTGACCCGCACCCGGACCTGCCGGGCATCGTCGGGCACGGCCATGGCCTGCGGGTCTGGCACATCCCCGGGGGCGCCGGCCCACATGGTGATGGAGTCGGTGATGGCCAGCAGCGTCGTCACCGACAGATCACTGGCCTCGACCAGCGAATGCGCGAAGAGCTGCAGCCGAGTCATGCGGCTGTTGGCGAGGTCGGCCCGCGGTCCGTACACGGGTTCCGGGGCCGAGCCACGCCGGCCAGCCGCGCCGCCGGTTCCGCTCACGCGGCGGCCGCGCATCTCGACGCTCTGCTCCACCTGCAGCCACAACGTGTCGCCCACGCGGGGGCGCACGGTCAGGTGGATGCCCTCGGGCGCCGCCGCACGCGCCGGGGCACGCTGCGCGTCGGCCCCAGCGGGCGCGAGCATCCCGCTGCACAGCAGCAGGCCCCACCGCGTCGCGCGGCGCATCAGCCGCCGTACTCGTCGGGAGCGAAGGCGCGCAACGGACGGACGCGCGGCGCGATCGTCTCGGCCTCGCGCGCCGCCGGCAGCGCCCGCCGCTGCAGTTCGCGCACAAAGGCGCGCCCCACGTCGTCGGGACGGGCGCGGAGCACGGCGTTGCGCGCGGCGATCACGACCGGTTCGTCATAGAGCATGATGGTCTCCTGCACCCAGCCCAGGGCAATACCATCGTCGAGGCGGCGAAGATCCCGCGTGACCGCCTGTGCCAGCGTCGGTTCGGCTGCCTGCGGAAAGCGTTCGACCCCTTCCCGCCCGGACATCACCGCCGGGCGCGGAAAGCGCACGAAGACGGGCTGCGTGAAGTGCGGGTGCCGCACCATGAGCTGCCCCTTGTCGAGCGTGGCCAGCCGGGCCTTCACGGCGGGACTCAGCACCTGATAGCCGGGCATCGCCAATTCATCGGCGTCCATGCGGCCGAAGAGGCTCGTGCCCGCATTCCCCACCACCCGGCGGTGCACCTGCGACCGGAACTGCTCGGCGCCGAAGAGCACGAGCCCGAGATAGCGCCCGCGTTCGGCGATGTCGAGCAGCATCTTGCGCACGTACGTGTCGGGGCCGTCATGGGGGGCGTACTTGTTGAGTTCATCGACGAAGACGATGACGTGGTCGACGCCGAGGTCGCGTCGCTCGAGATGCTCGCGCAGACGGGACACCACGCGCGCGAACACCAGGTCCTGGGCCGCCTCCTCCAGATTGGCGACATCCACCACGTACACCGCGCGGTCCTCGAAGCTCCCGAAGGGCAGGTCCGAGGCCAGACCGTCGTCGGTCACGAGGCCGGCACAGCGGGTGGAGAGGTTTGAGAGGCGGTTGCGCACCTTGCGGATGGTGGCCGCGTGGTGCGTGCGCCAGGTGTCGCCGTCCCCGTCCTCGAGCTTGCGCAGCACGTCGCGGAACCAGGCATCGAGATCGGCGAACGACTGGACGCGGTGCTTCCGGCTGAACCCCTGCTCCTCGAAGTCGCGCCCGACCACGCGCTCGCGGATGAAGTCGATGAGCGCGTCGGCCTTGGCATCGATGTCGTCCTTGTTGAGCAGCACCTCCGCGTACTGCAGCACCTCGCTCAGCCCCCAGGTGAGGGGGGTGACGCCCTGGGCCAGGTCGGGGTGCGAGCGCAGCGTGTTGAGGGCATGCCCGCGCGCGGTGTAGGGCGCGAAGTACTGCACATTCGCGAACGGCGTGGTGGGCACCTGCAGCAGGTCGTAGAGTGCGCGGTCACTCTCCTCGAGACGGCCGGGCTGGTCGAGGAAGCAGAGGTCCGGACCTTTCACATTGAAGCACACCGCAGCCACGCGGCCGCGATGCGCCGGAAAGTGCGTGAAGATCGACTGCAGCAGCCACTCGATGGCGCTCGTCTTGGTGGCGAGCCCGGAGACGCCGGCGATGTTGAGGTGCGCGGCCTCCGGTCCGACGAGGAAGTCGGCATCGAGGTAGATCGGCGCCTGCATGCCGCCAGCGCGATAGACGCCCACCGGAATACCCGTGGGGTGCGCGCCACCGAGGTAGCCGTCCATGCGCAGCGCCACGGCCACGTCGGCATCGTCGGCGAGATGCACGACGCCGAGGGGCACGGGCTGCAGCGGCTCCTCGGGGACATGACGCAGCACCTGCGCCGTGTAGAGCCGGATTTCGGTGCGGTCGGTGGGCACGGCGAGGGTGCCATCGGGCCGCCCGTCGTGTCCGAGCACGTCGTGCAACGGCGACTGCAGGTCCGAATAGCTGACCCCTTCGACTACCACGCCGTAGATGCGGGGAATCACGGCCCCGACGGGCGCCGGGCCATCGACGCGCACGATGGTCCCGATGCCGACCGGCGAGTCGACGGCCGTCCAGAAGTGGAATTCGTGCGGCGTGTTCGGCCGCCGCTCGGTGGCGACGACACGCCCGAGCGGCGTGGTCGGAAAGCCCGGTGTCATGCGGCGATCCGGTCAGGGGCCGATGACGGCCTGGAGGTAGCGTTCACAGGCGTGGATGCCATACGTGAGAGTATCCCAGCGCGCATCGGGGAGGGACAGCGGGGCGCGTTCGAGCAGGATGCCCGACGACAGCCGGTCTGCCTGCTGCGAGAAGGCGTCACTTACGTCGCCGCTGGCGCGGTCGGGAGCGAGCAGCGCCTCCGGCGGCGCCACTTCGACCCGGACGAGGCCGAAGAGCGGATCGCCGTGGGCGGCGTCGCGCAGGCGCAGATACCAGCTCGCGACGCCGCGGCGGGGGCGATGCCCCACGAGAAAGGCCGGCGAGCGTTCGCCGGCGCGCAGCGCGAGCACGGCGCGCACGGCGGCGGCATCGCCGTAGAGCGTGGTGTGCGACTTCACGACGCCGAAGGCGGCCGCGGCGGCATGCACGGCGAGGTTGCCGGCGATACCACCGTCGATCCAGAGCCACCGCGTTTCCTGCGCACACCACTGCGCAGCGAGCTGGCGCTCGAGCCGTTCGCGGTCGAGTGCCACCTGGTCGAGCGCCCGCGCGCGCAGCAGATGCGGGTGGAACGGCGCGTCGTCGGCGAGGGCCGACGCGTTGGCCAGGAGGTCGGCCAGCGGCACACCCGCGGCTTCGAGCGCGGCCCACGCCCCTTCGCCTGCATGCGCGCGCGATAGGTGCACGCGGCGTTCGACCAGCGGCTGCGCCCACGTCTGCAACTGCCGGGGCTGCCGCACCCGGACGGCGGCGGCCACGGTGGCCATCACGATGGGCGTGCCGTCAACATGCCCCAGGAGCCGGCTGCGCTGGATGCCGTCGAGGAAACCGGCCACCAGCGGCTCCGTCACCACGGTCACCGGTCGTGGGGGGCCGTGCTCGATGGGGACGCAGCCGGCCACGGTGGGCAGCTCGGCGCGCAGGGCGAACCGCTCGAGCGGCGGGGCATCCTCGCCCGCCGTCAGGCTCTCGCCGAGGAATGGGCGGAGCGCCTGCAGGGCGGCGCGCAACGGGGCCGGAGCGGAGGCAGGCGGCGAAGCGGCGGTCGCGGCGGCAGTCACGCGGGGGAGGCTAGCGTGGGCGCCCCACCGGCAACAGGGGGCGCGAGCAGGGACGGATGGACTTCCGGGGCCGAGCGGACGAAACTGCGAGGGTGATGACCATTCGCCCGTTTTTCTTCAATGCGGACCGCCGCCCACGTCGCTGGCTGGCCTCGGCGGCCTGTCTGGCCGCCCTGACCGCCTCAATCAGCGCCTGCGACCGGGTGCAGACCACCCTCAAGGGTACGCTCGAAACCGGGCCCGGCGATCCGGCGTGGCCCAGCGACAGTGCGCTGCTCGCCAACAAGCCCTCGGTGCTGTATCGCGTCGTGCGCGGCAGCCCGGGCGGCCCGCGCGCGGTGCCGATCGCCACCATCGGTGTGCGCGGGCTGCGTCCCCTCACGCTGGGCAACCGCGGGTGGCGGGCCTTCGACCTCGCCTTCCTGCAGAGCGGCGCCAGTCTCGCCCCCTACCGGGCCACCGAAGCCCTGTCGCCCGTCACGTCGACGCGCGGCATGTGGGAAGGGGCCCCGCTGGACACGGTGCCGCGCTGCACGGTCATTCTGCCGGCGGCACTGGTGTCCGTGCCCGATGACGTGGAGCTGCTCACCACCGGCGAACGCCCGCCGAAGCCGGCCGCGGGCGGTGCACGCGACGGGGCGATCCAGGAGGCGCTGGAGCGCATTCCGATGCTCATCGCGCCGACGGCCGGGGTCCCGCTGTCGATGATCTCGCGCTACCGGCGGCAGGTGTTCGTGGCATCCGCCGGCGCGACTGCGGTACCCACCATGGTCGTCACGTACGACGATCCGGAAGTGGTGCCCGACAGCATCCCGCCGTACCCGGCGCCGCGTCCGCGACAGTTCATCGTGGTGATGGACAAGGGGCTGTACGGCTACAAGCCGTCGTACACCTTCACTACGCTGGGCAACAACCTCGCGCCGCCGCGCCGTCGGTTCCTGGGCTTCCTCGACGCCGATGGCGACGGCACCAGCGAGCTGTTCTTCGGGTTGCAGACGGAGAAGTTTCCGCTCGTGACCTACGCGCTGCGCTACCGCGCCGACGTGTGGACGGAAGCGTTCAGGTACGAACGGCAGCGGTGCCAGGGCTAGCGGGCCATGGGCGCGAGCGGCTGACGCGGATTCGACCGCGTCGGCCGTTGGCCGCGGTTACTCCACGCCGATATCCCACGCCTGCTCGAGATCGTTCCGGCTGTACGCCCGGAACGCGGTGAGCGTCTGCGTGCGGATGATCCCCGGCACCCTGGCGAACTCCTGCGTCACCACCGTGGCGATGCGCTCGAGATCGGGGACCCGCACGATGGCCACCAAGTCCCAGGCTCCGGACACGGAGTAAACCTCGGCCACGCCGGTGATGCCCGCCAGCGCGGTGGCGCATTCGGGGATGCTTTTCGGGTCGGCCTGCACCAGCACGATCGTGGTAATCATGGCATAGCTCCGGAATGGGTCAGGCGGTGAGGCAGCGGGCGATGCGGGTGAGGCCCTCGACCGCGACCGCTTCGCTGGTGGCGTAGCTCGCGCGGATCCATCCCGGGGTGCCGAAGGCGTTGCCCGGCACGATGGCCACCTGGTACTCGTCGAGCACCGCCGCCGCGAACGCCGCCCCGGGATCGGCGGCGCTGCGAAACCCCTCGACGTTCACGTACAGGTAGAACGCCCCTGCCGGGTGCACGTAGCGCACCGAGGGGAAGGCCGACAGCGCGGCCATCACCGCATCGCGCCGCTGCCGGAACGACTGCACCATGTGCGACACGGCGGCGTCGGCCTGCTCGCGCTCGACCAGCGCCGCCAACGCGGCGTGTTGCGACACTGCGGCCGCGTTGGAGGTCGTGTGTCCCTGGAAAGCCGTCATGGCCTTGGACACCGCCACCGGCGCGATCGACCAGCCGATGCGCCAGCCGGTCATGGCGTACGCCTTGGCCACGCCGTTGATCACGATGAGGTTGTCGCGCGCGGGCGCGATCTCAAGCGCCGACAGGGCGCCCCCCTCGTAGGCAATGCGCAGGTAGATCTCGTCGGCGATCACCCACCACCTGCGGTCGGCGGCGAGCCTGAGAATCGACGCCAGCTCCTCGCGCGAATACACGGCCCCGGTGGGATTGCTGGGGGAGTTGAGCATCAGCCCCCGCGTGCGCGGCGCGGCGGCGGCGTCGAGCATCGCGGCCGTGACCTTGAGCGAATTGGCGGGATCGCCGACCACCGGCACCCCCACCGCGCGCGCCAGCTCCACCATTTCGAAGTAGCTCGTCCACGCCGGGGTGGGAATGAGCACCTCGTCGCCGGGGCCGAAGCAGCACACGCAGGCGTTGTACAGCGACTGCTTCGAGCCGTTCGAAACCACGACCTCGGCCGGCGTGACCGGCGCCCCCTGCACCTGGACCCGATTGGCGTCGGCCGCGATCGCCTCGCGCAGTGGCAGAACGCCTTCGGTGTTGGTGTAGCGCGTGGCCCCCGCCTCGATGGCCGCCGCCGCCGCATGGCGAATGAACGCCGGCGTGTCGAAATCCGGCTCCCCGGCCCCGAGGTCGATGACCGGAATACCCTGCGCCTTGAGCGCCCGGGCTTTAGCCGCCACGGCCAGGGTCGCAGATTCCTTGAGGCGCGCGATGTTCGGGGACGGCTGGAAGGACAGCGGCATGACCGGGCGCGGAGCGGGATTGGGTTTTCGGTCCGGAATCGACTAGGTTCCGGCGTCGGCTGCCGAGGCAGACCGATCCGAACCGCCGCAATTAAGCGCGAGCCACTGGCACGCGCTACGACGGGTCCCGGCGCCAGGTGGGCGCCACAAGAGCCGACGGTTGGGCCGTCGGGATGACTGACAACTGATGGGGTGGGGTGTGAGCGAGCAGGAACGGGAAGAGACGTCGCCTGGGGCGACGCGGAGTCAGCACGTGGTGCTGCATGGCCCCGCCGACGTACGCATGATGACCGCGGCCATCCGCCCCGGCATCGAACGCAGCCGCGACGGCGGCGAGCCGGCGGCGCCGGTGTGCCTCGTGATCACCCCCACTGTCGAACAGGCGATGACGGCCGCCGATCAGGCGCGCCTTCTGCTGCACGACCCCGCCGTGCGCGTGGTTCCGGTGAGCGGCGTGGTGCGCGCCCGCCGGGTGCTGGCCGCCGCCCCCGTGGCGGTGGTGACCGGCACCGCCACCGACCTGCTTACGCTGCGCCGCGATGCGGCGCTTCGGCTCGACCGGCTCCAGGTGGTCATCATCGTCGGCCTCGACGACCTCCTCGCGGCCAACGGGGCCGACACCCTGCAGACGCTGCTCGGCGATGCGCCGACCGACGTCCTGCGCGTGGCCACGCTCGACAGGGAGACGCCGGAGACGGAGGCGTTCCTCGCAGCCCAGCTGCGCCGCGCCCGTCGGCTCACGCCGCTCGTCATGGGCGACACACCGCTGGCCATCACGCCGCGGTTCGTGCTCACCTCGGCGTCCGGCCGGGCCGACGCCCTGCGCGCCGTGCTCGACGAAGCCGATCCGCCGTCGCTCGTGGTGATCACCGCCAGCGATGATGCCATCCCGGAGGCCACGGCCGCGCTCGCCCGCCTTGGCATCGCAGTCGACGGGACCACGGTGCAGGTCGTGCGCCAGCCCACCGCGCAGCACGTGGCCATGGCGGTGCTCTGGGATGCCCCGGCGTCGTATGACGCGCTCGTGGATGCGGTGGCCATGCGCCCCGTCGATGCCGTGGCGCTGCTGCTCCCCGACGAACTGCCCACGTTCCGCCGGCTCACGGGCGGTACCAGCGAAGCCTGGACTCCCGCACCACGCAAGGCCGCGGCCGAGGACCGAGTGCAGGCGCTGCGGTCGGCCATGCGCACCACGCTGGCCAACGGCGGTGCGTCGGCCAGCGAACTGGCGCTGCTCGCGCCCCTGCTGGAAACGCACGACGCGCTCGAACTGACCTGCGCCGCGCTCCGCCTGTACGAGGGCGCCAAGCGGGAGACGGCCGCGGTCCGTGCGAAGGCCGCCACGGCCGGTGCCAAGCCCACCCCGCCGCGCGAAACGCGCGCCGACCTGGCGGCCACGCCGCCGGCCGGCCGGCAGCGCGTGTTCCTCGCCGCCGGCAAGCGCGACAACGTGCGCGTCGGCGACATCGTCGGTGCCATTGCCAACGAGGCGGGCATTCCGGGTGACCGGATCGGCCAGGTGGAGCTGTTCGAGTCGCACGCCGTGGTGGAAATGGCCGCCGACGACGCGGCCAAGGCGGTGGCGGCGCTCGCCGACGCCATGCTGTGCGGCCGCCGCCTCAACGCGCGCATCGACGAGCGTGGTGGCGGACGTCCCGAGCGCGGCGCCGGAGGCGATCGCCCGCGGAGCGGTTTCGGCGGCCCGCGCGGTGGCGACCGTGGCGATCGGCCGACGCGCAGCTTCGATCGCGGCGATCGCCCCCCGCGGAGTGGCGGGTTCGGCGGGCCGCGCGGTGATCGCCCCGAGCGCGGCGACCGTCCGGCCCGTGGTGGCGACCGGAACGACCGCGGCCCGCGCGGTGGCGGCGGGTTCGGCGGGCCGCGCGGCGGTGGTGGCGGTGGCTTCGGCAATCGCCCGCCTCGAGCCACCGACGAGCGGCGCGCATTCGGTGACCGGCCGCCGCGTGAGCGGACGGAAGGGCGCTCCGAGTGGTCGGAGCGCGCCGAGCGCATGAAGCACGCCAAGCGCTCACCGCGCCCTCCCATGGACCGGAACGACGAGGCCTGATCCATGAGCGGGGCCTTTCAGGCGTCCGGTGGCTGGATGGAAGTCATCGCCGGCGTGATGTTCAGCGGCAAGACCGAAGAGCTGCTGCGTCGCGTCCGGCGGGCGACCATTGCCCGCAAGCGGGTGCAGGTGTTCAAGTCGCATCTCGACGATCGCTACGCCGGGCTGTGGGCGGTGTCCAGCCACGACCGGCGCACCTTCGAGGCCACCCCGGTCGACTCGTCGTCGCAGATCCTGCTGCGTCTCGATCCGATGGCGCAGGTCATCGCCATCGACGAGGCGCAGTTCCTCGACGCCGGCGTCGTGCAGGTGGCCTCGAGCCTCGCCGATCGCGGGCGTCGCGTGATCCTGGCCGGCACCGACACCGACTTCCGTGGGGAGCCGTTCGGTGCCATGCCGCAACTGATGGCCGTGGCCGAACTGGTGGACAAGCTGCACGCGATCTGCGTGCTGTGCGGTTCACCGGCCAGCCGCAACCAGCGCCTGATCGGCGGCCGGCCGGCGCCCTACGACTCGCCGACCATCATGGTGGGCGCCGCCGATTCGTACGAAGCGCGGTGCCGGGCCTGTCACATCGTCCCCCGCCGCGACGAAGCCCAGCAGCAGCTGCTCTGACGGCTCGCGGCCGTCAGCCGGTGCGGCGGCCGCGGGCCATGGCCATCGCCGCCGCCAACTCCTGAATGGTGAATGGCTTGGCCACGTACGGCACCCGCTGCGCGGCCAGCAGCGCCCGCGCGTCGCGGTTCACGGCAAAGCCGCTGATCGCCACCGCCGGCAGGTCGGGATAGCGCTCGGCTAGATGCGCCAGCAGGTCGAGCCCGGACATGCCGGGCATCGTGAGGTCGGTGACCACCAGCGACACTTCGGCCGCGCGTGCGGCGAGGAATTCCACCGCCTCTTCGGCCGACGCCATCACGTACGTCAGGTCGCCCAGGCGCTCGAGCATGCGGCGCCCGAGCTCGCGCAGCATCAGGTCGTCATCGACGAGGAGCACTCCGCCCGACGCCGTACTGGGGACGACCATCGGCTCCTCCGTGACCGACGGCGCCGAGGTCGCCGACAGCGGAAAGAACAGGCGCACGGTGGTGCCAGCCTCCGGCGCCGACTCGCACTCGATGAAGCCCTGGCTCTGATGCACCATGCCATGCACCGAAGCGAGCCCCATACCACGCCCACTCCCGAACGGCTGCGTGGAGAAGAACGGTTCGAACAGACGCTGCCGGGTCTCTTCGTTCATGCCGATGCCGCTGTCGCGCACTTCGAGAACGGCGAACGGCTGCGCGGGCTCCGGCTGGGCGCCCGGATGCGGCCTCGGTCGCACCATGGTGCTCGTCGCAATCACCAGCGAGCCCCCCTCGGGCATCGCCGCGATGGCGTTGTCGACGAGGTTGCGCAGCACATCCGCCATACGCGTGCGGTCGAGCAGCGCCGTCACCGGCGTGTGCGACAACGACAGCCGGAGCTTGATCGACAGGGGCACCATCGTGCGCAAGATCGGCAGGTGCTCCATCGCCAGGCGGTTGAGGTCGAGCGGCTCACTGCGGAGCATCTGTCGACGCCCCACCGCCAGCAGGCGGCGTGTGAGCTCCTCGGCGCGTTCGGTGGCCCGTTCGATGACGGCGATGTCGTCGAGGTGCGGCGACGTGGGGCCGAGTCCCTCGCGCAGGAACCCCGCGGCGCCGCGGACAACCGTGAGCAGGTTGTTGAAGTCATGACCGATGCCGCCGGCCAGTTGCGCCACCGCCTCGAGCTTCTGGGCTTCGCGCAGACGCTCCTCCGACTCCCGGTCCTGGGTCACATCGGTGAACACCGCGAGCGAGGCATACGGGTGCGTCTCGCCGGCGCGCAGCAGCGGATCGGCGGTGACGGCGAGCCACGTGGGCTTGCCGTCGCCGCGCTGCACGCCCAAGAGCTGGCGCGGCTGGCTCCGTCCGGTACGCAGGGCCACCAGCGCCGGGTGCTCGGTCGTGGGCCACGGCGTACTGTCCGCGCGCAGCGCGTTCCAGTCGCGGTCGATGGGCTGCAGCCCCGAGAGCTGGTCCGCGGTCAGGCCGAGGATGCGCTCCGCACTGGGGTTGTGCATGCGGATGGCGCCCGTTTCATCGTGCAGGACGACGCCTTCGCGCATGCCGGCGATGACCGCTCGGAAACGGGCCTCGGACTCCCGCAGTTCGCGCTCGGTCCGCAACTGATCGGAGACATCGTGAATGATGAGGTGCAGCACCGGACGTTCGGCGATGGCCGCCGCACCGACGAACACCTCGACCTGCCGATGGGCGCCTGTCGCGAGCCGATGATCGCGTTGCAGCCGCAGACCGGTGCCGGTCGCGATCCCCGCGGTGAGCTCGCGCCAGTGGGCCAGCGAAACCGACTCGAGATCGGTGATGTACATGGCCGCCATCGTGGTCCGCGCCCAGCCGTAGAACGCCACGGCGGCAGGATTGACGTCGACGAGGCGTCCGGTCTCGACCTCGACGAGCATCTGAATGGCGCCGCTGTTCTCGAACAGCTGCCGGTGGCGGGCCTCGCTCGCCTCGAGCGCGAACCGCTCGCGCTGCCGTTCGGTGATGTCGCGCGAGCTGATCGCCACGGCATCCCCGTCGACCGGGACCAGCTGCCGCTGCAACCAGCGCATCGGCTCAACGTCGGTGGGCGCGAACTGCGTGTTTTCGAGCGGTTGGCCGGTGATGACCACCATGCAGCACTGCTCCCACAGCCCCCACTCGCGGCTGCGGGGAAACGCCTCGAGCAGCGACCCATTGAGCAGCGCGTGGCGCTCCCGGCCGGCGATGGCACAGGCGCGGGCGTTCACGTCGACGATGCGGAAGTCGGCGATGCGGCCGTCGTCGGCGCGTTCGGCGCGTGCGATCACGAAGGCGTCGAACCCGGCGTCGAGGACCCCGCGCAGGCGGGCCTCGGACGCCGCCAGGGCCGCCACCAGCGGGGCCGCAGCGGCGGACTCGGCCGCGGTTTTCGGGTAGGTCTCGGGATGTGACACGCCCGTAATTTGGGCAGCCGACGGCATGGGTGTCAGTGGCACGCGCCGGTTGGGGGCCGCAGCCGTTACGGATGAGCCTGTGACCCCGCCGGAGGGTGCGGCGTCAACAGGGTGATGTCGGACTTCATGCCTCTCACCCTTCTCGGACGGATCGTCGCATGGGCGTAATCGCGACGCTGCTGGCGCACGAGCCTCGGCTCGCACGGCTTCGGGCCGCTGCGCGCGACCGCTACCGGTTCGTGCCCTGCGAAGACTGGACGTCGCTCACGCGGGCCTGTGAGCGCGGACCCATCAACGTGGTCGTATTTGACCTGTACGTGGACGGTCGCGCGGATTTCGAACGCGTCCGCCAGCTCCGCGTCCGCGTCCCGCGGGCAGCGCTGGTGGCCTACATCGACATCACCCGCGAGCGGGCGCGCGACATGTTCGACGCCGGGCGCTGCGGCATCGACGTGCTGATCGTGGCCGACGAGAGCGACACACCGCAGCAGCTCACCACCCTGCTCGATCAGGCCGAAGCGCGCAGCGTGTCGAGCCTGCTCAAGCCGCACCTCTCGGGTTTGCGCAGCGTGGTGCGCGACGCGGTCATGCTGTCGGTGACCCGGGCCCACGAACGGCTCACGCCGGACAGCCTGGCCCGCCTCATTGCCGTCTCGCGCCGGCTGCTGTCCAAGCGTCTCGAGGGGGCGCAGCTGCCGCCGCCGCACCAGTTGCTGACGTGGGGGCGCCTGATCGTGGCTGCCAGCATGCTCGAGGACGGCTCCCGCAGCGCCGACGGCGTGGCCAGCGCCCTCGACTTCCCGTCGGGCAGTGCCTTCCGCAACACCTGCCAGCGGTACCTGGGGTGCACGCCGCACCAGATCCGCCTGCGCGGCGGCGCCTCCTGGGTCATCCAGGAGCTGCTGGTGAACCGCGAAAAGCGCCGCCTAGTGGCCGACGTCGACGACGACAGGCACGAGAGCGCCGCGGCCTGAGCGCCGCGACGTGCGCAAGGAGGCCCCGGCATGTCCGGGGCCTTTTTCGTTGGCCTGGGTGAGGGGCGGGCCGCCCCGCCAACATCCACACGCCTGCGGCCCCGGCTACGTTTGTGGCATGCTACACGTGGGCCTCACCGGTAACATCGCTTCCGGAAAGTCGACCGTCGCGGCCCTGCTCGCCGAGCATGGCGCGAGGATCATCGACGCCGACCGGCTCGCCCGGGACGCCGTGGCGCCGGGTACGCCCGGGCTGGCTGCGGTCGTATCCGCCTTCGGTGTTTCGGTGCTCGCGCCGGACGGCGCGCTCGACCGGGCCGCACTCCGCGGACGCGTGTTCCACGATTCGGAGGCGCGTGCCACCCTCGAGGCCATCGTGCACCCCGAGGTTCGCCGCCTGCGTGATCTGGCCGTTCAGGACGCCGCCGCGCACGGCGCGCCGATTGTCATTTCGGACATTCCACTCCTGTTCGAAGTGGGCCTCGAAGGCGCCTTCGACGGGGTCATCCTCGTGGACGCACCGGAGACGGTCCGCCTCGAACGGCTGACGCGCGACCGGGGACTTTCCCGGGCCGACGCGCAGGCGATGATCGACGCCCAGTGGCCGTCCGCCCGCAAGCGCGCCCTGGCCACCTGGGTCATCGACAACGACGGTTCCCGCGCGCAGCTTCCAGCACGCGTCGCCGACATCTGGCAGGCACTGATGGCGCGCGCGTCGCTCCCCGCCACCCCCCCGCTTCCGCAAGACGCGACCGGGGCGGATACTTCGCCCTGATCGCGTTTCCCTTCCCCCTGGAGTCCTTTCGTGTCGAATATCCCCGCCGACCTGCGCTACACCAAGGAGCATGAATACGTCCGCACCACCGCCGAGGACGGCGTGGTGACCATCGGCATCACCGACTACGCGCAGGGTGAGCTCGGCGACATCGTCTATGTGGAGCTCCCCAAGCCGGGCGCCGCCTTCGGGTCGCACGACGTGTTCGGCACCGTGGAAGCGGTGAAGGCCGTCTCCGAGCTGTTCATGCCCGTGGCCGGCGAAATCGTCGAGGTGAACGGACGGCTGGACGGTGAGCCGGCGCTGATCAACAACGATCCCTACGGCGACGGCTGGATGATCAAGGTGCGTGTGGCCCCCGGTGGCGACGCCGGCCTCATGTCGGCCGGCGAGTACCAGGCGCAACTCGGCGAGTAATCCGCCAGCGCCGTCCATCGGCCACGCTCCGAAGAAGGGCCCTGGTGCACCGCACCGGGGCCCTTGGTGCATCCGCCCCGGCACCGTTTCACTGGTGGCATTCGCATCACGAAGCGGGCGAGCGGTACCCCAGTGCGGCACCAAATGCCGTTTGAGAGGGAAAGCGGGCTCAACCGAAGCCCCTTTGCTGCCGATGATCTCCACGTATTCAGCGCGCCCTCCGTCACAATCACCACACTCGCGTGTTTCGTCACCCGTCGCGGTCCATTTCATTCCCGGTCGCTGCCCTCACTCGCCGCCGCGCGCCCACGCGCGCCGTGGCGGCTGAACGGTGCGGCCGGTCGATGGAGTGCGCCGCGTGAGCGATCGCCCGCTCATCGTGGTGATCGAGGACGACAGCATGGTGCGCTCCATGCTGGTCGCCCTGCTGCGCGCCGCCGCGTTCGACATTGTCGAAGCATCGATCGGCAGCGAAGGGGTGGCCCTCGTGACGGCGGCGCGCCCCGCGCTGGTACTGCTCGACCTCGAGCTGCCCGACATCAGCGGCTTCGAGGTCTGCACCCGTCTCCGGGCCTCGGCGTTAGTCGCGGAAACCCCCATCCTCATCCTCACGGGGCATGAGGATGCCGAGATGGTGCGCCGCGCCTTCGAGAGTGGGGCCACGGACTTCGCCACCAAGTCGCTGGCACCCGCCCTGATCGTGCATCGCATCCGCTTCATGCTGCGCGCTCAGCAGGCCACCACCGAACTGCGGCTGAGTGAGGCGCGCCTGGCCGAGGCCCAGCGCATCGCGCGCGTCGGCAACTGGGAACTCGACCTCACGACCGGCACCTTCGTCGGTTCGGCGGAGGCGTATCGGCTGCTCGGGATCGACCTTCCGGCGGGCGCCACCACCGCGTCACGCGTCCGCAACTGCCTCGCCGAGGCGGAGCGGACGACGTTCGACCAGATCGTGCACAGCGCGCGGGCCGGCCGCCTGTCGCTCTTCAATCACGAATTCCGCCTCACCGGCGGGCCACGCACGGTGCAACTGCGCGGCGAGTATGCGGCCACCGAGGGCGCCGCACCGCGCCTTACCGGCACCGTGCAGGACGTCACCGACATCGTGGCGTCCCGCGAGCAGATCAAGATGCTCGCGTACTACGACTCGCTGACGGGGCTGCCCAATCGCGTCCACTTCGTGGAGCGGGTACACGCCGCGCTCGCCTCGGCCCGTCGCCATCACCGCCGCGTGGCGCTGATGGTGATGGACCTCGACAACTTCAAGAAGATCAACGACACCCTCGGTCACGCCGCCGGAGACGAGCTGCTGCGTACCGTTGCCTCGCGCCTGTCATCGGCGCTGCGCGAGAACGACAGTATTGCCGCACCGGTCGAACCCGCCTTCGAGAGCACGGTGGCCCGCATGGGCGGCGACGAATTCCTGCTGCTGGTGGTCGACCTCGAGGCTGGCGAGCAGGCGGCCGTCGTGGCCCGACGCATCCTGGAAGCGGTGGCCACGCCGGTCACGCTCCCCGACGGCCTGCACAACGTCTCGGCCAGCATCGGCATCAGCATCTTTCCCGAGGACGGCGACACGTTCGAGACGCTGCTCAAGCACGCCGATGTGGCGCTCTATCAGGCCAAGGACGCCGGCCGCAACCTGTACGAGTTCTACGACCGGCGCATGAGCGAGGCCTCACTGCAGCGCATGGTACTGGAGTCGAGCCTGCGGTCGGCCCTCGCCGAGCGGCAACTGGGCATGGCGATCCAGCCCAAGGTGGCCGGGGACAGTGGTCTGCTCGTGGGCGGCGAAGCGCTGCTGCGGTGGCGGCACGCCGAGTTCGGGGCCATTCCGCCGTCGGTGTTCGTGGCACTTGCCGAACGGGCCGGCCTGGCTGCCGTGCTGTCGGCGTTCATCGTCGAGGAGGTCAGCAAGCAGCTGGCCGCGTGGATCGCCTACGGCCAGCAGCCCGTCCCGATCGCGGTGAACATCTCGCCGCAGGTATTTCGCGACGAAAAGGTGCTGGCGGAGATCCTCGCCACGCCGGTGCGCTACGGCGTTGCGCCCTCGCTGCTCGTTTTCGAGGTCACCGAAGCGCTGCTGGTGGAAGAGCCAGCGCTGGCGGAGCGGGTATTCGCGGAGCTGCGTTCGTACGGGTATCGCATTGCGCTCGACGATTTCGGCACCGGCTACTCGTCGTTGAGCTACCTGCGCCGTTTCCCGTTCGACGCCATCAAGATCGACCACACGTACGTGCGCGACCTGCACACCAGCCCGCGCGACGCGGCCGTCGTGAAGGCCATCGTCGAGCTGTCCAACAGTCTCGGGCTCGAACCGATCGCCGAAGGAGTCGAAACCGAGGACCAGCGGGCCGTCCTGCTCGATGTGGGGTGCGTGATGATGCAAGGCTATCTCTTCAGCCGCCCGCAGCCGGCCGAAGCGTTCGGTCAACTGATGCGGGGCGGCCAACGGCTGCCCCTGCTCGAACCGGGCTGACGCACGCCCGGCATGGGGCGGGTAGACGAACGGCGCGGGGGGGCCCGGGGCCCCCCGCCCGTGGAGGATAGGGGGGGGGAGGGGGGTAGGCCCGGGGGGGGGGGGAGACAGGGAGAGCGGGCGGGGGGCCAC
>JBEILM010000037.1:0-33184 GCA_040379205.1 Gemmatimonas sp.
CCGAAGCGGTCGCTCAGTTCGGCGATGCGGTTCCACGCGCTCATCGAGTCGGCCTGCGATGCGGCGATGATGCGGTTGGCCACGTCACGGTACCGGGCGGGAATCTCCTGCGGTGACTGGGCCGCAACAGGCGCGGCAAGGACGGCCATCGCCAGGGCGTTGGACAGGAAGGCGCGATGCATGGGGCGCTCGGAGGGTAGACGGTTGTGTACGACGGGGGCGCTGCCGCAATCTCCCTCGCTCGCGGCGTGACGTCCAATCCCTGCGTGCGGTAGCTTGCATCATGCGCGCTGTGTCCTCCTTCCTGACACCCTCCTCCCGGCTCCCTCTGTTTCGTTCAGCGGGACCCTCGGCCAGTACCCTGCTCCTGCTGGCCGCCTGCGCCGGCGAACCGCGCCCATCGCCCGCCGATGACAGCACGATTGCGCCTGCGGCGACGATCCCCGGGCCGTCGGCCACGCCCATCCGCAGCCCCGACCACTATCGAGTACGCTTCGAGACCAGCAAGGGGCCCTTCGTGGTGGAGGTGCAGCGTGCTCTGGCGCCGCGCGGATCGGATCGCTTCCACGAGCTGGTGACCATTGGGTACTTCAGCGGTGTGCGCTTCTTCCGCATGGTGCCGGGGTTCATCGTGCAGTTCGGCATTCACGGCGATCCAGCGGTGAACGACCTGTGGAACAACGCCAGCATCCCCGATGATCCCATCAAGGGCCGGAACACGCGCGGGACGGTGGCCTTCGCCGCGTCGGGGCCGAACACGCGTGCCACGCAGCTCTTCGTGAGCACCGGCGACAACGTGCGCAAGCTCGATGGCCAGCGCCTGTTCATGCCCTTCGCTACCGTGGTGGAAGGGCTGGACGTTGTCGAGCAGCTCAACGCCGAGTACGGCGAGGAGCCCAACTTTTCGCGCATCGTGCGCCAGGGCAACCGCTATCTGCAGCGTTGGTTCCCGGCGCTCGACTCGATCGTGTCAGCGACGGTGGTCAGCGACGTCCGATGATCTCGTGGCCGGCGCGAATGACGGCGGACGCCTGCTCCGCCGAGCCAGACATGAGCAACCCGCGATAGCCCTTGTCGAGGCGATCGCGGATGCTGGACGCGGCGGCCGTCATCATGCTCGGCATGCCGGCGCCGGCGCCGACATCGCGCACCTGCTTGCACGCCGACTCGGCGCCCGGGCTGTCGCCGCCCATGTCGCGGGTGAGGCTGCCGATGCCGCACGAGAGCAGGCTGTAGCCCGGAACGGCGGCGATGTCCTGCATCGCGGCGACGGCGCCCTTGTCCTCGATCATGAGCATGGCAATCACGGTGCCCGTGGCGTTTGCCGGCGACCACACGTTGGCCCCTGCCTCCCGGAAGAAGCCGGCGGCCAGCCGAGCTTCGTCGGCGCTGCGCACGTGCGGGATGACCACGCCATCGGCGCCGAGCGACAGCGCCTGCTTCACGCGCGCCCGCGTGGAATCGGTACCGGCCGCTTCGATGGTGGGAATGCGCACCAGCAGCGTGGGGCGCGCTGCCGCCGCTGAAGCGGCGAGGCCGGCCACCATGGCCCGCACGGCGTCGGCGTCGTAGGCACCCTCGAGGTTGAGGAACAGGTAGTCGAGCAGCGGGTTGGCGGCGAGCGCCTTCGCGCCATCGGCGGTGTAGAGCGGCGGCAGCCGCCTGCCGGTGGCGTCGGTGGCGCCCGGTGCGCGTTCACTGGGCACGAACATGCCGAACGCGGGCGCGCCGGACTTCCAGAGCGGGAGCGCACGGCCCTGCGCGGTGGCCGGCAGCGCGTGAACGGAGAGAAGCAGCGGCAACGCCGCCAGCCAGCGGAAACGACGCATCGGAGGGCTCACGGGGGGAGTGCACGGGGCAACGGGAACGTCGCCAACATGCGCCCGGGGCGCCTCGGACGGAATGATTAGCGCAGCACCGGCTGCCCTGCGCGCACACTCGCCATGGCCGGCACCGGCACCGGCGACACCAGGGCACTTAGCTTCGGCAGCGTCACTGCCAGCAGCACACTCACCGCCAGCCCGGCGAGCACCTTGGCACCGTCGTTGCGGATCATGCGCAGCGTGTCCGGCATCGGCCGCGCCTGCAGCCGCACCGACATGGCGATCTCCCGGCCTGCCAGCAGCCCCAGAAACACCCACGTGGTGCTCATGGGAATGCGGCTCCACTCCTTGAACACCAGCAGCACGAGCCCGAAGGCGAAGTCGACGATCGTGGCCGACCGGATGTCGCTCGTGTTGGTCTTGCTCGTCACCACCTTCTGGATCTCGCCGCCCTGCGAGTAGAAGGTCCACGCGTGCAGGCCGCCCATGACCGCCAGCGCGAACAGCAGCCACCCCGCACTCAGCTGGCGCGGCACGTACACGAAGATGTTGGCGAGGTCCTGAATGAGCCACTGACTCCAGAGGAACCCCGTGGACAGCCACTGCAGCACCACCCAGCGCTGCGGCGGCACGTCGTTGGCAGTGGCCAGGAACCCGCGTTCGAGCGCTTCCGCAATCGCGAAGTAGAGGCCGATAGCAAACAGGAAGGCGACGGCATAGCCGATCACCGACTTCATCATCATGTCGCCCAGGCTTTCGGGGGCGAAGATGGTGAGGATGAGGAACGTGGTGCTCACCGGAATGCCGCGCCGCGTCAGCACCAGCAGCACGAGCGGCGGCACCAGGTAGATCCAGGTGAACGGCCGTGGCAGTGGAATCCGGTCGAGGCGACCGTACGACGTGTCGCCGCCGTTGCTGATCCAGCCGTAGATGAGCACGGCGTACAGGATGCCGATGGCATACAGCCAGAGCACCCACCACGGGCGCGACCGGTTCGACGACAGGAAGGTGCCGAGGGTCTGGATGGCGTCGTTGGCGACGATCGAATAGGACGCGACCATGAATCCGATGGCCATCAGCAGCACTTCGATCGACACGACGGTTCGGCTCCTCGCACGCTCCTGTCCGAGGCCACGGGTGCTCGCCGGAGGGCGGATCGATCGAGGCATGGACTGCGGTTCGCGAAACATTCCCGGCGGCCGCCGAGGTCGCCATCGCCGTGACCGTTCCGGTACATTGTCACTGTTCGCTGTCCTCGTGAGCCCTGCCTGGAACTCTGCCATGTCCGACGCCAAGACCAAACCCACGGCGCTCAGTGTCGACCGCTATCTCGCCGACATCGCCGATGACGTACGCCGCCAGGACTGCGAGGCGCTGGCGGCGATGATGCAGCGCGTCACCGGCTGTCCGCCGGTCATGTGGGGCACGAGCATCGTGGGGTTCGACCGGTACCATTATCGCTACGCCAGCGGCCACGAGGGCGACTCGTGCGTCGTCGGGTTTTCGTCGCGCAGGGGCGACATCAGTGTGTACGTGATGGGCGACGACGATGGCGAGCGGGCCGCACTGCTGGCCAGGCTGGGCCGGCACAAGATGGGGAAGGCCTGTCTCTACCTCCGCCGCCTCGCCGATGTCGATCAGGCGGTGCTCGAGGCGCTTGTCACACGCTCGGTGGCGGAGACGCGGGCGCGCTACCCGCAGGCGTAGCGTCGCCGGCCATCGCCCGCGACACCATGGCCAGCAGCTCGTCGGTGGCAAACGGTTTGTCCATCCGCCACACGTCGCCCGAGCCGTCGATGCGCGCACGGTCCACGGCGGCGCCGAACCCCGATGCCAGAATCACCGGCATCGTCAGACCATCCGCGCGTAGCTGTTCGAAGAGCTCCGTGCCGGTCATCACCGGCATGGTCTGGTCGGTGATCACGAGATCGATCCCCTGGCGTGTCCGCAGCCGCTCCAGTGCCTCGGCGCCGTTGCTCGCCGTCTCCACCTCGTAGCCGCGCCGTTGCAGCGTCCGCTGCACGGCCTTCATCACCGCGGGTTCGTCGTCCACCAGCAGAATCCGCCGCGTGGCCGCCGCGGCGGGGGCCATCACCGGTGGTTCCTGCGACGCGGCGTCGTCGGCGTGGTGTGCCGGGAGCACCACGTCGAACGTCGATCCGCGGCCGAGGTCGGAGGTCACGGTAATCGTGCCGCCGTGAGCGCCCACAATGCCGTGCAGCACGCTCAGGCCGAGCCCCGTGCCTTCACCGACCGGCTTGGTGGTGAAGAACGGCTCGAACATGCGGGCGCGCACATCGGCGGGAATGCCGACGCCGGTGTCGGTGACCGACAGGCGCACGGCCGTGACCGGCGCGTGATCCTCCCAGCGGGCCTGCACCGTCAGCGTTCCGCCGTTGGTGGCCCGCATCGCGTACTCGGCGTTCGAGCAGAGGTTGAGCAGCAACTGCTGCAGCTGCTGCAACTGCGTCGTGTCGCCCTCCACCACGGCCCCCGGTGCGTCGTCGCGGAACACGACCTGCACCGTGGAGGGGATCATGGCCCGCAGCAGCGACTGCGTCTCCGTGAGCAGCGCCTCGATGCGCACGGCCGAACGATGCGTGCGTGTCCGCCGGCTGAAGGTGAGGATCTGGCGCACCACCTCCCGCGCGCGCCGGCTCGCCACCAGCAGCTGCGTGAGCGACTCGCCCGCCGCCGAGGTTGCCGGCACATCGGCAGCGGCCAGTTCGGCGTTGGTGTGGATGACGGTGAGCAGGTTGTTGAAGTCGTGGGCCACACCGCCGGCGAGTGTCCCGACCGACTCCAGCCGTTGCGCTTCGCGAAGCTGCGCCTCGAGTTCCGCGCGCTCGGCTTCCAGACGGCGTTGCTCACGCAGATCGGACAGTTCGAGATGGTCGAGCACCGCGCCATCGAGCGGGATGCGCGTACGTCGCACCTCCACCGGGATCGGTCCGGTCGGCCCCCGGGCTTCGAGCTCCCAGCGCCCAGTGCTGGCGTCGCCGTTCAGGCGCGCCGTGAGGCCGTCGATCACGGAGTCGACCGGCTGCGACCGCAGGTCGGGGCCGTCATGCGTGAGCAGCGTGTCGGCCGCGGCATTCAACTGCCAGATGCTGCCGTCGAGCACCAGGATCTGCGGGTCGGTGCCGTCCTCGAACAGCCGGCGGAAGCGGGACTCGCTCACGGCCACCCGCCGTTCGTTCTCTTCGGCCTCGAGCGCGCGCCGCCGTGCCGCCTGGGTCCGTGACCGCACCCAGCCGAACACCCCCGCTCCGGCCAACGCGAGATACACAAGGCCGGCCGTCGGTGAACGCCACCACGGGCGTTCCACCGTGAAGCGTCGCTCGAGCGCCGCCGACTCGCGTCCGTCGAAGTCGCGCGCCAGCACGCGCAGGGTGTGCGCCCCCGCCGCCACGCCCACCAGACTCATCGTCGACTGCTCCGTCCACGGGGTCGGATGCAGCGGCACGCCGTCGAGTTCGAAGCGGTACTGTGTTTCGTCTTCCCGGTGATGCGTGGGCACGATCACGCTCACATCGAGCCGGGCGCTTCCCTCGGGGATGCGAGCCCCGTCAGCGACCGGTTCGCCGCGCACGTCGCGCATCTCCAGGTCGGTGATGCGCACCGGCACGCGCGGGCGCTCCACCTCCGCCGTGTTGATGAAGCCCAGCCCGAGGGTCGTGCCCACCCACAGGCGCCGGGCCGCGTCGAGCGGCCCCAGCGCCACCACCGAGGCGTGCGGCAGTCCGTCCGCATCGGTCACCGAATGTGCCAGGCGGATGCCGCTGCGAAACGTCGAATCGGCGTACGGGAACGTCACGCCCTGCGCGGTGCCGACGGCGGTTGCATCGGTGGAGAGTGTGGCCAGATCGGTGACCTCGGTGCTCCGCAGCGCCGGCACGCTGCTGTCGTTCACGAGTTGCCACGTCGGCGCCCCCCCGCAGGTGCGCAACAGCGCCAGGCCAGTGTTGGCACCCACGAGCAGCGCACATTCGCCGCTCCGCAGGCGCAGCATGCGCGCCGCAGTCACGGTGCCCGTCAGCGGCACCGGACTGCCCGGCTCCGGCGTCCAGCGACGGCCGTCGAAGCGCTCGATCTGCCGATCGGCCCGGACCGCCAGCAGGGTGCTCGGGGTGGTGGTCCGGTCCTCGAGCAGCACCCGCACGGCGGCGGGAACGTCGATCCAGGGTTCGATCGCGCCATCGTCGTGTCCCGATACCGGTAGACGCGCCCCCCGACTGCGGCGTACAGCGCCTCGCCATCGTCCGACCGATGCACACGCAGGCGGACCCGCCCGTCGCCGGCGGCAAACACGGTCGACGACGACGGCATCTCGCGCACCTCCGGCATGCGGACGGCGCCGATGCCCTGCACCCATGTCCAGAAGCCCCCGTCGTCGAGTACGCTGGACACGGCCAGCGTGGAGTGCCCGATCATCGCTGGCGGCACCGCGACTCGGCCGGCCAGTCCGATGCGGAGGCGCAGCAGCGTACCGCTGCAGAAGGCGGCGTAGATCGTCGGGTGTCGGAGACCGTGATCGATGGCCGTGAGCACCTGCGTGCGTGATCCGCGAATACGCGCGGTGATGTCGACCAGGTGCCAGTCCCGGTCGTCGGTGGAGCGATACAGCTCGCCGCCGAACGCGCCCAGCCAGGTTTCGTAGTGGAGTCCCACGCGTACCCGCAGCACGCGGGTGATGAACACGCGCGGGCCGATTGCCACCCAGCGATTGCCGCGCAGGGCGAAGGCGCCGTCGGGGGTGGCCGCGAGCGCTGTGCGCGTGTCGCCGATCGGGGCCAGCGACACGTGCTCCACCATGGGCGACGTCAACCCGTCGGCCGCGCCCCAGCGCGTCCAGACGCCGTCGCGGCGGCTGGCCACGCCGCCGCCCTGTGTGGCCACCCACAGCTCGCTGGCGGCGCCGTTGAGCCGAGCTGTCCGCATCGCACCGGTGGCCGCCATCCCCTCGGGCAACGGCAAGGGTACGAGGTGGTCGGCCGAGTCGAGGCGGAACACGCCACCGGCGGTGCCGATCAGCACCTCGTCGCCACCGCCGCGCCCCGTCGGAGGTGGCCAGCAGCAATCGCCCGCCGGTGGTCGGCTGCAGCGACAGGATGGCCGCATCGGGGAGGCCGTCGCGCCGCCCGAACGCGACATAGGCGTCGTCATCCAGCCACGGCTGCGCCCGCTGCGCCTGGGCGGCGGAGGTCGTGAGGCACACGAGCACGCCGACAGCGGCCGAAGCCGCTGTTCTCGCAATCCAGTGCATTGGCCCCGATCTCGGGCGACGCGGGTTCGACCGCCGGGATCGACACATACCCGCAAGGTATGTGCCCTCAGGTGCCTTCCGCGTGTGTCCGCTGTCACACTCAGGGACAAACTCCGTCCGCTGGCCGCGCGCAGCGCGGGGTGGGCGACACCCGGCGACCCGCATAGCTTTGCTGGCCTATGGCGCGCCCTGCCGACACCCGCTTCCGCATCCTCATGGTCGGCGCCACCGGCACCATCGGTCGCGCCACGGTTCGTGCGCTCGTGCGGCACGGCCACGAGGTCGTCTGCTTCGTGCGCCGCCGGCCAGCCGCCGACGCGCCGGCTCTTCCCGACGGCGTCGCGCTCCGCGAAGGCGACGTCACCGACCCCGCGTCGCTCGCGCGCGACGGGTTTCGTGGGGAACGCTTCGACGCCGTGGTCTCCTGCATGACGTCGCGCACCGGCGCGCCGCGCGACGCGTGGGCCATCGATCATCAGGCGCATCTGCACCTGCTCGCCGCCGCCCGGGACGCCGGCGTCACGCACTTCGTGCTGCTGTCGGCCATCTGTGTGCAGAAACCGCGGCTCGCGTTTCAGCACGCCAAGCTGGCGTTCGAACTGGCCCTGCGCGACTCGGGGCTCATCTGGTCGATCGTGCGGCCCACGGCCTTCTTCAAGTCCATCTCCGGCCAGGTCGCGCGCGTGCAGCAGGGCAAACCGTTCCTGCTCTTCGGCGACGGTACGCTCACCGCGTGCAAACCCATCGCCGACGACGATGTGGCCGAGTATCTCGCCAGCTGCCTCGACGATCCGTCGCGGCAGCACCGCGTCCTGCCCATCGGTGGGCCGGGCGAGGCGCTCACGCTGCGCGAGCAGGGTGAGCTGCTCTTTCGTCTCGCGGGCAAGCCGCCGAAGTTCACGCAGGTGCCGGTGGCGCTCTTCGACGTGATCATCGCCGTGCTCGGCACCCTCGGCAAGCTCGTTCCGCCGCTCGCCGCCAAGGCCGAGTTCGCTCGTATCGGCCGCTACTACGCCACCGAGTCGATGCTGGCGTGGGACGCCGCCGCGGGACGCTACGATGCCGACGCCACGCCGTCGTTCGGGACGCGGACGCTCGCCGAGCACTACACGCGGCAGCTGCGTGGCGAGGTGGCCGACGACCGCGGTGAGCACGCGGTGTTCTGATCGGGGCGGTAGCTTGGGGCACGTCGTCGCGATCACACGCGACGATCTCTGCCACCGCCTCCCGGAGCTCCGTCATGTCGCTCGCGCTCTTCAACCGCGATATCCCTGACGAAGCGCACCAGCCGTTGCAGGCCATGGGCCCGGCCGGGGTGCGCGTGTTGGCCTTCACGCCGTCCGGGGGCCGGGTGCTCGTCACCAGCACCGGCCTGTTCGCGCGCGGCATCCCCGACGAGTGCTTCGCCAAGCTCAACGAACTGCGTGCGGCGGGCCATGTCATTCGGGTGGTGGCGTTTTCCCCGGCGGGCGGCAACGGCTTTCTGATCGTCACCGACCGGACGTACTTTGCACGCAACATCCCCGACGAGTGCTACGACCGCCTCGGAGCCATGTGGGACAAGGGCGCGCGCCCCACCTGTGTGGCCTTTCCGCCCGCCGGCGGCAACCGGTGGGCGATCCTCGCCGGGAAAGCGCTGTACTGTCGCGGCATCGACGACGAGTGCTATCAGCTCCAGTGCAACTTCGCCCAGGGGCTGCGCCCTGCCGAACAGGTGGCCTTCACCCCCTCTGGCGGATTCGTCATTCTCGCCAGGGACGCCTACTTCGCGCGGCGCATTCCCGATGAGTGCTTCAGCGAAATGGGCAACATGGCGAAGACGCACTTCGTCGACCGGGTGACCTTTGCCCCCGGCGGTGGCTGGTCGGTGCTGTCGAACACCGTGCGCACCAGCCTGCCGGCCGATCCCCTGCGCACGTTCGAGGCGCAGGTCCTGCGCGTCGGTACGACCCGGCGCTCGATTCAGGAGCGCATGGCCGCCTGGAACGTGCCCGGTGTGAGCGTGGCCGTGGTGCGCACAACCGCATCGCCTGGGCCTGCACCTACGGGCGCGTGGAGAAGGACAGCGCGCACTGGGTGCACGCCGACACGGTCTTTCAGGCCGCGTCGTGCAGCAAGCCGGCGGCTGCGGTGGGCTTCCTGCGTCGGGTGCAGTCAGGGTTGATCGGGCTCGACGAGAACGTGAACCCCAGGCTCGGGTGGACGCTGCCGCGTCGCTCGTGCACCAATGTGACGTGGCGCAGCCAGGTCACGTTGCGCCGGTTGCTGCGGCACCGCGGTGGCATCATCGGGCGGAATCAGACGAATCCAGCGGACGCCTGCTCGGGGTTCACCGTGGATGGAGCCGGCGGTGGCGTCGGCGGCTACGAGAACAGGAGTGGCGTCGGCATTCCCACCGTGCGCGAGATCCTCAACGGCACCTCCAGCCGTAGTGGCGTGACGGTGACTTCGCACCGCGTCGAGCTGGTGTGCCAGCCGGATACGCGGGAGGCGTACAGTGGCGAGGGGTTCTCGCTCATGCAGCAGCTGCTGGAGCACCAGCGCGGTACCACGTTGGCCGACTGGATGCAGGCGCAGGTGCTCGCGCCGGCGGGTATGGCCCACTCGACGTTCAGCCTCACCGCACCCGCGCACAGCGGGCCGCCCGCGTCGGGACACAACACCAACGGCACCGTGGTCAGTGGCCGGCGCTTTCGCTATCCCGAGAGCGCGGCGGCCGGCCTCTACACCATCGCCCAGGACCTCTGCCGCTTCATCATCGCCATCAACCAGGATGGCGTGATCGGTGGGCAGACCATCCTTGACGGCGAGCGCACCCGCCTCATGCGGCAGAACACCCTCGGCATGCCCACGGGCGAGTTCGGCACGGCCCGCGAGTGGTCCCTTCACCACGGCGGCAACCGCGGCTTCACCTGCCAGTTCAAGGGCTATCCGCAGCAGCGCGCCGGTTGTGTCGAGCTTACCAACGGCAACGCCGGCGAGCTGCACCAGGAGATCGCCGCGGCGCTCATCCGCACCTACGGCTGGGACGCGTAAGGCGCGCCCGCGCGGTGCGTCCGTACGGCGTGCTTCACTCGTTCCAGGGCCGCGTCTCCAGCCGCAACGTCGCCCGGATCCCCGGCCGCGTGTTCTGCAGCACCGGGATCTCGAACACCCAGTTGCCGGGAATCGGGTTCTCGGCGCGGGCGTCGCGCTTGACGCTGTTGGGGGTCTCGGTGTCCCAGCCGTAGCGCACCTGCCACCGGCCGGCGGCGTCGGTGGTGGCTTCGAGATTGAGCTTGTCGCGGAAGAGGAAGCCGCCGTCGTAGTGGTCCTTGCGCCAGAACGGCTGCCCTTCGATCTGGTACTCGGGCACCTGCATGCCGAGGTCGAGGCTGAAGCCGAGCGTGGGGCGTGTGGCATCGACGCGGGCCTTGTTGGACAGAAAGACGCTGGCGAGATGCACCGGCCGCTTGGCCTCCACGTTCCGGGCATAGTCCACGAGAATCGCCGATCCTTCGTCGCTGGTACGTCGGTGCAGGTCCCACCGCCCGCCCCGTACCCGGGCGATCAGGTCCACGAGGTAGTCGGCCCGCACGGCATTGCCCGCCGCCCGCGCCTTCTCCACATCCGGCGGGAGCATGATCTCGTCGATGTCGAGGAACGCATCCACGCGCACGTTGCCGAACAGGAAGCGGCGCAGGTTCTGGTAGCCGTCCTCGGAGTTGACGATGCCGTAATGTCCGGAGTGCGACCGGTGCACGAAGGCGCGCGGCGTGTCGGCGGCGTAGGCGTTGGAGATGCGCACCAGCCCGTCGCTCATCGGGCCGACGGCGAAGCGCGCCATGCCGTAGTCATCGTGATTGGTGCCCACGAGACTGAAGAAACGCTCCTCGGGAAAGGCGCCATCCAGCGAATGCACCGGTTCGTTGCGGTCGAGCTTGAGGTACTCGCGCATGCGCCCCTCGTTGAACGTGTCCACGTTCGCAAAGCCGAGGAAGCCCGGCACATTGCCCACGCCGCGCAGATCGATGCCACCGTGCGGCGTGGCGTAGGTGAACACCTTGTCCACACGCCGGTCGTTGCGCGAGAGGTTCTGCAGCAGGCAGCGGCAGATGAGGCCACCCATGGAGTGCGCCACGAGGTACACACGGAACGCCTCGGACTTCGAGCCGTGTGTGGCGCGATCGCCCGGGACGTAGCGGTCGTGCAGCTGGTTGATGAGGTCGAGCAGCCCCTGCGCGTACGTCTCGATCTCCGACGCCTTGCCCTTCCCCAGGTCCTTCGAGGCGTCCTCGTAGTAGCGGTAGATCCACACCGACTTGGGCGACAGGGCCGTGCCGCGCGGAATTTCGCTGCCGTCGATGAAGGTGTCGCTGTACCCCTCGTCCTTCATCAGGCGCACCAGCGGCGACTCGAAGACATGCCGCACCACCGTTCGCGGATACTGCTGGCGCAGCTTCGTGGACCCGATGTTGAAGCCCATGTAGGGATCGGCGACGGTGTTCTCCACTTCACCGTTCGTCAAGGCGTAGCCGCGGACATAGATGATCGGGTAGTACGGACGCTGCATGGTGGAGCCTCAGGGCGGCGTGAGCGAAACGCAGAGCTGATGCGCAGAGCTGATGCGCAGAGCTGATGCGCAGAAACGCTGCGCGCCCCTGTGGGCGCGCGTCGCGTGGCCGAGGTTGCGGGCCCTGTGCTGCGCTGTCAAGCGTGCGCAGCTGCGCGCCTTCAGCCCGGCGGTGCCACGAACCGTCGCGACTGGCGCTCGTAGGCATGGGCCAGCGCGAGCAGGCGGGCATCGGTGCCGGGCAGCCCCACGAAGCTGAGATTTCCCGCCGGCAGACCATCGGCGCCGTGGCCCGCGGGGACCGACACTTCGGGGAGCCCCAGCCAGTTTCCGTAGCCCAGTGTGGTGCGCACGTCGGGCCATGGGTCGCGCGCGGCCGGCGCGGCGAAGGGCATCGTGGGATAGACCATCGCCTCGAGCTGCTGGGCGCGCATGGCCTCGGCCAGGCGCGCCACCAGCGCCCCGCGCGAGCGCGCGAACGAGACGCCTGCCGGATCCTGCTCGTACGGCTGCGTGATCAGCGCTGCCATGTCGGGCCACGACGCCGGCAACACGTCATAGAAGGCCCGGTAGGCCGCCAACCCGCGCTGCACCCGCGCCACCGCGTCGCCTTCGTGACCGGCGAAGTAGCGGCGCAGGGCATTGGCCGTGGCGGCCGGTGTGTTGGGGTCCGGTGCCACGTCGCCGCGTGCGGTGGCGGCCTCGGCGAACTGGGCGCGTACGGTGGCGCGCGTGACCGGCGGGTCGAATGCATCCACGACCGCCCCTGCCGCCACGCAGTCGGCCATGGCACGATCGAACACCGCCAGCGACTCGCTCGTCATCTGCGCGCGTGGCACATGGAGTGCCACCAGCCCGAGTCGCGCTCCCGCCAGGGCGTCATCGCGCAGGCCGGCGAGGGCGCCTGGCGCCCACGGTTTGCGCAGCGCCAACCCGTCCGACTCGTGCGGCCCCGCGATCGCGTCGAGCATCAGCGCCGCGTCGGCCACCGTGCGGGCCAGCGGGCCGTGCGTGTCGAGATAGGGCCAAGTGGGAATCACGCCGGTGCGCGGCACCAGGCCGAAGGTGGGCTTCATCCCCACCACACCGGTGAACTGTGCCGGGATGCGATTCGACCCCCCGTCATCGGTACCGAGGGCGGCAAAGGCCAGACCGCACGCCACCACGACCGCCGCGCCGGCGCTCGAGCCGCCCGGTGTGCGCACCCCCGCCGGATCGTAGGGGTTGAGCACCTGCCCGGTGAGCGAGCTGGTGCCGTTGCCGCGATACGCGAAGTCGTCGGCGGCGGTCTTGCCCAGCAGCACCGCCCCCGCTTCGCGCAGGCGCTGCACCTCCAGCGCATCGCGTCGCACCGGCTCCGGAAAGAGCCGCGCCCATTCGGCGCTCGACGCGGTTGTCGGCAGCCCCGCCATGTCGTAGATGCTCTTGGCGAAGAGCGGCACGCCGTCGAGCGGCCCGCGCAGCGCCCGTCGGCGCAGCCGCGCGTCCGACCGCGAGGCCTCCGCCAGCGCGGTGTCCGCGAGCAGGTCCACCGCCCGCAGCGCCACGCCGCGGGTGCGGCAGCGCTCCAGGGCACGCCGCGTGATCTCGAGCGCGGTGTAGTCGCCGCGCACGCGACCGGCCTGATACTGCGCGATGGTGCCGGAGAGCGGGTCGTCCGCGAGCGCGGGCCACCGCGTGAGCGGCAGGGCCAGCAGGGCACCGAGTCGGGTCAGGGCGTCGCGCCGCGTGGGAGCCATGCCCTAACCTATCACTCAGGCCGCGGCCACGTCCCGGTCGGTGTTGCGCCGGTGCTTGGCGAAGGCCGCCACGAGGTGATCGCGAATCTCCTGCAGCATCTCGCGCAACGTATCGGACATCTCCAGCGACTTGCTGCGCGTGTCGAAGTACAGGCACCCCAGCAGCTTGTCGTCGAGCACCAGCGGCAGCAGCCCGAAGCTCCGCGGCGCCAGCTCGTACAGCGTGCGGTCGCGCCGCCACGCCTTGCCCGCCGTGCCCTCGCAGCTCGCGAAGGTGTCCGAGCGCCCGTGCAGCACGGCGCCAAGCGGCCCCGCCGAGGCAATGGGGCGCACGAGGAAATGCCGCAGCAGGTGTTCATGACCGGTGCCGATGCCGATGCGACCGCGCACCGTGAGGAAGTCCTCCGTACTGAGCGCCAGCAGCACCCGCTCGTAGCCGGCCGCCGCAATGGCCGACATGGCCGAGCGGGTGACCGAGCCAAGGTCGAAGCCGGTGCCGTTCAGCCGCTGCTCGGCGATTTGCCGCAACACCGAGCGTGCGTCGGCCTCCTCCTTCGAATCGCCCGCCTGTTCGGCGTACCGGTGATGATTCGGCTCCCACCTCGCGTCGTCTTCCTCGTCCTCGCGGTGGTGCGTGAGCGCACTCCGCTGCCGGGTCATCTCCTCCCGCCGCTCCCCTCTGATGCGTCGCGGCCGCCCCTCATGGTCCACATGCTCGGTGTCGCCGACGTCCGCGTCGTCGGCGATCGCGTCGTCGTCTGGGAGCGCCGTCTCGGGACGGATGGCTTCCCCTTCGGCTTCGCCCTCCTTCTTGAGCGGCGCCACGCGTGCCGCCGTGCCCTTGAGGCGCCCTTCCATCTTCGCCGACTTGCCGCCGAGCTCCATGGTGCGCATCGTCCCCTTGCTGTCTTCCCAGGCCGTCTGCGCGGCTTTCATCACCGAGTCGGACGACAGGTTGAGCGGCTGGGCAAAGGCCTTGATCGCCTGCTCGAAGCGGGTCGTGCCAGGAGATGCATCCCGATAGACCGCCGCCGTCAGATCGGCGCTGAGCTGCGTGATGGTGTGCAGCGGCGTCGAGGCGTCCACGAGGGTCGGGTCGAGCCGGCGCAGGCTGTTCACCACTTCGGCCGGCAGCTTCCACTGGTGCGCAAGCGCGATGCCCACGTCCTCGAAGGTGAACCCGAGAATGGCCTGCTCGGAGCCGGGCGCCGGCGGCGGCGACTGCTCGCACCGGCGCAGCCACTGGCCATACTGCGACACCCGGTGCACCGCCACCGTGACTTCGCCGAGGTTGCGGAAGAGCCCGCACAGGTAGGCCACCTCGGCCTTGTCGAAGCCGGCCTGGGCGGCCAGCGCGATGCTCTGGTTGGCTGTCAGCACGGAAAGGGCCAGTAGCTCCTCGACAGCCGGAGCCTTCTTCTGCAGGTGGTCGAAGACGCTGGCCGCGCTCGACAGGTGCTGCACCCGGTCGAACCCGAGCAGGAGAATGGCCTGCTTCACCGAGCTCACCCGCGCCCCGCTACCCCAGAGCGACGCATTGGCGACGCGCAGGACCTTGGCGGTGAGCGCCACGTCCTTCACGATGGCGTCCTCGAGCATCTGCACGCGGACCTTCAGGTCGGACGCCACCTTCGTGATCGTGCGCACATGTTTGACGAACACCGGCAGGTCACCACCCGCTCCGATGGCCCGCACGAAGGCGAGCGCCTCGGGCGACACGTTCGGCATGGCGTCCTGATCCATTGCCGCCGCCGACATGGGTCAGCACGCACCCGGTGCCCGAGCCGCCAGACGGGCGGGGCGGACACGGCTGGCAGCCTTCAGAACGCGCAGGCAGCGGGACGCACTCATTGTCGAGTCGGGCGGGAAGTCATCAGGGAGGAAGCGGCGTGTTCGCCGCTCCGACATCAGACGATCAGTCTCGTCTCGACGTCCCAACTTCTACAGTCGGCCCGTTCCGCCGGCCTTGGCGGGAACGAAATGGGGCGCGAGAAACTGCCGCAGCGGAGGCAGGCTGACCGCCGGGGCTTCCTCGAAGGGGAGGTGGCCCAGGTCGGGCAGGCGCACCAGCGTGGCCTGCGGCATGGCTCGCAGGTAGTCGTCGGCGTTGCTGATCGGGATCATCCGGTCCTGCTCCCCCAGAGCAGCAGCGTGGGCACGGCAATGCGGCGCAGCCGGGGCACCGGATCGGTGAGCACGGTCTGGCGCATCCGCTGGAGCAGCGCCTCCCGGTTGCCTGGCGCCCGCATGAGGTCGTGGTAGCGGCCCACCACCGAGTCGGTGAGGCGCTCCGGTCTGGCATAGGCGGGCGCGAGGTTGGCCCGCAGCAGCGGTTCCGGCAGCACCCAACGCATCAGTCCCAGGGCCGCCGGTACCTCGGCGGGCCGGTCATACGCGAAGCCCGGACTTTCGAACCCATCAGGGGCGATGAGCACGAGCCGGGCCACGCGCTCGGGAAATTCGGCAGCGAACGACCACGCGAGCCGTCCCCCCATCGAGTTGCCGATCAGGGTGGCCTGCGGCAGGTGCAGCGACTCCATGAGCGCCACGAGTGTCGCGCACGTGCAGCGTCACGCCGTCCACGACTCGCAGATCGCCCGGGGTGGCGAGGTAGCGGCGCTCGAGCAGCGCGCGGTCGAGCTCGGGCGTGTAGGCGGCGGCGGTCCCGGCTAGCAGCAGGGCCGCGCGCAGCAGGAGCAGCTGTCGAAGTCGGATCACGCGAGAGAGCGGCATGGAGGGTGGCCGGTTCGTCTGCGCACCGGGCGGTTGTACTTTACACCGCGGTTTCCCATCCCCGAACGCCCCCGAGTCTTCCGTGGCCACTATCCTCCAGCATCTCCCCGTCGGTGAGAAGGTCGGCATCGCCTTCTCCGGCGGCCTCGACACCAGCGCCGCCCTCCATTGGATGCGGGCCAAGGGCGCGGTCCCGTTTGCGTACACCGCCAACCTTGGCCAGCCCGACGAGACGGACTACGACGAAATCCCGCGCAAGGCGATGGCCTACGGGGCGGAAAAGGCGCGCCTGATCGAGTGCCGCTCGCAGCTGGTGGCCGAAGGGCTCGCGGCGCTGCAGTGCGGCGCCTTCCACATCAGCACCGCCGGGCAGACGTACTTCAACACCACGCCGCTCGGACGCGCCGTCACCGGCACCATGCTCGTCGCCGCCATGCGCGAGGACGACGTCAACATCTGGGGCGACGGCAGCACCTTCAAGGGCAACGACATCGAGCGGTTCTACCGCTACGGACTGCTTACCAACCCGAATCTGCGCGTCTACAAGCCGTGGCTCGACCAGCAGTTCATCGACGAACTGGGTGGGCGCACGGAGATGGCCGAGTACCTCATCAAGGCCGGCTTCGAGTACAAGATGTCGGTCGAGAAGGCCTACTCCACCGACTCCAACATCCTCGGTGCGACGCACGAGGCCAAGGACCTCGAGTTCCTCGACAAGGGCATGCACATCGTGCAGCCCATCATGGGGGTGGCCTTCTGGCGCGACGACGTCGAGGTGAAGCGGGAGACGGTGAGCATCCGCTTCGAGGAAGGGTATCCGGTGGCGCTCAACGGACAGGAGTTCGGCAGCGCGCTCGAGCTGTTCACCGAAGCCAACGTCATCGGCGGTCGCCATGGCCTCGGCATGACCGACCAGATCGAGAACCGCATCATCGAGGCCAAGAGCCGCGGCATCTACGAAGCGCCGGGGCTGGCGCTGCTCTTCATCGCCTACGAACGCCTCGTCACCGGCATCCACAACGAGGACACGATCGAGCAGTACCGCATCAACGGCAAGAAGCTCGGTCGGCTGTTGTACCAGGGGCGCTGGCTCGACCCGCAGTCGCTGATGCTGCGCGAGAGTGCGCAGCGGTGGGTGGCCAAGGCGGTCACGGGCGAGGTGACGCTCGAGCTTCGTCGCGGCAACGACTATTCCATCCTGGACACGTCGAGCCCCAACCTGACGTACAAGCCCGAGCGGCTCACGATGGAAAAGGGACAGGAGTACTTCTCGCCCCTCGACCGCATCGGCCAGCTCACGATGCGCAACCTCGACATCATCGATACGCGCGACAAGCTCGCGGTGTACTCCTCGACCGGCCTGCTGCGCGGCGGCGCGTCGTCCGGTGTGCCGCAGCTGCCGAGCGGCAACGACTGACCGGCGCGGCCGGCGCGAGTCGGCCGGGCGAAGGTCGGGTGGAAGTCGGTCGAACGTGAGGCTCGATTTCGGGAGAGTATTCCGTCTCGGCATACTCCTGCTGAAAGCGGCACGAGCCTGCCGGCGGCCCGCGACCCCGACCCACCCCCCCACCCCCGACCCGGTCTATCGCCCGCGGGGGGCGTTCGCGCACATTCAAGGCGGCATCGGCCTCCCACCCGCCCGATGCGCCGCCGGCCTCGACGCCCACGGCCCGGCTGCATCGCGCGTTCCATTCACCGCACCGAGGACTCAGATCATGAAGCGACTGCTCCAGGGCGCCGCCGCGGCGTTCACGATGGCGCTCCTCCCCCAGCTGGCATCCGCCCAGGACAACGAGAAGTCAATCGCCGTGAAGGGCGGCATTGAGGTGAAGGGCTGGATGGGCAAGGTCGACGACAGGGAAGCCAAGGCCGGACTGACCGAGAACGACGCCAAGTTCTTCGCCATGGGCAAGGACCTGCATGCGACCACCGGGCCGTCCATTACCTACTGGAACCCCACGATGCAGGGGACGGGCGACTACATGGTGAAGGCGACCTTTACCGAGCGGGAGTATATGGCGCTCAACAACCACCCGCACCCCTACGGCCTGATCATCGCCGGCAGTGGCATGGGCACGGCGAACGCCAGCTACCTGTACTGCGCGGCCTATGGCAACGGCAACTTCATCGTGCGCGGCTTCGGGCCGACGCCGTTCCAGATGAATGGCCCGCGTGGTGGCACCGACCCGGCCGTCAACAAGGCCGAAGGCAAGGGCAAGCCGGTGACGCAGGAGATCGCCATGTCCGTGAAGGGCGACAAGGTGTCCTGCCTGATCAACGGCAAGGAAGTCGCGTCCTACCCCAAGAGCGACGTCCTCGGCGCCGGCAAGCTCAAGAGCACGGACGGCGTGGTCGGCATCCGCATGGGCCACAACACCGACGCCCACATCGCTGGTTTCACCCTGGGCAAGCCGTGACGACCTGTTGCTTCGCCGGCGAACCATAAGGCGACCGTGAGCGACCTCACGCCTTCGCCCGAGGCCCCCGACACCGACCGTCTCCGCGTCGCCGTCATCGGCGCGGGGGCGGTCGGTGGCGTGTTCGGCGCTCGGCTGGCGGCAACCGGCCACGACGTCTGCTTCGTGGCCCGCGGCGCCACGCTCGCCGCCCTCACCACCGCCGGGGTGCGCCTCGACAGCGTCGACGGCGACCTCCATCTCTCCCGCGTCCTGGCAACGGACGACCCCCGAACCATCGGCCCGGTGGACCTGGTCCTTGTGGCGGTCAAGGCCACGCAGGTGGCCACGCTGGCGCCGAGCCTTCGGCCGCTCATCGGCTCTGCCACGGTGGTCATTCCGTTGCAGAACGGGGTGGAAGCCAGCAGTCAGTTGGCCGCCGAACTTGGGGAGGCCCACGTCCTCGAAGGACTCTGCCGCGTGATCGTCGAACAGGTGGCGCCTGGCCACCTCCGGCACTCGGCGGTCACCCCCGTCCTCGAGTGCGGTCCGCGCGCCGGCAGCGCACTCCCCGAGGCCGTTCGGGCCACCACGGATCGCGTGGTGCGCGCCATCGAGCGTGCCGGCATGCACGCGCTGACCCCTGGCGACATGGCCGTCGCGCTCTGGGACAAGTTCCTGTTCATCGAGCCCATCGGCGCCGTCGGCGCGGCCGCCCGTGCGCCGTTCGGGGTTGTACGAGCAGTGCCGGATACCCGTGATCTCATCGACCGCGCCCTGGACGAAGTGATGGCCGTAGGGCAGGCGGCCGGCGTCGTGTGGCCCGACGGCGCCAAGGCGCGCATCTGGTCGCGGTACGATGGTTTGCCCGCGGACGGTTACACCTCGATGGCGCGCGACCTGCTTGCTCGGCGGCCCGGTGAGTTCGACGCCCAGACCGCCGCCGTCATCCGGCTGGCGCGCCGGCACGGCGTGCCGACGCCGGCCCACGATGTGCTCCACGCGATCCTGCTGCCGAGCGTCGTGACCGCCGCCTGAACGATGCGGCGCCCCCGCCCAGCATCCCGGCCCGGTCCCGCGTATCTTCTTGTGTATCATCGCAATGCACGGGCCGTGTGTCCGTGTGCGTCATGTCTGTCGTAGGCAGCCCGCCGGCCTCCTCCCCGCCGGCCGGGTGAACGCAACACCTCGATTCAAGCAGCACGACGTCGTGTGTGCATCCGTCCGGATGTACGCTGTCACACTCGTGGAGTGGCCGTATGAAGGTCTTGTTTGCGTGGTCCGGTATTTCTGCATCGATCACGATGGCGACGTCACTGATGACGTTCGCGTCGTCTTCGACACCCGCGACACCCGCGACACCCGCGACACCCGCGACGCCCGTCGATCCACCGCGTCCGTCGGTGTCCGGTGTACACGCGGTGCTCGCCAATCCGCTGCGGGTCCCGCGCGCGCCGATGAAGTTCGGCGCGCGGGGCATGGCCGTGGCCGCCCTCGACAGCACCGTGCAACGGTATTGCGGCTCGTGCCACAATCCCACGATGCGCCGCGGCAATCTCAATCTGCGTGGCTACCGTGTCACGAAGGCCCCGGACGCTGCCGACGTGACCGAGAAGATCATCCGCAAGCTGCGCGCCGAGATGATGCCGCCGCCGGGCTCCAAGCGCCCCACCGGTGACACGCTGCTCGCGCTGGTCGAAACGCTCGAACAGACCATGGATGCGGCCCCGATCAATCCGGGCACGCGCAGCTTTCAGCGGCTCAACCGCCCCGAGTACGAGCGCGTGGTGCGCGATCTGCTCGCGCTCGACGTGAACGCCGGCGATTGGCTGCCGCTCGACACCAAGAGCGCCAACTTCGATAACATCTCCGACGCCCAGGCGCTCTCGCCGATGCTGCTCGAGGGGTACCTCAATGCCGCCTCGGCGGTGAGCCGCATGGCCGTGGGCGACCGGAAAGCCGGACTCGCCCAGGTGCTCTACAAGACCTCGCCGTTCGCGTCGCAGCATCCGTGGGACCGGGTCGAGGGCACGCCGTACGGCACGCGCGGCGGCATGGTCGTCAAGCACACCTTTCCGGCCGATGGCGAGTACCAGATCCGCGTGAACGTCGGCGGTGGCGTGGGACGCCCCATCGAAGACGTGGACGTGTCGATCGACGGTGAGCGGGTGGCCCTGCTGCGTTACGATCGGGGTGTGCATCGCAACAACGAGTCGGCCGACCTGCCGCTGGGTGCCGACTACCTGCTCACCGAGCCGCTCGCCATCAAGGGTGGCCAGCGTACTGTCTCGGTGGCGTTCGTGAAACGCGCCGAGGGACCGTACGAGGACCTCATCAAGCCGCATGAGTGGTCGCGGGCGTCGCAGGGCAATGGCTCGGCGGGCACCACCGAGCCGGCCTACCTCATGGACGTGCTCGTCTCGGGGCCGTACACGATCACCGGCATCTCCGATTCGCCGAGCCGCCGCGCCGTGTTCACCTGCGCGCCCACGGCCAAGGCGGCCCAGCGCGCCTGCGCGCAGACCATTCTCGAGCGGCTCGCCACCCGCGCCTACCGTCGGCCACTCACCCCCACCGATCGCGCCGCGCTGATGAAGTTCTATGATCAGGGCGCGTCGGCGGCGGGCGCCGAGCACGGGTTCGAGGACGGCGTGCGCCTCGGCGTCCAGGCCATGCTGGCCAGCCCGTTCTTCATCTTCCGTTTCGAGCGCACCCCGGAAGGAGTGGCGGAAGGCACGGACTACCGGATCGACGACCTCGAGCTGGCCACGCGCCTGTCGTTCTTCCTGTGGAGCACCATTCCCGACGAGCGTCTGCTGACGCTGGCGAAGACGCGGCGGCTGTCGCAGCCGACGGTGTTCAACGCCGAGGTCCGGCGCATGCTCGCCGATCCGCGCGCCGAGGCGCTGTCCACGCGGTTCGCGGCGCAGTGGCTGCGGTTGCAGGACCTCGAGAAGGTGAAGCCGGACGCGTTCCTCTTCCCCGACTTCGATCTGCAGCTCGCCAACGCGATGCAGAAGGAGACGGAGCTGTTCTTCGAGGACGTGGTGCGGAAGGACCGCAGCGTGCTGACGATGTTCTCGGCCGACTCGACGTTCGTGAACGAGCAGCTCGCCCGCCACTACGGCATTCCGAACGTGACGGGCCCGTACTTCCGGAAGGTGGCCTACGCCGACGACCAGCGGCGCGGAGTGCTTGGCCACGGCAGCGTGCTGGTGCAGACGTCGCTTGGCAACCGCACGAGCCCGGTGCTGCGCGGCAAGTGGGTCATGGAGGTGCTGCTCGGCGCGCCGCCGCCACCGCCGCCGCCCAACGTGCCCGATCTCGAGCAGACGGTCGGGGCGGTGGAGGGGCGTCAGCTCACCACGCGCGAGCGCATGGAGATGCACCGGGCCAACCCCACCTGCAAGTCGTGCCACAACTTCATCGATCCGATCGGGCTGGCGCTCGACAACTTCGACGTGACGGGCAAGCTGCGGTATCGCGAGAACGGCGCGAAGCTTGACACCCGCGGCAATCTGTACGACGGCACGCCGCTCAACACCTCGGCGGACCTCACCACGGCGCTGCTCAAGCGCCCGGTGCCGCTGATGCGGAACTTCACCGAGAACCTGATGGCGTATGCCCTCGGACGCCGGATGGAGGACCACGACATGCCAACGATCCGCAAGATCGTGCGGGATGCCGAGAAGCAGAACTACCGGATGTCGGCGTTCGTGATGGGCGTCGTGAACAGCAAGGCCTTCCAGAGCAAGCGCGCAGAGCCGGTGTCGGCCGACGCGTCTCATAACTGATTCCCTGACAGGAGCCCCTCCGATGCAGTTTCTGACGCAGAAGACGCTCGAGCGCCGCACGTTCCTCAAGGGCCTCAGCGCCACGATCGCCCTGCCGTATCTCGATGCCATGGATCCTGCGGGCCGCTTCCTTGCCGGCGCTGCCCGTCCGTCGGCGGCAGGGCACACCCGCCTCGTGTGCATCGAGTCGGTGCACGGGGCTGCGGGCAGCAACACGTGGGGCGCATCGCGCCACCTGTGGGCGCCGGAGGGTGTGGGCCGCCAGTTCGGTTTCAATGCCGACAGCGCGCTCTCGCCGCTGGAGAACTGGCGCAACCACCTCACCATCGTCAGCAACACCGACGTGCGCATGGCCGAGGCGTTCGACGCGCCCGAGATCGGCGGTGACCATTTCCGCTCCAGTGCGGTGTTCCTCACGCAGTCGCACCCCAAGCAGACGCAGGGGTCGGACCTGTTCGTGGGCACGTCGTTCGACCAGATCGTGGCCCGCACGATCGGCCAGGACACGCCGATCCCGTCGATGCAGCTCTGCATCGAGAACCTCGACCAGGCTGGCGGCTGCACGTACAACTATTCGTGCGCCTACACCGACACGATCAGCTGGGCGTCGCCGAACGAGCCGCTGCCGATGATCCGCAACCCGCGCACGGCGTTCGACCTGCTGTTCGGCGCCGGCGCCAACAACGCCGACCGTTCGGCGCGCCGCAAGGACAACGGCAGCATCCTCGACTGGGTCGTGAGCGAGATGTCGACGCTCAAGCGGCAGCTTGGCCCCACCGACCGGCGGCGCGTGGACCAGTACCTCGAGAACGTGCGCGAACTCGAGCGCCGCATCCAGAAGGTCGAGGCCAAGAACCAGAGCGGCGATGAGCGCCTGCTCCCCGAGGCGCCGGTGGGCGTGCCGGATTCGTTCGAGGAGCACATGAAGCTCATGTTCGACATCCAGGTGCTGGCCTTCCAGTCGGACATGACGCGCGTGTTCTCGTTCAAGACCGGGCGTGACGCGTCGAGCCGCACCTTCCCGGAGAGCGGCACGAACAAGGGCTTCCACCCCGCGTCGCACCATGGCGGCCGCGAGGCGGCGATCCTCGAGTTCAACCTGATCAACAAGTACCACGTGTCGATGCTGCCGTACTTTCTCGAGCGCCTGAAGGCGACCACGGACGGCGACAGCACGCTGCTGGACAAGACGCTGATCATGTACGGTTCGCCGATGGCTGACGGCAACGTGCACAACCATCGCCGCTGCCCGCTCATTCTGCTCGGCGGAGCCAACGGCATGATCCCCGGCGGCACGCACCTCAAGGCGCCCGACGGCACGCCGATGGCCGATGTGTTCCTCTCGCTGCTGCACAAGCTCGGCGTGGACACGCCGAGCTTCGGCGACAGCGTGGCACCGTTCGCGCTGTACACGAACGCCTGATTCTCCGTCACGGACTCTTCGAGGGCACGCACATGATTGGGAGCTGGCGAGGGATGGCGGCAGTCGCGATGGCGGGGATGGTGGCCACGGTGGCCACCGCCTCGCTGCCGGAAGCGGCGAGTCGCGGTGATCTGACGACGGTCCGGGCACTGATTGCGGCCAGGGCCGACGTCAATGCGGCTCAGGGCGACGGCATGACGGCGTTGCACTGGGCGGCCGAGCGCGGTGATGCCGCCATGGCGCAGTTGCTGCTCAAGGCCGGGGCCAAGGTCACGCCGGTGACACGCAACGGCGGGTACACACCGCTGCACATTGCGGCGCGGGCGGGCAGTGGCGCCGTGGTGCAGGCGCTGCTGGCGGCGGGCGCCGATCCGTCACGCATGACGGCCACGGGGGCCACGGCGCTGCATCTGGCGGCTCAGGCCGGCGACGTGGCGGCGGTGCAGGCGCTGCTGGCCAGGAAGGCCGACCCGAACGCCCGCGAGACGGCGTGGGGACAGACGCCGCTGATGTTCGCGGCGTCGGCCAACCGTCCGGCGGCGATCACGGCCCTGCTCAAGGCCGGTGCCGATCCGTCGGTCAAGACCAATACGCAGAACCTCACCGAGGAGCTGGCCCGCCAGCAGGCTGCGGCCCGCAAGCGCAACGAGGTGCTGTTCTCGTATCTGCCGCCCACGGTGCGCGACTCGGTGATGAAGGCGCAGGCTCGGACCGAGGCCGATCAGGCCGCGCAGCGCCGGCTGTTCGGCGGCGGCGGTGACGGCCCGGCCGGCCCGCCGGTTATGTCCGACTCGGCGAAGGCGGCCGCTGCGAAGCCTGCCACGGCCGCTGCCTCGCCCGCTGCGGCAGCTCCCGCCACGGCGGCACCGGCTGCTCGCCCGGACAGTGCCCGCGGCCCGCGTGTGGGGCTGGCGGCACCCCCGGTGCAGTCGCTCACGCCGAAGCAGATCGAGGAGGCCATCCTCGCCGGGCGCGCCATGTATGCCGCCAAGGATGTCGGCAAGACTACCGAAACGGTGATCCCGCGCGACACCACCAACGGCTTCCAGGCCAACTACGAAGCCACGGTTGGTGATGTCGGCGGCCTGACGGCACTGCACCACGCGGTGCGGCAGGGCAACATCGCCGCCACGATGGCGCTGCTCGACGGCGGCGCCAACATCAACGAGCGCTCGGCGAGCGACAGCACGTCGCCGCTGCTGCACGCCGCCATCAATGGGCACTTCGACCTCGCGATGGCCCTCGTGAAGCGCGGTGCCGACGCGAAGCTGGCCAGCATCCACGGCCTCACGCCGCTGTATGCGGCCATCAACACCTACTGGCACCCCCGGTCGCGCTATCCGCAACCGCAGGCCGTGCAGCTGCAGCAGACCACGCACTATGAGCTCATGCAGGCGCTCATCAAGGCGGGCGCCGACGTGAATGCGCGGCTCACGAAGAACATCTGGTTCTTCGGTTACAGCAACTGCGGCAACGCCAACTGCGGCCTCGAACTGCTGGATGGCACCACGCCGTTCTGGCGCGCCACCTACGCAGTGGACCTCGAAGCGATGAAGCTGCTCAAGGCCGCCGGCGCGGGCGACACCATGCCGTCGTACCGTCCGCCGAACCTCGGGCGTCGCCGCGCGCCCACCGGTTTTGCCGAAGGCACGCTGCCGCCCGGCGTGGACAAGTGGCTCGATTCGGCGTCCAAGGCTGCTCCGGCTGGCATCGGTACGTACCCCATCCACTCCGCCGCCGGTGTGGGTTACGGCAACGGCTTCGCCGGGAACGCGCACCGTCACGCCCCGGATGGTTGGATGCCAGTCATGAAGTACCTCGTGGAAGAGCTGGGCCACGACGTGAACAAGCGTGACCTCAACGGCTACACGCCCATGCACCACGCCGCGGCGCGCGGCGACAACGAGATGATTCTCTATCTCGTGAGCAAGGGCGCCGACCCCAAGGCCGTGGGGCGCGACTTCCGAACCACGGTGGACCTCGCCAATGGTCCGGTGCAGCGCCTGCGCCCCTTCCCGGAGACGATCGCGCTTCTCGAGAAGCTCGGCGCCCGCAACAACCATCGGTGCGTGAGCTGCTGATCCGCTACCACACCAGCTGACACACGAAGGCCCGCGCCGGAACACCGGCGCGGGCCTTCTGCTGTTGCGTCGTTCAGTTTCGGCGCGGCGTACGGGCGGCCCTATCGCCTTTCGCCGGACAGCAGAAGCCGGACGTGGTCCTGCGCCTGCTGGAGGCCGCCCTCGCCATTGCCCCAGTCGATGCGGCCGTCGGCGTTGACGTCGGAACCGGCGGTGAGCTGGCCGCACATCGAGACGAGCTGGCCGAGCAGGCTGGACGCTGTCGCGGCATCCTTGGCGTCGCGGATCTTCTTCGCGAGCTCGATGGCAAGCTCCATGCGTGCCAGGGCGCTGCGCGCGGCGCCGGCGATGTGCGTGGCATGGATCTTCACGTTGCCGGACGCCGACGGCTCCTTGGCGGCCAGCTCGATGTGCTGCGCGACACCGCCGGCGGCCTTGCGGAAGCCATAGCCCTTACCGGGACCCATCGCCACGATCGACGGATCGAGCGCGTGGAGCACGTGCCCCGCGTGCATCTGCATGGCCGCGAGATCCATGGGGGTGCGCATGGCCAGGTTGGCGTGCTGGGTGGCGATCTGCGCTTCGGCGAAGGCCATCGGCAACAGCCCGGACTTGTCGGGCGTGTCCACGTAGCTCGTGCTCACGTGCCCCACGTGCGTGCCCACGAGGCCGGCGGGCAGCTCACTGGCCGGAAAGAAGCCGGGTGCCGCCGCGGCGGTCACGCGCCCCGGCAGCGGCGCGCCGGTGAGCTTGGCCACCACGCTGTCGAACTGCGCCCGCAGATCGGCATCGGTGCTCACGAGGAAGCGTTGGCGCTGGTATTCACTCTCGGAGAGTCCCTTCGCCTTGATGACCTCGGCCAGCTGGGCGCGCTTCTGGTGCGCCAGTTCGATCTGGGCTTCCTTCGTCTTGTTCTTGGACTGGGCGGCGCGGGTATCGGCCGAATCGTTGACCACGCTGATGGCGACGTGCGTCTCGGCGAGCACCTTGATGTCGGCGGCGGTGAGCCTGGCCGACGGCGGCTGGGTCGCGCCGGCCGACGTACTGCCGGTGGTCTGCGCATGGGTCGCCGTCGGGAGAGTGCCAAGCGCGAGGGCGGTGACAGCGAGGAGCGGACGGGACGACCGTCCCCGAGCAAAAGGCGGGAGTCGGAGCATACACAACAGTCGTGCAAAACGGCCGCCGGCGCAAATGCACGACCACGACCGACGTCACCACCGCCGCTCTGGCGCTGCGGCGGTGCGGGCGACATCGTTGGCGACGCCACCATGGTCCCTGGCCTCCTCCCTCCACCTCACCGGGAGCCCTTCGCATGTCCCCGATGTTTGCCCCGACTCTTCGTCGTTCGCTGGCCGCCCTCACGCTCTCCCTGACCGCTGCGGGCGTCGCCGAGGCGCAAGGAGGCGCCGCGCGGGATCCGCGCAGCATGGGCGGGGGCAACTGCAGCGCCAATCCGTACAATTGCAGGGACACGCCCAATCCGCTCCCGGCGACGAACACGGTGTGGATGGAAGAGATGACCTGGATGGACGTGCGCGACGCACTCAAGGCCGGCAAGACCACGGCCATCATCACGACCGGGGGCATGGAGCCCAACGGGCCGTGGCTCGTGACGGGCAAGCACAACTACGTGCTGCACACCAACTGCGAGGCGATCGCACGCAAGCTGGGCAACGCGCTGTGCGCGCCGATCGTGAAGTTCGTGCCCGAGGGCAACGTGGAGCCGCCCAGCGGCCACATGACGTCGCCGGGCACCATCAGCATGCGCGAGGGCACATTCCGCGCCCTGCTCACCGACATCGTGACCAGCCTCAAGGCGCACGGCTTCGAGAAGATCATCCTCATCGGCGACAGCGGCGGCAACCAGAACGGCCAGCGCGCCGTGGCCGACTCGCTCACCGCGCTCTGGAAGGGCGCGCCCATCGTGGCCCACGTGCAGGAGTACTACGACTACGCGCGGGTGGCCGAGCACATGAAGCAGCACGGCCTCGTGGAAGGGGCGTCGGACAACCTGCACGATGACGTCGTGATCTCGCTCAACATGATGATCGACGACCCGAAGAGCATTCGGTACGACGAGCGGGTGAAGGCGGGCAAGGCGACGATCAACGGCGTGTCGCTGGCCGACCGCAAGAAGGCCGCCGAATGGGCGAGGCAGGTGGTGGAGTTCCGGGCCACGGTGACCGTGGAGGCGATCAACAAGGCCATCGCCAACAAGGGCACGCTGCCGGCGCCGCCGCGTCGTTCGGGCAACTGATCCCGACTGCGGCCAGCTTGAGCGCGTCACTATCCTTCGGGGATGGTGACGCGCTTTCTTTTTCTGGCCACCGCACTGGTGGCGATGACCGGTGTTCCGGCTGCGGCCCAGCCCTCGGCCCAGGCCGCCGGTCAGCCGTCGGCGACGCGCCCCGGTCTTTCGGCCGTGTGGCTGACGCAGCCGGTCACCCTCGACGGCCGGCTCGACGAAGCGGTGTGGCGCACCGCGCCGGTGGCCAGCGGCTTCGTGCAGCGCCAACCGCGCAACGGAGCCCCAGCGTCGCAGCCCAGCGAGGTGCGCGTGGCGTACGATGCCCATGCGCTGTACGTGGGGGTGCGCAACGTCGACACCGCCCCCGACTCCATCGCCCAGCAGCTCGGGCGCCGCGATGCCGACGACATCTATGCCGACTGGTTCTTCGTGGGGTTCGACAGCTACGGTGATCGGCGTACGGCGTTCGTGTTCGGCGTCAATCCGCGAGGGGTGCTGCGCGACAGCTACCTGTTCAACGACACCGATGAGGACGACTCGTGGGACGCCGTGTGGAATGTGGCCGCCCGCGTGGACAGCGCGGGGTGGACCGCCGAATTCCGCATTCCGCTCTCGCAGCTCCGCTACGATGTGAACGGTGCCGTGGGTGCCGTGCGTCCGTGGGGACTCAACTTCTCCCGCATCATCGCGCGTCATGGTGAGGAGTCGCTCTGGTCACCCACGCCGGCCGATGCCCCGGGGTTTGTGTCGCGTTTCGGCACGCTCAGTGGCTTGGATTCGCTGCGAGCGGCGTCCCGTGCCGAGTTCGTGCCGTACGTGCGTACGCAGCTGGAGACACAGCCACCGGCCGCGCGCAACCGCTTCACGCCGCCCAGTGAGCTGGCCGGGGCCGTGGGCGGCGACGTGCGCCTCAAGCTGCCCCAGTCGCTGACGCTCACCGCCAGCATCAACCCCGACTTCGGGCAGGTGGAGGCGGATCCGGCCGTGGTGAATCTCACGGCCTTCGAGGTGTTCTTCCCCGAACGCCGTCCGTTCTTCCTCGAGAACGCGGATGCGTTCGCCTTCGGCGACACGCGCACCCTCAACTCGAGCGATCCGCCGCGCTTCTTCTACAGCCGCCGCATCGGACGCGCGCCGCAACGACGCCCGAGCGGTGACGACATCGTGGCGCTGGGCATCAACGCCCAGACGCCCATCGCCGCCGCGCTCAAGCTCTCGGGTACCACGCCCGCGGGTTGGCAGGTGGGTGTCGTGAACGCCACCACGCCGCACGAGGACGCAGAGGTGCAGCGGCGCAGCGGCGTGATCTCGCGCGAGAGCGTGGAACCGCTCTCCAACTACCACGTCTCCCGTGTGCGGCGGTTGCTGCGCGGCGGTCAGACGGGCGTGGGCGTGTTCCTCGCCGACACGCGCCGGGCCGTGGATGATCCGCTGCTGGCCGACCGTGTGGCCCGCTCGGCGTCGGTGGCGGGGCTGGACTGGGAGCACGCGTGGCGCGATCGCACCTATGCCGTGAGCGGTGTGCTGTCGGCCAGCGATGTACGCGGCAGCACCGCCGTGCTGGAGCGGCTGCAGCGGGCGAACTATCGCAGCTACCAGCGTCCCGATGCGCCGCATCTGACGTTCGACCCGGCGCGCCGTCGTCTCACGGGGCACTACGGCGCGGTGTCGCTGGCCAAGACGGCCGGCGAGCGGCTGCTGGGCAGTGTGACCTACGAAGAGACGAGCCCGGGCTTCGAGGTCAACGACCTGGGCTTCCAGGTGCGCTCCGACTTCCGCTCGGTCTCCACGGCGCTGCAGTATCGCAACCCGTTCCTGTCGGCATGGTCGCGGGAGTGGTCGGTGTCGCTGTTCAGCACGCACAGCGACAACTACGCCGGCGACCGGGTGGAGCAGCGCTTTGCCCTGTTCGCCGAAACGACGCTGCTCAACTTCTGGGAGCTGTCGACGTTCACGAGCGTGTCGCCGCAGACGATGAACGACCGCCTGCTGCGTGGTGGCCCCTTGGCCCAGCGTCCACGCGGCATGAACCAGGGGTTCGAGCTGAGCACCGACAGCCGGCGGCCGCTGATCGCCAGTCTCGAACTGGCGCGCTCGACGGATGTGGCCGGTGGGCGCCGCGAGTCGGTGTCCCTCGAGATCGACTGGCGTCCGCTACCCCAGGCCCGCCTGCGCGTGGGGCCGGCGTACGACGTGGCCACGGCGGTGGATCAGTATGTGCAGGCCGTCGCCGATCCGCTGGCGACCGCCACCTTCGGCCAGCGCTATGTGTTCGCCACCGTCGCCCAGCGCGAGGCCCGGCTCGATACGCGGCTCGACTGGACCTTCTCGCCGTGGCTGTCGCTGCAGGTGTTCCTGCAGCCGTTCACGTCGGCGGGGCGCTTCTCGCGCTTCCGCGAGTTCACGACGCCGCGCCGCTTCGATTTCGCCGAATACGGCGTGGATCGCGGCACGGTGGAGGCGACGGCGTCGGGGGTGCGTGTGGATCCCGATGGCACGGGGGGCTCACCGGCGTTCCTGATTCCCACGCAGGACTTCACCGTGCGTGCGCTGCGCGGCAACGCCGTGCTGCGTTGGGAGTACCGGCCGGGGTCGTCGCTGTTCCTGGTGTGGTCGCAGCAGCGGGAGTTCGCGACCGACGCAGCGGACTTCGGCGTGGCCCGGCAGGTGAGCCGTGCCTTCGCCGATCCGGGGCGCCATGTGTTTCTGATCAAGTTCGCGCGCTGGATCGGTCGCTGACCGGTACGCCGCCACCTCTGGCCCGCCCTGCTACCTTCAAGGCATGCGCCAACTGTCGACCCTGCTGCTGTGCGCCGCCACGACGGTGGCGCTGCTCGCCTGCGCTGCCGATGCGCCGCCCGATGGCCAGGTGTCAGTCGCCCCCGACACGAGCGCGCTGGGCGTGCCCTCGGCGCTGCCCGCGCTGCCGCAGGTGGGCACGATCACGGTGGACAGCGGGCCCGCCGTTCGGGTGGAGCAGCGCGCCGACTCCGTGCGGCTGGTGATGGCGCCCAATCCCGGCGACCAGATCAACGCGCTGCAGCCGCCGCTGCTGGTCACGGACAACGGCCGACGCCTGCTGTTCGCAGGATCGACCGTAACCGGTGACAGTGCGTATTTCGTGGGCGATGTCATTCTGACGCTCCCCGACAGTGCGCGCCCCCTCGAGGGGACGCTCACCACCAGCTACTGCCGCGCCGGGGAGCATCTGTGCCGCAGCGCGAAGCGGACGGTGCGCGTCCCCTGACGCGCCCCTCACTCCTGCGGTGCGACGTCCGCTTTGCCACCGACGGCGTCAGCGCACACTGGCCCGTTCGATGTGGGTGACGACGTTCGGCGCAGTTCCTTCGCGCCGCGCGAGATATACCACACCGCCCGGCCCGAATCCGAGCACGGTGCGGCCCTCGGGCACGAGCACCCGCTCGGTGACCTCACCCTTGGCGCTGATCACGTCGTACACCGAGCCCGCTGGCTGCGGCTTGGTGGGAATGGTGAGCACCCACAAGTTGCCGTCGGCGTCGGCCCGGGTGCTGGTGGCGAAGAATGGGGGCTGATAGTCGGGCAGTTCACTCGCCGCCACCACGCCGATCTTGGGCGGCTGGATTTGCGGGGCGCGCGTCGGTGGGGCGCCGCCCGCCCCGCCGCCCGCCTCGAAGCGCATGATCACCTGCGGGCGCCCCGCGCCACCACCGCCGTTACCCATGGCGGCTCCAAAGGCGGCCGCCATGGCCTGCCCGTTGTTCGGATTGGCCGCAGCCTGGTTGTCGAGAATGGTCTTCACGGAGTCGACGAGCTTGGTCTTGTCTTCGTCGGTGAGTCGTTTCCAGTCGAATGCCATCTTCGGCGTCGACCGGCGCGAACCGTCGGGGCTCACCCAGTCCACGTGGTAGTCGCGGCCCCGCACGAAGGCCACGTCGCCGTTGGGGAGCACGGCCCACTCGTCTACCATGGGCAGCGGGTTCACCTCGATGGAGATGGTCATCTTGCCATCGTCGCTTTGCTGAATGTTGGTGTTGGTCCTGGGGATCTTCACGAAGCCCAGCGTGTCGACCACGCGCGTCTGCAAATTCACCCGCGTGATGGCCATGGTGTCGGGCAGGCTGGGCATCTGCGGCGCGCCGTTCAGCATCTGCATGCGCATGCCGGGCATGCCGCGGTACACCAGATGGCCGTTGCTGTAGAATGCCCCGGCACCCATGCCGCCGGCGGCCAGCATCATGGCGTCCTGGGCGCGCGGCACGGACATCACGCGCCCCACCTCGCCGTTGGCATCGATGACGAGCATGGAGAGTGACTGGGCATCCACGAACAGCGTGGAGTCCCCGCGGAAGGCGATGAGGCTGGCGAAGCCCTGGCCGTAGGCGTTCGGATTGCCCGGCGTGGTGTCGGCCACGACCTTGATCACCGCCATCGTCGAGTCGAGCAGCAGCACGCGCCGACCGGTGACGTCGTTCACCAGCAGCCTGCCGCCGGGCAGGGCGCGGATGTTCGACACCTGCACGAGGGAGTCCGTGCTCGTGGCCGCGACGGCGCCGAGTGGACGGATGGCGGGGCGGCTCGCCGATGGCGTGGGGGCCTGCGCATGCGCGATGGCGCTCGTCGCCAGAATGGCGCCGGTGAGGCCTGCGGTGCGGAGTGTGGGCATCATGGTGGGGATGGGGTGATGGTGAGGAGAGTCTGACATCGGACCTCGGAAGCCTGGCTGTGGTCCCGCTTCCGGTTCCGATGACACCCGTGGTCGGAACCCGAAGTCGGAATCCGGATCGAGTGCCGAGGTCGGAAATCCAAGAGCTATTCGCCTACTGTCGCATGATGATCGTTTGGCCGCCGCCGGCGCCCATGCCGCCAGCGCCCATCATGGCACCGGGGAACATCATGTTGCCACCGCCGCCGGCGGTGCCGGAACGAATCGTCTTGAGGTACCGGTCGTCGAGCGCGGTGGCGATGAACGGCGGCAGCTTCCGGCGCTGTTCGGCGGTGAGCAGCTGCTTTACCTGCGGGGCGTAGCCCCGCAGGATGTCGATGCTGACCTCGCGGGCCCGCACATACTGCCAGTAGATACGATCGCGATCGTAGCCGTCGGGCAGCGCCGCGAACTGCGTGGAAATGGGCGACCAGATGGAGTCGAG
>JBEILM010000038.1:0-33050 GCA_040379205.1 Gemmatimonas sp.
CAGGGGCACCCCCATTCGCTGGCAACTAGAGCGTCAGGGCCATACCCGTTCCCATCCCGAACACGGTCGTCACGCCTGATAGCGCCGATGGTACTCCGGGCGAGAGCTCGCGGGAGAGTAGGCCGTTGCCGGCACCTTTTGGAAACGCCCCCGTTACGGATTCCCGTAGCGGGGGCTTTTCTACTGGTGGCCACCCCAATCCGACCGGCAAGCGCTCACGACTCGACGTCGTACGCGGATCCCGCTGACCAGCATCGGACGGTGCCGTTTTGCCCGGCACCGATGTACCCTTCGGCTCCCCAGTAGCCACGCCTTCCCCAGCTCACCAGCGCATGACCAGGGCAGGAATCGTAACCGTTGCCGGGTTCCCCAACGCCGGCAAATCCACCCTGCTCAATCGCCTCGTCGGCCAAAAGCTCGCCATCACCTCAAGCAAGCCGCAGAGTACCCGGCACCGGATCGTCGGCATCCGCACCGAGGGTGAGGCGCAGTTGGTCATTCTGGATACGCCGGGTTTGCTCGAACCCCGCGACACGTTGCACAGCGCAATGCGCAACGCCGCGCTTGCCGCCGTGCGCGATGCCGACGTGCTGGTGCATGTGGTCGACGCCACGGGTCGCATTCCGGAGAGCTTTCAGGCGGCCGCCCAGCGGGCGGCCCCGCCGCGGGCACGGGTCGTCACGGCGCTCAACAAGACCGATCTGCTCACACCCGAGAAGCGCACCGCGTTGGCCGATGCAAACCCGGATGCCGTGTTCATCGCTGCCGCGACCGGCGACGGGATGGAAGCCCTCGTGACTGCGATCACGCAGCATCTCCCCGCAAGCCCGTATCTCTATCCGGACGACGAGCTGTCGACGCAGCCGGTGCGCTTCTTCTGCGCCGAGTTCGTCCGCGAAACAGCGCTTGAACAATTGGGCGATGAGTTGCCCCACGCCCTCGCCTGTGAAATCGAGGAGTACCGCGAAGGCTCCACGCCGCTGTACATTCGGGCGGTCTTGCATGTGGAACGGGACAGCCAGAAGCGCATCGTGATTGGAGCCAACGGCCAGCAGATCAAGAAGCTAGGGAAGAGCGCCCGCGAGAAGATCGAGCGCTTCATCGGGCAGCCGGTGTACCTCGACCTCTGGGTCAAGGTGCTCCCGAATTGGCGCAAGAATCGAAGCGCAGTGCTTCGGCTCGGCTACGGCGAACCAAACGAACGCGCGTGATCGTTCGCGCGCTCCGACGCGCGGTCCGTTGGCGGCCGCGTTGTGTCCGTGTGGCAGCGGCGCTGGGCGCAACCATCGCGTTGTCCGCTGTTGCCCCGACCGTCCACGCCCAGAGCGGTGGGCTGTTCCTGCTCGTCCCCTTCGGCGCCCGCGCCGTGGGTCAGGGCGAAGCGGTCGTGGCCGACACCACCCTGGGCACCGAAGCGATGTGGTGGAACGCGGCGGCGCTCGCGCGACTCCCCAAACGTGAACTGGCGGTCCATCACTCGCAGACGGTCATCGCCGTCAGCGACATGCTGACCTTCGCCATCCCGTCGAAGATGCTGGGCACGCTGGCGGCATCCGCCTATCTGGTGAACTACGGTGACCAGGACGCGACCGATCCGTTCAACGGCACTCCCATCGGGACGATCACCAATCGGAATTATCAGTTGGCGCTGTCGTACGCCACGCCGATCGGCAAGCGTTTCAATGCCGGGCTGACGTACAAGTTCGTCATGCTGCGCTTTCAGTGTTCGGGCATCTGTGGCAACGTGCCGGTGCTTTCCGGGCAGTCGAGTGCTCTCGACGTGGGGATGCAGTACGCCCTGCCGTCGCCTTTGCCGGTGACCTTTGGCGCCGTGATTCGCAACCTCGGCCCGGCGCTGCAGGTGCGCGATGCTGCGCAGGCCGATCCCCTGCCACGGGTCATTCAGGTCGGCGCCCGAGCGCGTATCCCCGTGAAGGCGCTCGATGAGGCGAAGGCGTCGCTCGAAGTGTCGGCGGACATCCTCAGCGCTTCGGCGCTCGGCGGTGCCGCCGGTGGCTTCGGCATTTCGCTGGGCTATCTCGATCAGGCCTTCCTTCGCGCAGGCTACAAGGTCCAGCAAGGGCAGGGACGCGGGCCGTCGATCGGCTTCGGCTTCCAGCGCGGTGGGCTCGGCCTCGATATCGCCCGGCGGTTCGACGCCCTGTCGGCGCAATTGGGGGATCCACCCACCTACGTATCGCTGCGGTGGCGCTTCTGATGCGCCACCTGTCAGCACTGGCCATCGGCCTCACGGCTACCTGCCTCGCCGCCGTGGGAGTGGCGCCTGCGGCCAATGCGCAGGATGCGCCGGTGGCGCTGCGCGCCCAGCGGCCGGTCGGTGCCTCCGGGGCAAACGAACTCGCCGGCTCGGTCGCCCCGACGAACGGACCGGCCCCCTGGTGGGCGCCCGTGGCGTCCCTCGCGGTACCGGGAGCGGGGCAATTCGCGCTCAAGCAGCAGCGCAGTGTTGCCTATGTGGTGGCCGAAGGCTTTTACGTGTTGCAGTACCTGAATGCCCGGCGCGACGGCAATCGGGAGCGCGATGCCTATCGCGCCCTCGCCGCCGAGGTGGCGCGGCGGCCGTTTGCCGGCACGCGTCCGGTCGGTAACTGGGACTATTACGAGAATCTCGAGAAGTTCCTCGAGAGCGGTGCCTTCGATCGGGTACCCGGCGGAGCCGTGGATCCGGAGACGGATCCGTCCACGTTCAATGGGGCGCGTTGGCTGCTGGCCCGCGAGACGTTCTGGCGCGATCCCGAAGCGCCCCCCCCAATCGCGAGCCCGGAGTATCAGCGGGCCCTGGCATTCTATCAACAATCGGCCGTGCGCGACGAGTTTCGCTGGAGCTGGCGCGACCAGCAACTCGCGCAGAATGTCTACATCGAGACCATCCGGAGCGCGAACCGGAGCTATCAGCGCGCCGTGAACATGCTGGGCATCGTGGCTGTGAACCACCTCGCAAGCATGGTCGAGGCCTACGTGACCGTGCGCATCCGGCGATTCGGCGGAGTTGGTGTGGGCGGCCTTCAGGTCGATCGGGTTGACACCGGGTTCCTGCCGGCCGGAGATCCCGCGCTCGGCCTCGGGCGCTGGCAAGCATCGATTCGCCTGACGCCCGCCCCCTAGCACTCGCGCCTGCCTGATTCGGCGACGGCGTGACGTAGCGCACATCGTGGCGATCGGCGGAACGCAATCGTCCATGGGTATGTACGATGGCGGTCGCTCGATGGAGCGGCTGCGGGGCACGCAGGCAGTCCGGCCTGGCCTCCCTTCGATCGACCTTGCGATGACGCCGACCGCCCACCAACAGAGCGCGATGTCCTTGACGCGACGTGCGGTCGAGCCCGTCTGGCTGACGGCGTGGTGGGAGTCGTTCGACGGCCCGCGCCAGACCACCGATGATCCCGATCGGGTCGTGGCGCAGGCGCTCAAGGCGCGTCCGCGCCTCATCGTGATCGATGCCGGCCCCGCCAGCTCAGGCCAGTGCACGGACGGGGATGCCGAGTGGACCCGGGTGGCGCTCGCCACCTGCCGGCGCCTCAAGCGGGATGCGTACACGGGGATCGTGCCGGTGGTGCTCATCGTCCCGCCAAGGGTCTTTGGTGATGCCTTCGCCGCGGGCGCCGACGAGGTGCTACGTTCGGACGTGGACGCCGACGAGGCGCTGGCGCGCTTGCGCGCCACGCTGCGCCGGAGCGACCGCGATACGGACGTGCATCCCTCCACCCGTTTGCCGGGCGCGCGGGAAATCGAGGCGGAACTGGCGCGTCGGGTAGCGGCCGGCGAGAAGTTCGCGGCGTGCTACGCGGATCTGGATCACTTCAAGGAGTTCAACGATCGCTACGGGTATCACCATGGCGATCAGGTGATTCGGCTCGTGGCTCGCATTCTGCACGACGTCGTGACCGGGCTGTGTCCGGGGGAGGGCTTCGTCGGCCACATCGGCGGTGACGACTTCCTGTTCACGGTGCCGTTGGCGGCGATGGGACGGGTCTGCGACGAAATCGTGCAGGTGTTCGACGAATTGGTGCTCTGGCAGTATTCCGAGCAGGACCGTCGCGTGGGATATTTCTTCGGCAAGGATCGCCGCGGACAGCTGCATCGCGTACCGTTGATGACGCTGTCGATCGGGGTGGTCACCAATCAACGGCGGCATTTCACCCGCGCGATCGAGGTCAGCGAGTTGGCGACGGAGATGAAGAGCTACGCAAAGACGTTGCCCGGCTCGGTCTGGGCGGTCGATCGCCGGCGGGATGAGCCCGCGGCGCCCGATGCCGTGTGGTCGGACCGAGCGCGGACGCGGGCCTCGACGTGGTTGGCCGGAGGGGGGGACTGATGTCGGTCACGTGTCCGGAGTGCCGGTCCGTCTTTCGTGTCGATCCGGCCAAGGTGCCGACGACCGGGGTGCGTGCGCGCTGCTCGGTGTGCGGCGGGGTCATCGCCGTCGCCGGCGGCACCCTTCCGGTGTCGATGACGCCGGTGGCGTCGAGCGGCACCGTGCCGCCGTTTGCCGGCGGCGCATCGCGGGCGACCCCGGCCATGGGGCTGCCGTTGCGGGTGCCCACACCAACCGCCCCCGTGTCGGCTGTTCCTGCGTCGCGAACGCCGCCTGTCGTACCGGTCGTCCCCCTGACCGCCCCGGCCTTCGGCACCGGCTTCGAGGGGCGCGTGACGCCGATCCATGTCCCCGAGGGGATGCCGGACGCTCGGCCGACGCCCGCGCGCGCAACGCCCGCCTTCGGATCGCTACCGGTGGAGCCGATGGCGCCCACACCCCCGGCCGTGACGGCGACGGCCGTTGGCACACCGCCTGCCGCCAAGCGCGCCATCAACCCGTTCCTTCGCGCCGATCCGTCACAGCGGGCGCGTCGCCTGGCTCGGGCCCTCGTGTCGGATCTGGTGGCCTACCACCCGCAGAAGCGGGAGGAGGGGTTGCGGGACGGAACCCTGCGCCAGCTGTTCCGCGAGGAGATCAAGAAGAGCTACGAGGAATACGTGGAGCAGGTCGGCCGTGAGGCGGCCGAGGGCGCCCCGCATTTCCGCGAGGCCCTCAACGAGATCCTGGCCGGAGGACGGCGGATCTTCTGACCGGCGACCGTGACTGTTGGCCCGTGGGCTCACCCGATAGTTTGCAGGGAATCACGGGCAGGTTGCGCAGCAGGCACATGTCGGGCCGCTTTCCCCCTGCGGAAGGCGGCCTGCGTCGTACGTGGAGGCACGGATGCAGGATGGCGAGCGGCTGAAGGTGCTGGCGCGGTCGGAAGAGCGACTCGCGGACATGCGGAGGTATCTTTGACGTCGAGTCCAAGCGCTCGACGCTGAATGCGTACGAGGAGGAGATGGCCGACGCGGCGTTCTGGAACGATCAGGAACACGCCCGGGACATCGTCCAGCAGGTCAAGGTGCTCAAGGGGTGGGTCGAACCCATGGATTCGCTCACCAGCCGGATCGCGGGGGCGCGCGAACTCGATGAGTTGCTCACCATGGAGCCCGACGCCGGCATGAACGCCGACCTCGACGCCGAAGTCGAGCGCATCGTGACCGAACTCGATGCCTTCGAGCTCAAGTCGCTGCTGCGCGGGAAGGACGACTTCCGCGACGCGCAGGTCGAGATTTCGGCCGGCGCCGGCGGCACCGAGGCGCAGGACTGGGCGTCCATGCTGCTCCGCCTCTACACCCGGTGGGCCGAGCGCAAGGGATTCGAGCTGGAGATGCTCGACCTCAGCGAAGGCGAGGAAGCCGGCATCAAGGGCGCGGTGCTGGAGATCAAGGGACAGTACGCGTACGGCTTCCTGCGCCCCGAATCGGGGGTCCATCGGCTCGTGCGCATTTCGCCGTTCGACTCGCAGGCCAGGCGGCACACCAGCTTCGCTTCGGTGTTCGTGTATCCGGTGGTGAACGAGGAGATCAACATCGAAATCCGTGAGGAGGACCTCCGGATCGATGTGTATCGCGCCTCGGGCGCCGGTGGCCAGCACGTCAACAAGACGTCGTCGGCCGTGCGCATCACCCACCTGCCTACCGGCATCGTCTGTGCGTCGCAGCAGGAACGCTCGCAGTTCAAGAACAAGGCGACTGCCATGAAGCAGCTCAAGAACCGCCTCTACCAGCTGGAGGCGGAGAAGCAGGCCGCGGTGAAGGCCGCGTTCGACGCCAACAAGCAGGATGTGACGTTCGGCAGCCAGATCCGCAGCTACGTCTTCCAACCGTACACGATGGTCAACGATCACCGCACCGAGCTCAAGATCGCCGACGTGCAGAAGGTCATGGACGGCGACATCGATCCGTTCATCCAGGCGTATCTGAAGCAGGAGAGCGAAGCCGGGGCTCAGGGAGGCGTGTCGTGAGCGACGCCCTCCAGGGGGGCGAGCCCTCCACCGAGCCGCGCCAGGAACTCAACTTCGTGATGCAGGCGCGGCGCGAGAAGCTCGAGCGCCTGCGGGCCGCCGGGGTGGAGCCGTTCGGCTACGCCTTCGACCGGACGCACACCGCGACTGAAGCGGTGGTGGCGCTTGGCAATAGCGAGGAAGGGCCGGAGGTCGCCGTGGCGGGCCGTCTGGTGTCGTGGCGCAGCCAGGGAAAGACGGCGTTCGCGCATCTGGCGGACATGGATGGTCGGGTGCAGCTGTATTTCCGCCAGGACGAGATCGGGGAGGTGCTGTTCGCGCAGCTGGCCGATTACGATCTGGGGGACTGGGTCGGCGTGCGCGGGGCGATGATGCGCACGCGCACCGGCGAGGCGACCGTGAAGGTGGCATACGTCGAACTGCTGGCCAAGTCGCTGCGGCCGTTGCCACTCGGCAAGGAACAGGTGCTGGATGGGCAGGTGGTGCGCTATTCGGCGTTCTCCGATACCGAGCAGCGGGCGCGCCAGCGCTATGCCGACCTCGCGGTGCATCCGGAAGTCCGCGCGCTGTTCCGCGCCCGTTCGGTGCTGACGCGCGCCATCCGCTCGCATCTCGACGGCCTCGGTTACCTCGAGGTGGAGACGCCGGTACTGCAGCCGCTGTATGGCGGCGCGGCCGCGCGCCCGTTTATCACGCACCACAACACGCTCGACATGCCGCTGTACCTGCGCATTGCCGACGAGTTGTACCTCAAGCGGCTCATCGTGGGCGGCTTCGAGCGCGTGTACGAGATCGGCCACGACTTTCGCAACGAGGGCATCGACCGGACGCACAATCCGGAGTTCACGATGCTCGAGTTTTACGAGGCCTTCGCCGACTACGCCACGATGATGGCGCGCGTGGAGTCGCTGCTGGTGTCGGCGGCGGACGCGATCCGGGGCATTCCGATCGTGGGTGAGCAGGTGCCGGCGCTGGTGCCCCCCTTCCCGCGCATCGAGTGGGTGCCAAGCCTCTCGCGTGCCGCTGGCGCCGACGTGATGGCAGTGAGCGATGCCGAACTGCGCACGATGGCCGAGCGGATCGGAGTGCTGAAGGTGGCGACGCTGAGCCTGCCCACGGTGCTCGACGAGATGTTTCAGGCGTTGGTGGAATCGACGATCGACACGCCGACGTTCGTGGTGGATTACCCGAAGGAGCTGTCACCACTGGCCAAGCCCAAGCGCGGCGGTCCGGCGGGCATCACCGAACGGTTCGAACTGTTCGCGCGCGGCAAGGAGCTGGCAAACGCCTTTTCCGAGTTGAACGACCCGATCGACCAGCGCGAACGCTTCGAAGCGCAGGCGGCGCTGCGGGCGGCGGGCGATGACGAGGCGAGCGGCGTGGACGAGGATTACCTGCGGGCCATGGAGTACGGCATGCCGCCGACGGGTGGTGTCGGCATCGGCATCGATCGCCTGTTCATGTACCTCACCAACACCCAGAACATCCGGGACGTGATCCTGTTTCCCACGATGCGCCCCGAGTGACGGGCAAGTGAAGGCCGCGTGAGAGGGCTGGAGCTGTCCATTGCCTGGCGGTACCTGCGCAGCCGTCGCGGGTCCCGTCTGCTGTCGCTCATCAGCGTGATCGCCATCGGCGGTGTGCTGGTGGGCGTCAGCGCGCTCATCGTCATCATGGGCGTCATGAACGGGCTCCAGCGCGACCTCCGCGAGAAGATTCTCGTGGGAAGTCCCGACCTGCGGGTGCTGCCGTACGGTTCCGACATGCGCATGCCCGACTGGGATCGGGTGCGCGCCTCGGTGCAGCGGACGCCTGGCGTGGTCCATGTGGCGCCCTTCGTGCAGACGCAGGGGCTGGTGCGCAACCTTGGTGGCTACATGGTGGGTACGCAGGTGGTTGGCCTCGAGCCAGCGGGAACGCCCGGCAGCGATGTCACCACCATTCGTGACCACGCCATCCTTGGCGACTTTTCGTTCCGCCGCGAGGGGGTGTCTCTGCCGGGTGCGGTCCTGGGCAAGCTGCTGGCCTCCAAGCTCAACACGTTTCCCGGCGATACGGTTGTGCTGCTGGGCGCCGCCGGACTCGACATGAACGCCGCGACGGGCGCCGTGGTCCCCCGCGCCGACTCGCTCGTGGTGTCAGGGGTGTTCGAAACCGGCATGTACGAGTACGACGACGCGTACCTCTACCTCGATCTCGGGACGGCGCAACGGTTCGCCGGCCTCGGCACCGATGTGACGGGACTCGAGGTACGGACCACCGACCGGTGGCAGGCGCCGATCGTGGCGGACTCGCTGCGCGCGAGCGTCGACGCGCCGGTGCGCGCCGTGGACTGGCAGGAGCAGAACCGGTCGCTGTTCCAGGCGCTCAAGCTCGAGAAGCTCGGGATGGGGGTCATCCTGCTCCTGATCGTGCTGGTGGCCGCCTTCAACATCGTGAGTACGCTGACGATGGTGGTGGCCGACAAGACGCGGGAGATCGGCATCCTGCGGGCGATGGGCATGCCCGCCACGTCCATCCGGCGCATCTTCCTGTACCAGGGCGTGGTGGTGGGCGCCGTGGGCACGGGCGGCGGGCTGGTGCTGGGCCTTGGCCTCGCGCTGCTGCTGGAGAAATACCGGCTCATTGCCCTCGATCCGAGCGTGTACTTCATCGATCATCTCCCGGTGGCCATCGAGTTGGCCGATGTGGCCCTGATCGTCGCGGCGAGCCTGGTCATTGCGGCGGTGGCCACGCTTTACCCCGCGTCGCAGGCGGCCAAGCTGTACCCGGTGGAGGCAATCCGGCATGAATGAGGCCTCGTCACCGACGGTCGCGGCTTCCGTGGAGACGCCGGTCATCGAGGCAACCGGTCTCGTCAAGGAGTTTCGCGGGGGAGACGGCGCCGTCATCCGGGTGCTCGACGAGGTCGCGCTCACGGTGGGGCGCGGCGAGATGGTTGCCATCGTGGGGGAGAGCGGGGCCGGCAAGAGTACGCTGCTGCACATGCTGGGGGCGCTGGAGCGACCGTCGGCCGGCCGGATCCGTCTGGCTGGGCAGGCCGTGGAGTCGCTGAGCGAGGAGGCCCTCGATGCCCTTCGGAACCGCACGGTGGGCTTTGTGTTTCAGTTTCATCATCTGCTGCGGGAGTTCTCGGCGGTCGAGAACGTGATGATGCCGCTGCGGGTGGCCGGGGTGCCCGACCGGGAGGCCCGCGAGCGCGCCGAGGCGCTGCTGGAGCGGGTGGGATTGTCGGCGCGGTTGCGTCATCGGCCAGGGGCGCTGTCGGGCGGCGAGCAGCAGCGCACGGCGGTGGCCAGGGCGCTTGCCGCGCGCCCGGCGGTGGTGCTGGCTGACGAGCCCAGCGGGAACCTCGATCGGCACAACGCCGAGCAGCTCCACGACCTGTTCGCGGAATTGGCGCGCGATCAGTCGCTTGGGTTGGTGGTAGTCACCCACAATCTGTCGCTGGCCGCGCGCGCCGATCGCGCGCTATCGTTGGAAGGAGGACGGTTGGTCGAGTCGGACGTTCGGGAGGTGGGCTGATGCTCTGCGACAACTGCAAGGAACGGGATGCCGTGGTGCACTTGACGCGGATCGTCGACAACGCGGTGACGCAGCTGCACCTGTGCGAGAAGTGCGCGGCGGCGAAAGGGGTGGAGACCACCCTGTCGGTGCCGCAGCACCCGCTGGGTGACATTCTGCAGGCCGTCCAGCAGCAGGCGGCATCGGCGAGCGAAGATGCCGCAGCATGCAGCTTCTGCGGGGCCACGGCGCGCGATTTCCGCGCCAGTGGTCGCCTGGGGTGCCCGCACTGCTACGATGCCATGGAGCGCAGCCTGCGCGAGCTGCTGCGGCGTCTGCACGGCAGTTCGCGTCATGTGGGTCAGCGCTACGAGCCGCCGGCCGCGCACCTCGTCGAGAAGCCGGACACGCTGCACGATCTGCGGGACCGGCTGCGACGGGCGGTGGACGCCGAGCATTTCGAACTGGCCGCGGAGCTCCGCGACCGCATCCGGGTGCTGGAATGACTGCCCCGAAGCCGGGACTCGACCTCTCCCTGTTGCCCGATGGCGGCGTGCGGTGGCTCGACGCGTCGGGTCCGCACAGCGACATCGTGATTTCCACCCGGATGCGCCTCGCGCGCAACGTGTCGGGGTATGCATTCACCGGGCGCGCGCGCGACGGGGAGCGCCTGCGGATGCTGGCGCAGGTGCGCGACGCGCTGATGGCGGTGCCGTCGCTGAGCGGCAGCGTCCTCTTGCGCCTGGAGGATCTGCCCCCCGTGGACCGGCAGCTGCTCCACGAGCGGCACCTGGTGAGCAAGGAGCTGGCCGGGCTGGACGCGCAGCATCCGGTGCGCACGGGGGCGGCGGCGTTCCTTGGCGAGGCCGTCGGGCTGCTCGTCAACGAGGAAGACCATCTGCGGCTGCAGGCCCTGCGGTCGGGGTTCGCCGTGCCGCAGGCCTTCGACACGGTGCAGCAGCTCGATCGGGAGCTTGGAGCCCAGGTGCCGTACGCGTTTCACCGGGAATTCGGGTTTCTCACGGCCTGTCCGACCAACGCGGGCACCGGATTGCGGGCGTCGGTGTTGATCCATCTGCCGGGGCTCGTGCTGACCAAGGAGATCGGCAAGGTCCTCGCCGGGCTGCAGCAGATGGGGCTGACGTATCGTGGGATGTACGGAGAGGGGAGTGAAGTCGTCGGCAATTTCTTCCAGCTTTCCAACCAGACCACGCTTGGCCGGTCCGAGGAAGAGTTGCAGGATCTGCTCGTGCGCGTCGTCCGTCACGTCATCGAGCGCGAGGAGGAAGCGCGTCGTGTCCTGGTGCGTGACGCGGGCTATGTTATCGAGGACAAGTTGTGGCGCGCGTTCGGCACGTTGCGGTATGCCCGCAGCCTGACGTTCGACGAAGCCATGAACTACCTGAGTGGCGTTCGTCTGGCGGTCGGCCTGAAACTGATCACCGGACTCAGTGTATACACTCTCAACAAGCTCCTGATCTTTGCCCAGTCGGCTCATCTTTCGCATCTGGAGGGAAAGGTGCTGACGGACAGCGAGACCAACCTGGCGCGAGCCCGGTATGTGCGTCAGGTGTTGGTGAGCGAAGGCAGCGGCGTCGAATGATCCGCTTCTCCACGACCCTGAGGGGACGATGAACGGCTACAACTTCACCGAGCGGGTGCGGAAGGTCCTTGCGATGGCTCGCGAGGAGGCAGCACGCCTGCATCACGAATACGTGGGCACGGAGCACATCCTGCTTGGGCTCATCCGTGAGGGTGAGGGCGTTGCGGCGGCGGTGCTGCAAAACCTCAACGTCGATCTCGACGACGTCACGCAGAAGATCGAGGACACGGTCAAGAAGGGGAAGGCGGCGCAGGCTACCGGCCCCGACCTGCCGTATACGTCGCGCGCCAAGAAGGTCCTCGAGTTGGCGATGGCCGAGGCGCGCGACCTCAATCACAGCTACGTCGGCACCGAACACCTGCTGCTGGGGCTGCTCCGCGAGGAGAAGGGGATCGCGGCGCAGGTGCTCGCCGACGCCGGTGTGAACCTCGAGGCGGCGCGGGCGGAGACGCTGCGCCTGCTGGGGACGGAGATGCCGCAAGGGGGCAAGGAGCCCGCCGCGGAAAAGGCGGGCGCTGGTGCGCCGCCGTCCGCCGCGCCGGCCAAGGGCGACAAGAAGTCCAAGACGCCCGCCCTCGACCATTTCTGCCGCGACCTGACGCTGCTGGCCTCCGAAGGGCAGCTCGATCCAACGATCGGGCGGGCCAAGGAGATCGAGCGCGTCATGGAAGTCCTGTCGCGCCGCAAGAAGAACAACCCGGTCCTCATCGGTGAGCCGGGCGTGGGCAAGACGGCCATCGTCGAAGGCCTGGCCCAGCTCATCGCCACCGGCGAGTGCCCGGAGAACCTGCGAGACAACCGCGTGCTGTCGCTCGACATGGCGGCGGTCATTGCCGGTACCAAGTACCGCGGCCAGTTCGAGGAGCGCCTCAAGGCGGTCATGAACGAAATCGCGCAGAACAAGCAGGTCATCCTGTTCATCGACGAGCTGCATACGCTGGTCGGGGCCGGGGCGGCTGAAGGCGCGATCGACGCCAGCAACATGCTCAAGCCGGCGCTCGCGCGCGGTGAGCTGCAGTGCGTCGGGGCCTCCACGCTCAACGAGTACCGCAAGTACATCGAGAAGGACGGCGCGCTCGAGCGCCGCTTCCAGACGGTGGTCGTCGATCCGCCGTCCATCGACGAGACGGTGCAGATCCTGCAGGGGCTGCGCAAGAAGTACGAGGACCACCACCGGGTGACCATTCCCGACGAGACGCTGCTGGCCGCGGCCAAGCTGTCGGAGCGCTACATCACCGACCGCTTCCTTCCGGACAAGGCCATCGACGTCATCGACGAGGCAGGGGCTCGGGCGCGACTGGCGGCCCAGGTGCCGCCGGCCGAGGTGGCCGATCTCAAGGAGCAGCTCGAAAAGCTCAACGCTGAGAAGGAGGCTGCGGTCCGCGACCAGAACTTCGAGCGGGCGGCCTCGTTGCGTGACAACGAGCGAGAGCTGCAGGCCGAGATCCGCCGCAAGCAGGAGGAGTGGGAACAGCACCGGCAGTCGTTCCGGCCGACGCTTGGCGAGGAGGAGATCTCGTTCATCGTCAGCCGCTGGACGGGCATCCCGGTCACGCGCCTCCAGGAGGCCGAGACCTCGCGCCTGTTGCGCATGGAGGAGGAGCTGCACGGTACCGTGGTGGGCCAGGACGAGGCCATCAAGGCGCTCGCGCGGTCCATCCGGCGCAGCCGCGCCGGCCTCAAGGATCCGCGCCGTCCGATCGGCTCGTTCATCTTCTCCGGCCCCACGGGTGTCGGCAAGACCGAGCTGGCGCGCTCGCTGGCCAAGTTCATGTTCGCCGATGCGTCAGCGCTCATTCGCGTGGACATGAGCGAGTACATGGAGAAGTTCTCCGTGTCCCGCCTCATCGGCGCCCCGCCGGGCTACGTGGGCTACGAGGACTCGGGTGCGCTCACCAAGGCCGTACGCCGGAAGCCGTACAGCGTCATCCTTCTCGACGAAATCGAGAAGGCGCACCCCGACGTGTTCAACATCCTCCTGCAGGTGCTCGATGAGGGTCACCTCACCGACAACTACGGGCGCCTGATCGACTTCAAGAACACGGTCGTCATCATGACGTCGAACGTGGGCGCAAAGGACATCACCAAGGGCAAGTCGCTCGGGTTCGCCACCAACGATGCCCGCGGGGATTTCGAGCGCATCGCGGAGAAGGTGAAGGAGGAGATGGGCCGGGTGTTCAATCCGGAGTTCCTCAACCGCCTTGACGACGTGATCGTCTTCCACCCGCTCGGTAAGGAGCACATCGCGCAGATCGTGTCCATCCTGTTCGCCGACGTGCAGAAGCGGCTGGCCGAGGAGGAGATCGTGATCAAGCTGACCCCGGAGTCGACCGAGTTCCTGGTGAATCACGGCCACGACGAGCACTTCGGTGCCCGTCCGCTGAAGCGGGCGATCCAGCGCTACGTGGAGGATCCGCTGTCGGAGAAGATCCTCATGGCCGAATTCTCGCGGGGCGACGAGATCGAGGTGGGCGTGTCGGCCACCGAGAAGGACAAGCTCGAGTTCCGGGTGCTTTCCCCCACGCCTCAGGCCTCCTGAGGCCGGGCGGCACGCAGGCAACGACCGGGCCACCCCCGGTGTCAAACGGCCGGGTCCCTTACGGGATCCGGCCGTTTCGTGTGCGTCGGGGTACGAGACGCCATGGGGGAAGCACGACCCGATGGGCTGCCCCTCTCGGACGGCGTGCGCTCGCTTATATTCTGAGGCTATGCTGAAACGCGTTTCCCAGATACTGGCCCGGCGGGCACTGGTCGCCCTTGCCGTGGCCCTGACGGTGGTGGTGACGCCACGGCCGGCGGCGGCGCAGGACGTCGCCGGACGGTGCACCGTCGCCGACTCCATTGCCGTTCGCGGAAACGTCCGGGTCGATGAAGCGCGCATTCGCACCGAGGCCGGCCTGACGACCGGCAGCCCGCTCAACTTTCCCATCCTGCAGCGCGCCATCAAGGCGTTGTATCAGCTGGGCGAGTTCGACGATGTACAGATTCAGTGCGACCTCGAGAGTGTACCGAACAAGGTGCTCTCGGTCGTGCAGGTGAAGGAGCGCGCGATTCTCGGCGACATCACGGTTGTCGGTCCGAAGGCGGTGTCCGAGCGCTCCATCAAGGACAAGATCGACCTGCTCATCGGACGCCCCATCGATCCGCTGCAGGTGGCGCGCGCCCGGGCGCGCATCGACTCCACGTACGAGGTGGCCGGCTACTACCTGGCGCGGGTGGAGATCGATTCGACGGTGCAGGACGATGGGCGGATCGCCCTCACCTATCGCATCGACGAGGGGCGCCGATTGGCGATCTCCGGCATCGACATCGTGGGCAACGCGTCGGTGAAGGAAGAGCAGATCGTCGGCGCCATGAAAACCAAGCCCGAAGGCTTCTTCTGGTTCCGCAAGGGCGAGTTCAACGAAGACAAGTACGTCGGCGATCTGGGCGAGCGCATCCCCGAGCTGTTCTCACGGCTTGGCCATGTCGAGATGCGCATTACCAGGGACACCCTCATCGTCGACCGGGAGAAGGGAAAGGGGCTGGTGCAGATCGGGATCGAGGAAGGGCCGCGCTTTCGCGTGGGCACCTTCGAGATCGCCGGCAACCGCCGCTTTCCCACCGACGACCTGCGCAAGTTCTACCCGTTCGAGGGCAACGACCCGACGCTCACACAGCGCGTGAAGGGGCTCATCCGCCGGGAGGCGTCTGCACCGGAGGGCATCTTCGACCAGCGCAAGTGGGACGAAGCGGTAGAGAAGGTCAACAACGAGTATCGCAACAGCGGCTATCTCTACGCGCAGGTCCGTCCCGTGGTGGAGCGGCGCTTCGAAGGGCCGGATTCCGTGCCCACCGTGAACCTGCGCTGGGAGATCGACGAGAAGAACCCGGCGATCGTCAACCGCATCGAGATCGTCGGCAACGATTTCACGGTGGATGACTGCATCCGTCGGCAGATCTTCCTGGTTCCCGGCGGGCCGTTCAATCAGGCGCTGCTCATCCGGAGCTATCAGAGCATCGGCAACATGAACTTCTTCGAGGCGCCGATGCCGTTCCCCGACTATCGCCCGATCAATGATCAGGGGGACGTGGACATCGTGTTCCGGGTGAAGGAGAAGCGCACCGGCAGCATCAACTTCGGTGCCTCGATGGGGCAGGGTGGCGTCGGCTTTGGCGGGTTCATCGGCCTCGAGCAGCCCAATCTCTTCGGCCTCTGCAAGTCGGGGCGCCTCAACTGGCAGTACGGCCGGTTCTTCAACGATTTCACGGCCACCTACACCGACCCGGCGCTCAAGGGTACGCGGCTGTCGGGCGCCCTCAGCGCCTACCGTACCCAGTCGCGCTTCATCGTCGGCAACCTCGGCCAGAACATCCGCACGGGCTCGCAGTTCCGTCTTGGGCTGCCCACCCCGTGGTCGTTCTTCTCGACGGTGGCGGTGTCGTACAACGCCGAATCAGCCACCTTCACGTCAGGGCAGATCACGAACGGCTGCACCCGCAATTGCTTCCGCTCCAATCTCGGACTCGAGTACACGTACGACACGCGCGTGGACATGCCCTTCGCCACGGAAGGCTCGCTGCGCTCCGTGACGACGGACCTGAGCGGCGGCCTGCTCGGGGGCACGGTGAACTTTCAGCGCGTGACCACGGAAATGCGCGCCTACGCCAAGCTCGCCGAAATCGGTGGGGGCAACCCGGGGTCGCAGCCAATCAAGTTCACGATGGGGCTCACGGCGCGCAGCGGCGCGCTCTTCGGCAACTCGGGGCCCTTCTTCTTCCAGCAGCAGTTCGCGGTGGGCGGCGTGATGTTCGGGCAGCAGCTTCGCGGCTATCCTGAATTCTCCATCACCCCGGCGGGGTTCAACCCCGGCACGGACCAGTTCCGCTCGGACCCGAACTCCTTCGGCAACGCCTTCATGACGGTCACCGGTGAGCTCGGGCTCCGGTTCAACCAGATGTTCTACCTCAACGTGTTCACCGATGCCGGGAACAACTGGGGATCCGCCCGGCAGATCAATCCGACCCGGCTCTTCCGTTCGGCCGGTTTCGGGGTATCTACCGTTACGCCGCTCGGGCCGCTCGGTCTGGACATGGCGTATGGCTTCGACCGGACGAAGGTGGACATTCCCACGGGGCGGATCGTGAAGGATCCCCGGTGGCAGTTCCACTTCCGACTCGGCCAGCTCTTCTAACACAGGACTTCATCGATGCGACTCCATTCCGTGCTTGCTGCGTGCGCCCTCGTGGTGGCGGTACCGGCCCTTTCCTCGGCGCAGGTCGGCCAGAAGTTCGCCTTCGTCAACTCGCAGGCGCTGTTGCAGGGCGCACCGGGCCGGGCCGAGGCCGAGGCGGCCTTCGAGAAGGACATGGTCGGCATTCGCTCCCAGCTCTCGAAGCTGCAGGACTCGCTGAACACCATGCAGGAGGCCTTCGCCAAGGAGGAGGTCTCGTTGTCGCCGGCCGCCAAGGAGACGCGCCTCAAGACGCTGCGTGACAAGGAGTCGGCGTGGCAGCAGCAGGCGCAGAAGCTCCAGGAGCAGGCGCAGACCCGTCAGGAAGAGCTGATGGCCCCGATCATGGAGAACCTGCGCAAGGTGCTCGATGACGTGCGGATGGATGGCGGCTACTCCTTCATCTTCGACGTGGCGGCGGGCGCGTTCATCGTGTCGGCCGACAAGAATCTCGACATCACCGATCGGGTGCTCTCCAAGATGCGACTGAGCGCCCCCAAGGCGGCGCCGACGGCGCGGCCGATCGGTCCGGCGACGGCCCCTGCGGGCGTCACCACCAAGAAGCCGCCGACGGAGTGATCGCCGCGGTGAGCGGCGACGCCGACGCTCCGAAGGCAGGCGGCGGTGATGGGCAGGCGCCCATCACCGCCGCTGACGTTGCGGCGCAGACCGGTGGCCGCCTGATCGGGAACCCCGACGCCGCGGTGCATCGCATTGCCCCCCTCGACCGGGCTGGCCCCACCGACCTGAGCTTTCTTTCGCACGCGCGCTACATGGCGTGGTTCGCCACCTCGCGCGCGGGCGTGGTGCTGGTGACGCCCGAGTACGAAGGCGCGCCGGGCACGCCGGCTACCAGGATCGTGGTCGAGAAGCCGATCGAGTCCATGATTCCACTCCTGGGGCGCTTTCAGCGCCGCGAACTGCGGGCGGCGGGTGTGCATGCGACGGCAGTGGTCGCCCCGACGGCGCGTCTTGGCGCCGGGGTCACGGTCGATGCCTACGCCGTGATCGGTGAGGATGCCGTGATCGGCGACGGCAGCTGGATCGGTGTCGGGGCCTCTGTGGGCGCCGGCAGCATGGTGGGGCGAGACGTGCGGTTGCATCCGCACGCCGTGGTATACCCCTTTGCGGAGCTCGGCGACCGGGTGGTGTTGCACGCCGGCGCGCAGGTCGGGCGTGAAGGCTTCGGCTTCGTCCCGCGTCCCGACGGCGTCGTGCGCATTCCGCACATCGGTCGCTGCGTTCTCGAGCACGATGTGGAGATCGGGGCCAACAGCTGCGTCGACCGCGGCAGCATCGACGATACCATCATCGGCGCAGGAACGAAGATCGACAGTCTGGTGCAGATCGGGCACAATGTCCGCATGGGGCGCTTCTGCTTCGTGGCTTCGCAGGCCGGGGTGGCGGGGTCGTCGCGTATCGAGGATGGTGTGCAGCTCGGCGGACAGGCGGGTGTGGGTGGTCACCTGACGATCGGCGCGAAAGCGACCGTGGCGGCGCAGGCCGGTGTGATCGGGGACATTCCTGGCGGTGAAGTCTGGTCAGGCTATCCAGCGCGTCCGCATCGCGACCAGTTGCGGGCGTATGCCGCCATTGCCCGACTGGCCCAGCTGATTCGTCCGCTGGAGCGCTTGCTCACCCGCGATCCGCCGCAGGACCAGTCGATGGGCGCCGGCTCGTGATGGCCAGTGCGGATGCTGTGCTGCGCCGGCCTGGCGGGGCATCGCGCGGCAACACGTCAGGCGGGCGGTGCACGATCGTCGGCGAGGCGGTGGTGGAGGGCGTGGGGTTGCACCTTGGGAGACCGTGCCGGTTGATCTTCCGGCCGGCGCCGAGCGGTACGGGCATCGTGTTCCAGCGGATCGACCGACCGGACGCGGCGCCGATTCCGGCCCGCGTGGAGGTGGCCGTGGAAGCTGAACGGCGGACGCAGCTCGGTGCTGGTGCGGCGGCGCTGCACACGGTCGAACACGTACTCGCCGCCGTCGGCGGCCTGGCGATCGACGATCTGATCATTGAGATGGATGGCCCCGAGCCGCCGATCATGGACGGGAGTGCGGCGCCGTTCCTCGCGGCGCTGCGGTCGGTTGGGCTCTCCGACAACGGCGGGCGTCCCGACTGGCTCGTACTGCGCAAGTCCATCCGGGTGGTGGATGGTGAGTCGGTGTACGAAGCGCACCCGTGCTACGGCCTGGGGCTCGACGTCTCGATCGACTTTCCCCACCCGCTCATCGGTGCGCAGCGTGGCCAGTACATGGTCACGGCGGATTCGTTCTCGCGCGAGCTGGCCGAGGCGCGCACCTTCGGCTTCCTGCACGAAGTGGACGCCCTGCGCGGGAAAGGCTTGATTCAAGGGGCATCGACGGCGAATGCCGTCGTGCTCGACGCGACCGGGTTGGTGGACACGAGCCTCCGGTGGCCCGATGAATTCGTGCGGCACAAGGCGCTCGACTGCGTCGGCGACCTGGTGCTGGCGGGTGCGCGCGTGCGCGCCCGTATCGTTGCCCACAAACCCAGTCACCGGGGCACCGTCGCCCTGGTGCGCGCCCTCGTGCAACACGCAGTCCGGGAGCCCGCTGTGTATACCGTCGAAGACATCCTGCAGGTCCTGCCGCACCGCTACCCGTTCCTTCTCGTGGACCGCATCCTCGAGATCGAGGAGGGGAAGCGCATCGTGGGCCTGAAGAACGTCACGATCAACGAGCCGTTCTTCCAGGGGCATTTCCCGGGCCATCCGATCATGCCGGGCGTGCTCATCATCGAGGCCATGGCCCAGGTGGGGGGCATGCTCCTCATGCGGAGCATCGAGGACCCGTCGAGCAAGGTCGTGTACTTCATGTCGCTGGACAACGTGAAGTTCCGTCGGCCGGTGAAGCCCGGCGATCAGTTGCGTCTCGAGCTCGAAGTGCTGCAGATGCGGGGCACGATGTCGAAGATGCGCGGGGTGGCGTACGTGGACGGTCAGGTGGTGACCGAGGCCGAGATGGCCGCGATGGTCCGCGATCGATGAGTGCGGACACGAGCACGCGCATCCACCCGTCGGCGCTCATCGATCCGTCGGCGGAGATCGGCGAGGATGTCGAGATCGGGCCGTGGGCGATCGTGGGGCCGCAGTGCACCATCGGTGATGGATCGCGCATCGCCGCGCGGGCCACGCTCGAGCGCAATGTGCGACTCGGGCAGCGGGTGCAGGTCGGTGTCGGCGCCATCATCGGGGGCGATCCGCAGGACCTCAAGTATCGGGGCGAAGAGACGTGGGTGGAGATCGGCGACGACTCCGCCGTCCGCGAGTACGCGACGATCAATCGCGGCACCGCCCATTCGGTCACGACGCGCGTGGGTCGGCACTGTTTCCTCATGAGTTACGTGCACCTGGCGCACGACTGCCAGATCGGGGACCACGTCATCATCTCCAACGGCACCCAGTTGGCCGGGCATGTCGCGGTCGAGGACAAGGCGACGATCTCGGGGCTGTGTGCGGTACATCAGTTCGCGCGCATCGGGCGTCATGCGTTCATCGGCGGCTGTTCGCGCGTGGCGCAGGACGTGCCGCCGTTCGTGCGCGCGGTGGGCAACCCGATCAAGCTCTTCGGCCTCAACTCGGTCGGGCTGCGGCGGAGCGGGTTCGATGAAGAGGTGGTACGCGAGATCAAGCGGGCGTACCGCCATTGCTTCCGGTCCGACCTCAACCTGTCGCAGGGGGTCGAGAAGGCGCGCGCCGAGATGACGATGATCCCCGAGGTCGAGCACTTCCTCGGATTCATCGAGGCGAGTGCGCGCGGCGTCGGATTCTGACCGCGGAGGCGGCGCATGCAGCAGGGTGTGGATCGACAGCGCTATTCGGGGGCCAATGCCCCGCGGATCGGCGTGGTGGGGGCGGGAGGGCTCGGGGTGCACCATGTGCGCATTCTGCGCGACCTCTGCGGCGAACGGTTTGCCGGATTCGTGGATGAGAACCCGGCGCGCGCCGCGACCGTGGCGACGCAGTACGGGGTCACCGCCTATTCGTCGCTCGAACGGCTGCTGGCCGACGTCGACGCGCTGTCGATCGTGGTGCCTACGGTCGCGCATCACGCGGTGGCCTCGCAGGCCCTGCTGGCCGGAAAGCATGTGTTCGTGGAGAAGCCCTTCACGGTGACGCTGGACGAAGCCGATGACCTGCTCGCGAAGGCGCGCGCGGCCGGCGTGACGCTGCAGGTGGGGCACGTGGAGCGGTTCAACCGCGCGGTACGCGCGGCGATGCCGTTCGTGGACGAGCCGCGCTTCATCGAAAGCGACCGACTCGCGCCCTTCAATCCGCGCGGGTCCGATGTGGCGGTCGTGCTCGATCTCATGATCCACGACCTCGACCTCGTGCACACCCTCGTCGGCACACGCGTGGCCGATGTCCAGGCGATGGGCATCCCGGTGCTGACGCCGCAGATCGACATCGCGAACGCGCGCCTGACCTTTGCCAACGGCGCCGTGGCGAACATCACGGCCAGCCGCGTCTCGCGCGAGCGGCTGCGCAAGCTGCGCATCTTCCAGAAGAGCGGCTACCTCTCACTGGACCTCGCCGCCGGTACCGGTGAGTTCTTCCGGCTGCGGGGGGACTTCGATCCGCTGCAGTTGGCGCGGGCGCCGCGCGCGCTCGAGGAATTCGTCGAGCGGGTCCCACTCGAGGCGCCGGACGCCGAACCGCTCGTGCTCGAGCTGTCGCAGTTCCTCGGGGCCGTTCTGGGGCGGAACCGCGTGGCGGTGACCGGCGAGGAAGGGCGGGAGGCACTGGAGGCGGCGCTGCGGATCGTATCGGCCATCGAGCGGGCCCACGCGGCGATGGGCGCCGGCGAGTCGTCCGGTGCGTGAGGTGCTGTTCGTCGTCGGCGAGGCGTCCGGCGACTTGCATGCAGCCAAGGTGGTGGAAGCGCTGCGTCGCCGCGCCCCGGCCGGGCTCTCGCTCGTCGGGGTGGGGGGAGACCTGATGCGCGCCAATGGTGTTACCCTGCTCGAGCATGTCGAACGCCTGGCGGTGATGGGCTTCGTGGAGGTGCTGCAGCATGTGCCGAAGCACTGGCAGCTGCTGCGTACCCTCCGGGCGCGCATCGAGAGCGGGTCGGTGGGGCTGGTGGTGCTGCTCGACTATCCCGGCTTCAACCTCAAGGTGGCCGAGGCAGCGCATCGCGCCGGGGTGCCCGTGCTGTACTACATCACGCCGCAGGTGTGGGCGTGGGGCGCTGGCCGTCTGCCCAAGATCGCCCGTGTGGTCACCAAGGCGGCCTCGATCCTTCCCTTCGAAGAGGCGCTGCTGCGTTCACATGGTGTCGACGCGACGTTCGTGGGGCACCCGCTGCTCGACCGGGCGCAGGCCCTGCCGACCCAGGCCGAGGCGCGGGCGCAGCTCGGCCTGCCGGCGGACGGTCCGGTGCTGGCCGTCTTTCCAGGGAGCCGGCGGGCCGAAATCGGCCGCCACCTGACGCCATTCATCGAAGCCGCGCAGGAAGTGCAACGCCGGCAGCCCGAGGTGCAGGTGGTGGTGAGCGTGGCCCCCACGGTGCGCATCATTCCGGCCGAATGCCCGTTTCCGCTGGTGCAGGGTGCCTCGTTCGTCGTGCAGCGCGCGGCAACCGCCGGGCTGCTCAAGAGTGGCACCAACACGCTCGAGGCGGCGGTGGCGGGATTGCCGCATGTCATCGGCTATCGCACGAGCCCGATCACGTATGCCATCGCGCGGCGCGTCGTGAGGATCCCGCACATCGGTCTCGTGAACGTGGTGGCCGGTCGGGAGGTGTCGAAGGAGTTCGTGCAGGATGCCTTCGAGCCGCGGGCCGTGGCCGATGCGCTCATGCCGATGCTCGACCCGGCGAGTCCAGCGCGCGCGGAGGCGGAGCGCGGGCTGGCCGACGTACGATCCCGATTGGGGACCCCCGGAGCGTCGGAGCGGGTCGCGGGTCTGATCCTCGACATGCTGGAACCGGCGTCGTGACCGATCGCGAGGCGCCGCGCCGGGTGGTGCTCGACCTCAAGACTCGTCTGGCGCTCAGCCTCGGCTGGTGGGTGCTGCGTCTGTTGGGGCTGACGTGGCGGACGCGTGTTCATGGGCGCGAGGCGCTGCTGGCGCGCTACCCCGACCGGTCGGCGGTGGTCTACACGCTGTGGCACGGGCAGATGCTGCCACTGCTCTGGTCGCATCACGTGCGGACCGGGGTGCTCGTCAGCGAACACGAGGATGGCGAGATCATCACCCGCATCCTCGAGCGGTTCGGCATGTTCGGCGTGCGCGGGTCCTCCTCGCGCGGCGGTACGAGGGCGCTGCTGGAGGCGGTGCAGGTGGTGCGTGGTGGCACCGACATGGCGTTCACGCCCGATGGTCCGCGCGGGCCTCGGCACAGCTTTGCACCGGGCGCGCTGATCCTGGCCCATCGTGCCGGAGTGCCGATCGTCACCATCACCGGCCACGTCGATCGGAAGTGGCAGTTCCGAAGCTGGGACGGTCTCGAACTCCCCAAGCCCTTCGCGCGGATCACGGTGCTGTACGGACCGCCGCGTCGGCTGGACGATCCGGATGTCCGCGTGGCCGCCGAGCGCACCACGGAGTTCGCGGGGCACATGCAGGCAGACCTGGCGCGGGCGGCCGAGCTGGCGGGCCACCAAGGCCCGGCGCCGGTCGCTACCACGCCATGAGCGGGGTGCGGTTGGGGGCGCTGGCCGATTGGGCCTGGTATGGCTCCGGGGCGGGCGCGGTTGCCCTTCGGCAGGCCCTGGCCCCGCTGTCGGGGGTGTTCGGCGCGGTGGTCGCCCGCCGCAATGCACGGTATGACGCCGCCGGTGTTCGCGGCGCGCTGCCGGCGGTCGCGCTTCCCGCCCTTTCGGTGGGGAACCTGACCGTGGGCGGTACGGGAAAGACACCGGTCGCCTCGTGGTTCGCGGCGCGGCTGCAGGCGAGAGGCGCGACACCGGCGCTGCTGCTGCGCGGCTACGGCGATGACGAATGGCGCGTGCACGGCCTGCTGACCCCCGAGGTACCGGTCATCCTGAACCCTGATCGCGTGGCCGGCCTGTCGGAGGCCCGCGCACGCGGCGCCGACTGTGCCGTCCTCGACGACGCGTTCCAGCACCGCCGGGCACGTCGCGTGTCGGACGTGGTCCTGGTGAGCGCCGATCGATTCGAGACCGCGGCGCGCCTGCTGCCGGCCGGTCCGTACCGTGAGCCGTTGGCGTCGCTGGCTCGGGCCACGGCGGTGGTGGTGACGGTGAAGGCCGCGGGCGAGGCCCAGATCGACCGGACCGTGTCGGCGCTTCAGGCTGCGGCGTCGGCGGTGCCGCTGGCGGTGGTGCGCCTTCTCCCCGACGCGATCCGGTCGCTGGACGGCGACGTGGAGGCCGCCGCGACGTGGCTGGCCGGTCGTACCGTGACGCTGGTGACGGCCATCGCCGATCCGGCGTCGTTCGCGGCGCAGGTGGCGGCTGGCGGCGCCCGGGTGTCGAGCCACCACCGGTTCCCCGATCACCACGCGTTCACCCCTCGAGATGCGCAGGCGCTGCGGCAAGCCGGTGAGGTCACCGGTGGCGTGCTGTGTACCCTGAAGGACGCGGTGAAGCTGGGCCCGCTCTGGCCTCGCGTGGGTCCGCCGCTTTGGTATGTTTCGCAGACGCTCGTGGTCGATCGAGGCGCCGAAGTCCTGGAGCAGGAATGTGACCGGGTGCTGACGGCGCGCATGACTGCGGGTCCTTCCGTCGGCTGAGCCGACTCCCACCTCCCCACGTCATGGCCATCGACCTCCTCCGCCTGCCCACGGACAGCATCGTTCGTCCGGACAAGGATCGGTTTCTGAACGAAGAGAACCCCTTCGAAGCGATGATGACTCGCTTCGACCGGGCCGCCGAACTGCTCGACCTCGAGCCGGGCATTTACAAGATCCTCCGCAACCCCGAGAAGCAGCTCACCGTCTCGGTGCCGGTCCAGATGGACAACGGCGACGTGGAGGTGTTCACGGGCCACCGGGTGCTGTACAACACGTCGCGCGGCCCCGCCAAGGGCGGCATCCGCTTCGACCGGAACGTCACCCTCGAAGAGGTGAAGGCCCTCGCCGCCTGGATGACGTGGAAGTGCGCCGTGGTGAACCTGCCGTTCGGCGGCGCCAAGGGCGGCGTGGTGTGCGACCCGCTGAGCATGAGCGTCGGTGAGCTGGAGCGGGTTACCCGACGCTACACCAAGGGCATCATCTCGCTGCTGGGGCCCGACACCGACGTGCCCGCGCCCGACGTGAACACCAACGAACGTGTCATGGCGTGGGTGATGGACACGTACTCCATGCACGTGGGACGGACCGAGAATGCAGTCGTGACCGGCAAGCCGGTGGAGATGGGAGGTTCCCTCGGGCGAAAGGAGGCGACCGGCCGCGGCTGCATGCTGGTGACCCGGGAGGCGCTCACGCATCTCAACCTGCCCATGCAGGGGGCCACGGTGGCGGTGCAGGGCTTCGGCAACGTCGGGTCGATCGCGGCCCGCCTGATGGCCCGCGAGGGGTGCAAAATTGTCGCCATCAGCGACCGCTTCGGTGCCTTCCACAACGCCGCCGGCCTCGATGTCGATGCCGCCATCGCGCACGTGCAGCGGCATCGCTCCCTCGAGGGGTTCACGGGGGGCGACGCCATCGACGCCGACGAGCTGCTCACGCTCGACGTGGACGTGCTGGTACCGGCCGCGCTGGAGAACGTCATCACCACCAAGAACGCGCCGAAGATCCGGGCCAAGGTGATCTGCGAAGGCGCCAACGGGCCGACGACCGCGGCGGCCGACCCGATCCTCGACGAGAAGGGGATCTTCGTGATCCCGGACATCCTCGCCAATGCGGGCGGCGTGACCGTCTCCTACTTCGAGTGGGTGCAGGACCGCATGGGCTACTTCTGGTCGGAAGCCGATGTCAACGAGCGTCTGGGCGGCATCATGATGCGCAGCTTCCAGGACGTGCTGCAGCTGTCCAAGCAGCACCGCGTGAACATGCGAACGGCGGCGTACATGCTGTCCATCAGCCGCGTGGCGACTGTGCACCGGCTGCGCGGCATCTACGCGTGACCGGCAGTCGTCGCCGGTCGCCCAGCTGACCGCACGCGTCAGGTGCGCGTCACGCTGGTGGTCATCGGCCGGCCCCGGCATGCGGGGCTGGCCGAGGCCATTCGGGACTACGAGACGCGGGCTGGTCGGTACTGGCCGCTCGAGGTCGTCGAGGTCAAGGAGGAGCCCGGGCGCGGGCTGGCGCCGGAGATCGTGCGCGAGCGCGAAGGGGAGCGGCTCCTCGAACGGGTGGCGAGTGACGCCCAACTCGTCATCTGCGATCCGGGAGGCAGCGCCATGGATTCCTCACGGTTCGCCGAGTGGCTGCAGGAGCAGCGGGACCTGGCCCGATCGGTGACGTTCGTCATCGGCGGCGCGCACGGTCTGGGTCATCCCGTGCGCGAGAGGGCCACCCGCCGTCTGTCACTGGCGCCATGGACGCTGCCACACGAGCTTGCACGGCTGGTGCTCGCGGAGCAGCTCTATCGGGCCGGGACCATCATGCGCGGGGAGCCGTATCACAAGTGACGACCAGCGAGACGTGGTGAACGACGTGGACAACCGGACGGATCGACAGGGCGGGCTGCGACTGCGCACGGTCGCCCTTGGCGGCAGCGCCCTGTCGCGGGCCGTGCAGCACGGCACCGTGGGCGCGTCATGGTACGCGCCGCGGCCGGCCACCCCGGCCGCATGGCGCGCCCATGTGCAGGCGGTGCGCAACCGTGTAGCCGGCCGCGATTGGCTGTCGCCGCTTGCCGCTGCATTCGCTGCCACCGGGGCGGCCGCCGAGCGGTTATCGCGGGCGGCGGCGTCGGGCGTGCTGGTGACCACCGGCCAGCAGCCGGGATTGTTCGGTGGCCCCACGTATACCTGGAGCAAGGCGCTGAGCGCGCTGGCACTCGCCGACGTGCTCGAGCGGGAGACGGGCACACCGGTGGCGCCCGTGTTCTGGGCGGCGACCGACGACGCCGACTGGATGGAGGCTGCCGTCACCCATATCGCCTCCGCTCGCGGGCTGCAGACGCTGACGCTCTCCGGTGCGCCCACCGAGGGGGTGGCGATGGCCGACGTGCCGCTGGGCGACCTGCGGGAGGTACGTACCACGCTGGCCACGGCGTGCGGCTCCTCGGCCCACGCCGATGTACTGGCCCATGTGGATGCCGCCTACGTCCCGCACGCCATGATCGGCGCCGCGTACGTGCAGTTCTTGCGGGCACTCCTGGAGCCACTCGGCATTGCCGTGCTCGATGCCGCGCATCCGGCGCTGCGCATGGCGGCCGACCCGCTGCTGCGTGAGGCGCTCCGCCGGGCGCCGGCCGTGCGCGATGGCCTGCGGGCGCGAGCCACCGACATCGAGCGTACCGGCCATGCCCCGCAGGTCGATGTGGTCGACGACCTCGCGCTGGTGTTCCGCACCCAGCAGGCGACCCGCGATGGCGAGGTGGCACGCGTGCGAGAACGGGTGCCGGTGGCCGAAGCCGCCGCCGTGGCGCGGGAAGCCGAGGTAGGGACGTTGGGAGCCAATGTCCTGCTGCGCCCGGTGCTCGAGCGCGCCCTGCTTCCCACGGTGTGTTATCTCGCTGGTCCTGGAGAATTGGCGTACTTCGCGCAGGTGGAGCCGGTGGCAACGGCGCTCGGCGCGGCATCGCCGGTGGTGGCGCCGCGGTGGGCGTGCGAGCTGGTCGATGCCGATGCCCTGGCGCTGTTGGAGCGGCTCGGGCTGGACGAAGCGGACCTCCGCGATCCGCATGTGGCCGAGCGGCGCGTGGCGCGCGCGCAACTCGATAGCAACGTGGCGGACATGCTGGAGCGGTTGCGCGTCACGCTCGACGCGCAGGTGCACGCGCTGCAGGATGTGCTCGGCGGCGAGCGGGCGCCGGTGTCCGACGACGTGGTGAACGGTCTCGCCCGCGATCTTGGCCATCGGCTCGATCGCTTCGAGCGACGCGTGCTCGCCGGTGTGAAACGCCGGGACAGCGAGGCGATGCGTGAAGTGGCCGTCGTCCGCGCCGCGCTGCGGCCGCTGGGGCAGTCTCCGGAGCGGGTGTTGAATCTGGTGCCGTTCCTCGTGCGCTACGGACCGGACCTGCTGCAGCAGATGCGGGCGGAGGCCGAAGGGCATGCCCGACAGCTGGTGACGGAGAGCGCCACCGCGCCATGAGCGACGGGGCAGGCGGACGCGGCGCGTTCGTCGTGGGCGCGGGGATCCTCATCAGCCGGGTCATCGGACTGCTGCGCAACACGGCCTTCGCGTACTACTTCGGAGCGGGCACCGCATCCGACGCCTACAACGCCGCGTTCAAGATTCCCAACGCCGTACGCAATCTGCTCGGTGAGGGCACCCTGTCGGCGGCGTTCGTACCGGTGTACAGTCGCCTCCTCGGCCGCGGCGATGCGGCGGCGGCGCGGGCCCTGGCGAACGCCGTGCTCGGCCTGTTGCTGGCCGGCGTTTCCCTGTTGACGCTGGCCGGTATCGCGGCGGCGCCGGTGCTCACGGCAGCGCTGGCCCCCGGATTCGACGCCGATACGCAGGCGCTCACCACGCGCCTGACGCGCGTCCTGTTCCCGATGACCGGGATCATGGTGCTGAGCGGCTGGTGCCTCGGTATCCAGAACTCGCACCGCCGGTTCTTCTGGTCGTACGCCAGCGCCGCGCTGTGGTCGTTGGCCCAGGTTGCCCTGCTGCTGGTGTGGGGGCCACGCGCCGACAGTGCCGCCACGCTCGCCACCTGGCTCGCCTGGGCCACGCTGGCCGGGGCCGTGCTGCAGGTCGGAGCACAACTGCCGGAGGTCCTCCGGCTGGTCGGACCGCTGCGCCCGACACTCGACCGCGCGGCCGACGGCGTGATGCAGACGCTGTGTAACGTCGTGCCCGTGGTGACGGCGCTCGGGGTGGTGCAGATCTCCGCTTTCGTGGACCTGCAGATCGCGTCGTTCCTCACCGCCGGCGCCGCGACGAACATCACGTATGCCAACACGCTCGCGCTGCTGCCGGTCTCGCTGTTCGGCGTGTCGGTGGCGGCGGCGGCGCTGCCGGAGTTTTCGCGCGAGTCCACCGCGCCGGTGCTGGACGCCCTGCGTGAGCGCCTCCGGTCCGGGTGGCAGCGCATCCTGTTCTACATCGTGCCCAGCGCGTTCGTATTCGGCTTCCTTGGGGACTATTGCGTGGGGATGCTCTATCGGGCCGGTCGCTTCGGCGCGGCCGAGGAGCGCGTGGTGTATACCGTGCTGGCAGCCTACGCGGTCGGCCTGGTGAGCTTCGGCTCGGTCAAGCTGCTTGGCTCGGCGTATCATGCACTACAGGACTACCGCACGCCGTTGCGGTCCTCGGTGGTGAGCATCGTCGTCTCGGCGGTGGCGGCCGTATCCATCGCGGTACCGCTGCGGGCCTCCCCTTTGGCGACGGCGGGCATCGCGTTGGCGTCGTCGCTCGGCTCGTACGTGAACCTCACACTGCTGGCCCGTGGGCTGCGGCAGCGCCTTGGCGCACTGTACACGCCGGCCATGTGGGTCGGGACGCGGCGCATCTTCGGGGCTGCGCTGGTGGCCACGCTGGCGGGGTGGATCATGCGCCTGGTGCATCACGCGACGTACCCCGATCTGCATCCGCGCATCGCGGGGGTGCCTGTGCTGGCGGTGTTCGCCGTGGTGTATCTCGGGACCGCGTGGCTGTTCGGGTCACACGAGGCGGCCCGGTGGCTGCGCCTGTCGCCACGTCCCCCCAAGGGGCCGACCGGTGGATGAGCGCACTCGGGTGACCGACCAGGCCATCGAGGCGCTGCCCATCGCCGAGGATGAGTGGACGCGCGCCGCTCTGGCGCGCGGCATGCCCGTGTCCGTGGCGCAGAAACTGCCGCACCTTCCGGAGTCGCCGGGGGTGTACCTCTGGAAGGACGGCGACGGCACGGTGCTGTATGTGGGCAAGGCCAAGAAGCTGCGCTCGCGGGTGCGCAGCTACTGGGCGCAGGATCATCTCGCCAGCCCCAAGACGCGCGGCCTGCTGCGCAAGGTGCGCGACCTCGACACGATCGTCGTACCCAGCGAAGCGCACGCGCTCATCCTCGAAGCGACGCTGATCAAGGAGAACCGGCCCCGCTTCAATATCGCGCTGCGCGACGACAAGTCGTACCCGTACATCAAGGTCACGCTGCAGGAGCCGTTTCCCCGCGTGATCGTCACTCGGCGGCTGAGCGACGACGGCGCGCGCTACTTCGGCCCCTATACCGATGTGGGCGCCATGCGGCGCGCGCTCAACGTGGTCAAGCGCATCTTCACCGTGCGGTCGTGTCACTACGCCCTGCCGCGCGACGCGCCCGAGCGCCCGTGCCTCGACTACTTCATCAAGCGGTGCAAGGCGCCGTGTGTGGGCTATCAGGACACCGCCGACTACCGCGCCATGATCGATGAGGTGGTGTGGTTCCTGGAGGGGCGCACGAAGGATGTCATGCGCCACGTGCGGGAGCGCATGCTCGAAGCCTCGGACCGGCTCGACTTCGAACGGGCCGGCGAACTCCGTGATGCCCTGCGCCACCTCGAGAAGATGGAGGAGCCCACGGTCGTGCTCGAGGTGGAGGGGGGGGATCGCGACGTCGTGGGCTACGCGCGCGACGGCGAGGACGCCTGTGTGGTGGTGCTGCGCATCCGTGGCGGCAAGTTGCTGGCGCGCGATCACCGGCTGCTTGAGCACGCCGAGGGGGAAGAGGATGGCGCCGTGCTCGGGGCCTGTCTCGCGCAGTGGTATCGCACCGCCGAGGCCCGCGCGGGCGACCTGCTCGTGCCCTTCGATTTCGAGGACCGCGAGATGCTCGAGGCCTCCCTCGAGGGCACGCATGTGCGGGTGCCGCAGCGCGGTCCACGGCGCGCCCTGGTGGACCTCGCCGACAAGAACGCCCAGCACCTGCTCGAGGAGTTCAAGCTGGCGGCCCTCGAGGCGGACGAGCGCGCGGCCGATCCCGTGTATGAGCTGCAGCGCGAACTCGGCCTGCCGCGCCTGCCGCGGTCACTGGTGTGCTTCGACATCTCGCACGCCCAGGGAACCGATGTGGTGGCGAGCGCGGTGTGGTTCGAGAACGCGCGCCCCAAACGGGCCGAGTACCGGAAGTTCAAGATCCAGATCTTCGAGGGCAACGACGACTTCAAGTCGATGCACGAGGTCGTGACCCGCTACTTCCGACGTCGCCTCGATGAGGAGCGGCCGCTGCCGGACCTGGCGGTCATCGACGGGGGCAAGGGGCAGCTCGGTGCCGCCCGCGCGGCGCTCGACGCGCTGGGGGTGACACAGATCGGCCTCATCAGCCTGGCCAAGAAGGACGAGGAGATCTTCGTGCCCGGTCGCAGCGAATCGGTCCGGCTGCCGCGCCGCTCGCCGGCGTTGCGCATGCTGCAGCAGGCCCGGGATGAGGCGCATCGCTTCGCGGTGACGTTCCAGCGCCAGAAGCGGGCTGCACGTACCATCACGTCGGAGTTGCTCAAGATTCCCGGCGTCGGCCCGTCCAAGCGCCGCGCGCTGCTGCACGTGTTCGGGAGTGTGCAGGGCGTGAAGGATGCCACCCTCGAGCAGATTGCGGCGGTACCGGGTTTTGGTCTCGTGTCGGCGCGGAAGCTGCACGAGGCCCTCGGCGTCCCGCTGCCGCCGCCTGAACCGGCTCCCGCTGTCGTCGGCGAGACGCCGACGGATGTCCTGGCGTCGAACCCGTCCCCTCCACCACCGCTCGCATGAGTTCCTCCCCTTGGTCGCTCCACTGTTCTGCCTGCGACGCGTCGGCCGCCATCGAGCGGGCGTCGCTCTGCCCGGCATGCGGGCAGCCCCTGTTCGCGCGCTATGCGAGTGTGCCGCGTGCCACCGCGCTCGCCGCACGCTGGGACATGTGGCGCTACGCCCCGTTCCTGCCGTTGCTCGAGGGTGAGGCACCCGTCACGCTCGGTGAGGGGCTGACGCCGCTGATCGAGTCGCCCAGCCTCGCGGCGGCGGTTGGCGTGGGCCGTCTGTGGATCAAGGACGAGGCGCAGAACCCCACGGCGTCGTTCAAGGCGCGGGGCATGAGTGCTGCTGTCACGCGGGCCAAGGGGCAGGGAGTACCCGGGCTCGTGGTTCCCACGGCGGGCAACGCCGGGGCGGCGCTGGCGGCGTACGGCGCCGCGGCCGGCCTCGCCGTCCGGGTCTACGCTCCGCGCACCACGCCGCGACCGATTCTCGACACCATCGAGGCCATGGGCGCGGATCTCATCCGTATCGACGGTCACATCGGCGACGCGGGCAAGCTGGCGCTGGCCCATGCCGCCGAGACCGGATTCTTCGCCATCTCGACACTGCGCGAGCCGTACCGCGTGGAGGGGATGAAGACCATGGGGTACGAAATGGCGGAGCAGTTGGGATGGCGGGTGCCCGACGTCGTTGTGTACCCCACGGGTGGCGGCGAAGGGACGGTGGGCATCTGGAAGGCGCTGCAGGAGCTCGCGGCCGGTGACTGGATTCCGGCCGACCGGGTGCAACCGCAGTACGTGGTCGCACAGGCGGCGGGGTGCGCGCCCATCGCCCGGGCCTTTGCCGCCGGCGCGGAGAAGGCGGAGCCGTGGATCGATCCGGTGACCTATGCCAGCGGGCTGCGGGTGCCGTCGCCGCTGGGCGACCGGCTGCTGCTCAAGGTGCTGCGGGAGACGAACGGGGTGGCGGGCACGGCGTCCGAGGAGGCCATCCGGGACTGGACGTACCGCCTCGCGACCGCCACCGGCATCGATGCGGCCCCCGAGGGTGGCTGCGCGCTGTCCGTGCTGCGCGATGCGGTCGTGGCAGGGCGCGTGGCAACCGATGCCGAGGTGGTGGTGTACAACACGGGGAGTGGCGCGTCGTACCGCGCCTGAGCGCTATATTCGGGGCGACGTTTCTTCGACGAACACGAGAGGATGATGATGAAGGCCTTCACGTTGGTGAACGCGGGGACGCTGGCCGTCCTGGTGGTCGGGGCGGCCGACTCGCTGGCCGCGCAGGGCGCCTGCGATATCAACGATCGCAGCCCATACCAGCTGGCGAGCGCCAAGCAGTACGTCAGCATGGCGGCGACCTCGTTCAAGGACGACGAGATCCCGAAGCACCTCGCGAACTCCATCCGGGTGCTCACCGAGAGTCCCGAGAAGATCAAGAACGAGGCCGGCCGTCAGTACCTGCTGCTGCGTACGTACCGCCAGTATCTCGAGCGGAACGAGGGCACGTACGTCATGAACCGCGGCACCATGGGGTTCACCACGAACAAGGACGGTGCGCACAACCTCCTGCTCGCGGTCGACTCGGCGGCCACCGCCGTCGAAAACATGATGCCGGAGTGCAAGGCGACCGTCCGGCCGTTCCGCCA